>NZ_JBXQQB010000052.1:0-26856 GCF_057220535.1 Kitasatospora sp. NEAU-CNBT7 | reverse complement strand
ACCTGGTCGCCGGGCTCGACCGGCCGACCTCCGGCACCATCGAGGTGCCCGGCGGACGGCCCGCACTGATGTTCCAGGACCACGCACTGTTCCCCTGGCTCACCGCCGGCAAGAACATCGAACTCGCCCTGCGCCTGGCAGGCGTCCCCCGCGACCGACGCCGCCCCGAAGCCGAACGCCTCCTGGAACTGGTCCGCCTCGGCGGCTCCCACCGCAAACGGATCCACGAACTCTCCGGCGGCATGCGCCAGCGCGTCGCACTCGCCCGCTCCCTCGCCCAGGGCGGCAACGTCCTCCTGATGGACGAACCCTTCGCCGCACTCGACGCCATCACCCGCGACGTACTCCACGACGAGATCACCCGCATCTGGGCCGAACGCCGACTGACCGTCCTGTTCGTCACCCACAACGTCCGCGAGGCCGTCCGCCTCGCCCAACGCGTCGTCCTCCTCTCCTCCCGCCCCGGCCGGATCGCCCGCGAATGGCACATCGACCTGCCACAGCCACGCCGCATCGAATCCACCGGCGTCGCCGATCTGTCCATCGAGATCACCGAAGAACTGCGTGGGGAGATCCGCCGCCATGTCCAGCACTGACACCACCCTCACCAAGGAACCCACCGACTCCGCCACCGTCGAAGCCGGCCTCGACGCCCTCGAAACCGTCCAGATCCAACGCACCCCCCTCACCCAGGCGCTGCGCCAGAAAGTGCTGCCGCCGGTCCTCGGCATCCTGCTGGTCCTCGGCGTCTGGCAACTCGCCGTCACCCTGGAACTCACCACCACCGACAAACTCCCCAGCCCCGGCGAGGTCTGGCAGTCACTGACCAAGCTCTGGTACGCGGGCACACTCTTCTCGATCATCTGGACCAGCCTGTGGCGCGGCCTGTCCGGCTTCCTCGCCGCCGTCGCCATCGGCACCCCGATCGGCCTGCTGGTCGCCCGGGTCAAGCCGATCCGCGCCGCACTCGGCCCGGTGCTCTCCGGCCTGCAGTCACTGCCCTCGGTCGCCTGGGTCCCCGCCGCCGTCATCTGGCTCGGCATCAACAACTCCGCGATGTACGCCGTCATCCTGCTCGGCGCCGTCCCCTCCATCGCCAACGGCCTGATCTCCGGCATCGACCAGGTCCCGCCGATCTACCTGCGGGCCGGCCGCACCCTCGGTGCCACCGGCCTCGCCGGCGCCCGCCACGTCCTGCTGCCCGCCGCCCTCCCCGGCTACCTCGCCGGCCTCAAACAGGGCTGGGCGTTCTCCTGGCGCTCCCTGATGGCCGCCGAACTCATCGCCGCCTCCCCCGACCTCGGCGTCGGCCTCGGCCGCTACCTCGAGAACCAACGCGAATTCTCCGACATGTCGGGCGTCCTCCTCGGCATCATCCTGATCCTGGTCGTCGGCGTCGCCATCGACCTACTGATCTTCTCCCCGATCGAACGCCGCGTGCTGCGCAGCCGCGGCCTGCTCGTCACCACCCGCTGAGGCTCCCGCGCCGCCGTACAACCACGCGCAACGCAAAATGCGGGTCAGGATTGCTCCTGACCCGCATTGGCTCGCCGACATCGACAAGCAGTCTGTGTCCGAGGGGGGACTTGAACCCCCACGCCCGATAAAGGGCACTAGCACCTCAAGCTAGCGCGTCTGCCATTCCGCCACCCGGACCGGGTGTTTCGTCCTCGCTGCTCTCCGCCGCGCTGACTCCGTAACTGTAGCAAAGATCCGCTTGCGGACCCAAAACCGTTCCCGCCCGGGCCGCCGCCCGCCCGGCGCCGGGAAATTCGCTCTTGGGTGCGGGCGGCCGGCGGGGGAGGATGGCCGCAGGGTGCCCGTGGTGCCCGGCCGGGCCGGGGGTCGTGAGCAGGAGTGCCACGGGTACGGGTTGCGTAGACGCCGCAGAGACGAGGAGTGACCGTGAGCGAGTCGAGGGCGGACCAGGCGGATGCCGCGCGGGTGACGGCGGAGTCGGAGGTCGCCGAGATCTGCCGTGACCTGATCCGGATCGACACCAGCAACTACGGGGACGGTTCGGGCCCCGGCGAGCGCAAGGCGGCCGAGTACGTCGCGGAGCAGCTGGCCGAGTTCGGGCTGGAGCCGACGATCATCGAGTCGGCCAAGGGACGGGCGTCCACCGTGGTGCGGATCGAGGGCGAGGACCGCTCCCGTCCCGGCCTGCTGATCCACGGGCACCTCGACGTGGTCCCGGCCAACGCCGCGGACTGGACGTACGACCCGTTCGCCGGGGAGATCGCCGACGGCTGCGTGTGGGGCCGCGGTGCGGTCGACATGAAGGACATGGACGCGATGACCCTGGCGGTGGTCCGCGACCGGCTGCGCACCGGCCGCAAGCCCCCGCGCGACCTGGTGCTGGCCTTCGTCGCGGACGAGGAGGCGGGCGGCACCTACGGCGCCCGCCACCTGGTCGACAAGCACCCGGGCCTGTTCGAGGGCGTGACCGAGGGCATCGGCGAGGTCGGCGGCTTCTCCTTCACGGTCAACGACGACGTCCGGCTGTACCTGGTGGAGACCGCCGAGAAGGGCATGCACTGGATGCGGCTCACGGTCGAGGGCCGGGCCGGGCACGGGTCGATGGAGAACGACGACAACGCCATCACCGAGCTGTGCGAGGCGGTCGCCCGGCTCGGCCGGCACAAGTTCCCGCTGCGGATCACCAAGACCGTCCGGGCCTTCCTGGACGAGCTCTCGGACGCGCTCGGGGTGCAGCTCGACCCGGAGAACATGGACGAGACCCTCCGGGTGCTCGGCGGCATCGCCAAGATGATCGGCACCACGCTGCGCAACACCGCCCAGCCGACCATGCTCGGCGCCGGCTACAAGGTGAACGTCATCCCCGGCCAGGCCACCGCGCACGTGGACGGCCGCTTCCTGCCCGGCTACGAGGAGGAGTTCCTGGCCGAGCTGGACAGCGTGCTCGGCCCCCGGGTGAAGCGCGAGAGCCTGCACACCGACAAGGCGATCGAGACCAGCTTCGACGGCGCCCTGGTGGACGCCATGCAGCTGGCCCTGCGGGCTGAGGACCCGATCGCCCGCGCGGTGCCGTACTGCCTGTCGGGCGGCACCGACGCCAAGTCCTTCCAGGACCTCGGCATCCGCTGCTTCGGCTTCGCGCCGCTGCAGCTGCCGCCGGACCTGGACTTCGCCGGGATGTTCCACGGTGTGGACGAGCGGGTGCCGGTGGACGGCCTGAAGTTCGGGGTGCGGGTGCTGGACCGCTTCCTCGACGCCTGCTGACAGGCCCCCCTGAGAGTCCCGCCGGAGCGCCCGCCGGGACTCCTGCCTGGCGGCCCGCCGCCCGGCCCCGGCTGCTCGACGACGGCCCGCCCCGGTGCTCCGGGGCGGGCCGTGCGCATTGTCGGAGCTGATGATTTGGGACAGTCCGACACGCGGATGAAGAAACGATACTGCTTGGAATTCTCCGTCGATCACATATGCGAACTGTCACCGCTGAGAGTGAATGGGTGATCGGCTCCGTACCCCGTTCGCCACGCCCTCGTTCACCCATATGCAGTCACGAGAACGGCTGCGGAATCGACCAGGAGGAACCATGAAGGTCAAGAAGATCGCCGCTGTCACCGCCGCCGCCGGTGGCCTGGTGCTCGCCGGCGCGGGCATGGCGTCCGCCCACGGCGGCGCCACCGCGCACGGTGCGGCGGTCGGCTCCCCGGGCGTGCTGTCGGGCAACCAGGTCCAGGTCCCGGTGCACGTGCCGGTCAACGTCTGCGGCAACACCATCAGCGTGATCGGGCTGCTGAACCCGGCGTTCGGCAACAACTGCCAGAACTTCTGAGCCGGTCCCGGCCTGCGGGCCGGTCGACCGCGCCACCGATGACGGTCAGCTGATGACGGTCCGTCGACCGATGCGCCCCTGAGCCGAGGATCCGCGGCTCAGGGGCGCAGCCGTGTGCGCCGGCGGTGTCCGGATGACCGTGTCCGCGCAGCCGTGTCCGCCCGGTGGCAGCCGTCGGCGGGCCGCCCGACCGGGTGAGTTCCGGGGGAGGGTGACGCCGTCAATGCGACGGGCTGTTAAGGACTTCACTCGATCGGAGGAAATGCGTCCGTCCGGCTCAACCTTCTCGGTCCGCCGTCGTTGTCCGGAGTACCGGCGGATTGATTCGTCGGGAATTCCGACAAGTACAGAAGTCAGGGGAGTCAATTGCGACAGGTCGCTAAGAAGGGCCTCCTCACTGCCGTCGCCACCGGCAGTGTGCTGGCCTCGACGGCGGGCTACGCCTATGCCGCCGGCAGCGAGGCCCAGGGCGTGGCGGCGAACTCGCCGGGCGTCGGCTCGGGGAACGCGGTGCAGGTCCCGGTCGACGTCCCGGTCAACGCCTGCGGCAACACCGTCGACGTCGTCGGCCTGCTCAACCCGGCCTTCGGCAACAAGTGCGGCAACGCCGCGCAGAACCGCAGCACCCCCCCGGCGGCCCACGCGGGCGGCGCGGCGGCGAGCGGCGCCACCCACGGCTCGCCGGGGGTCGCCTCGGGCAACGGCGTACAGGCCCCGATCGACATCCCGGTGGACGCCTGCGGCAACTCGGTCAACGTGGTCGGCGTCGGCAACCCCGCCTTCGGCAACGACTGCGCCAACCACAGCCACCCGGTGCCGGCCCACCCCGCCCCGCCCAGCACGCCCCCGGCCGGTGAGGACTGCCCGCCGGACCACCCGGGCGGCCACAACCCGCCGCCCACCCAGACGCCCCCCACCCAGACGCCCCCCACCCAGACCCCGCCGAGCCAGCCGCCCGGTACCGGCACCCCGGGCACCGGCACGGACCGCAGCGGTGGCGGCTCGGGCGACTCCAACGGCCCCGGTACGCAGACCGGCTCCGGCGGCACGGCCGTCACCCCGGTGTCGGACACCTCCGCGCACGCCGCCCCGGCCAGCTCGGGCGGTCAGCTCGCCTCCACCGGCGCCGACGGCGTGGGGCTGCTGGCGGGCACCGGCGCCCTGATGCTGCTCGGCGGCGGCGTGCTCTACCGCCGGGCCCGGGCCGCGGCCTGACCGCGCCCGCAGGGGCCTGACGGACCTCGTCACCTGCCCGCAGCCGTCCCCTCGCGGCTGCGGGCAGCGGGCCTTGTGGCACCGCGCCTCTGCGGCACCGGGCGCTGCGGGCATCAGGTCCTTCCGGCGCCGGGCGTGCGGGCACCGGGCACCGGGGAGCGCCGTGCTGGCGCGGCCGCCGGGCCACCCCGGGACCGGCCGCCGGGCTACCAGCTGCTGCGCACCTGCCGGATGATTCGGCGCCGGAGCAGGACGGTCCGGCTGCCGTCCGGGAACAGCCGCAGGCGGTCCAGCTCCCAGTGCCCGTACTCGGCGTGCTCGGTGAGCAGCTGGCGGGCCGCGTTGCGGGTGGTCCCGCGCGGCAGCCGCAGGGACTGGTACTCGTACTCCGGCTGCCGGGTCAGCTTGGGTGGCGTCAAGTCTCTCCTCCTGCGTTTTCGGCTGTCGGCAAGCCTAGAGCCTGCCGCGGACAACCTGCCCGGCCCGGGCGGTACGGCCCCCGGGCGGAGCCGTGCTCCCTTCCATGCACCCTCCGCCGGGCCGTCCGGCCGTCCGGTGTCCCGGTCGTCCGCCGAGCCTGCCGCCGGTCGGGGCTGATCGTCCATCAGTTTTCGACTGTGGACGAGATACCCCGAGGCGGGCCGCCGACCCCCGGAATCACCCGTTCCGCCCGAGGTACGCTCCGGAACAGAACGGAGCGGATCGGACATCGGGGGGTAACTTGCCCGGAATTAACGGCTGTAGGTGACAACCGCTGTGCGTGTCGCCGCCGGGTGGGGATAGCGTCTGCACCATGTCTGATGCCGCGCAGCTCACCGTCAACGAGGTACGCGCCGCCGCCGAGGCGGTCAAGGCCGCAATCGATCGCCACCTGGAAGCAGTTTCGAGCGCCACCGAAGCCGGCGAACCCGCTGTGGTCACTGCCTACGAGGAGCTCGCCGCGGCGGCCATCGCCTACGATCAACTTCTCTACGAGGCCTACGACGAGGTCACCCCCTTCGAGGTCCCCGGCGACGAGGCCGGTGGTGCCTACCACGGCCCCGACCAGCCCGAGGCGATCAGCGTGCTGATCCGCCGCGACTACCTGGTCGCCGACCCGTCCCGGCTGCGGTCCCAGGCCGAGCGGGTGGACAGCAGCCTCACCCCGGGCGGCGGGTCCGGGGACGCCGTGACAGCTGCCATCGGGGTGCTGTTCGGCGAGTACGAGCCGGACGAGATTGCCGCCAGGGCGGAGGAGTTCGGCCTCGAGGAGGGCGACTCCACGCTCTGGGTGTCGGCCGCCGAGCCGGCCGAGCCCGGCGAGTGGCTGCCCGAGCCCTTCGACGGCCTCGACCCGCAGCTGCTGATCTGCCGCTTCGACGTCAGCGAGGTCTACGACGACGAGCTGGACGGCTTCGAAGCGGAGCTCTGAGCGCGGCGGCGGCGCGAGCCGCACGGTGAGGGGCGGGGACGCCGGCGGTCGCGTCCCCGCCCCTCACCGCTGCTCCCACCCCTCACCGCTGCGCCCGCCACCGTTGCTCCGGGCCCTCACCGCCGCTCCGGCCGCTCGCGGACGGCCGGGCGCCGGCCCGGTTCAGCGGCAGATGACGAAGTCCGGGTAGGGGTGCCGGCCCTCCCGGTCGCCGATCTCGTCGATCGCCCGGCGGATGTCCAGGAGACGGCCGACGGGCAGCTCCAGCGGCGGCTCGTCCGGCTGGTAGGTGGTCCTGATCGGGTAGTCCACGCCCGGCTCGGTGGTCATCTCGATGTGGCAGCCGAGCAGGTGGGTGACGGGACGGTCGGCCGCGAACGCGATCAGCCGGTCGATGGAGCGGCCGAAGGCGGCCCAGTCCGCCACGTACAGCCGCCCCGGGTACACGGTGTCGCCGGTGAACAGCAGACCGGTCGGCGGGTCGTAGTAGGTGACGGCGGCCTCGTGGTGGCCCGGGGTGGCCAGGCACTCCAGCACCCGGCCGCCGAGGTCGACCAGGGCCACCCGGTCGGGGTCCTCGGTGAAGCCGAAGAACTCCCGCACGCTCTCCGCAGCGGCCGGTACCACCACGGTGTCCGGCCGCCCGGCGAACTGCGGGTCGCCCGCGACGTGGTCGCCGTGCCCGTGCGAGTGCAGCACCAGCAGCCCGTAGCCGTCGCGGGGGTGCGCGGCCAGCCACTGCGCGACCAGCTCGTCGACGACCCGCCGCAGCGGGAAGAACTCGGCGGACGCGGTCGCGCCGGTGTCGATCAGTACGGCCCGTTCGTTGCCGAGGAGCAGGAACAGGAACGGCCCCTCGTAGTCGACCGCCATGTTCTGGCGGAGGATGAAGGTGTGCTCGTCGTAGGCGTGCACCTGGATGTCGGGGTCGGTGTTGTGCTTCGCCGACGGCGAGCCGTGGATCCAGGCGACGCCGAGCGGGCGGGCCTGCGGTGGCGCCACCGTGAAGTCGATCGGCCGGGCCTCGGCCGTGCTGCGGTCCATCCTGCCCCCTGGGTCTGGTCGTGGCCGGGTGCCCCCCGACCAGGAGGCAGTGTATTTCGGCCACAGTGTGCGGGGCCTGCCGGTGGGCCGCGACGCCCGGCGGCCGGCGGTGACCCGCCGGCCGCCGGTGCGCTACGCCTGCTCGGCGTGCTCGGCCAGGATGGCGCGCAGCCGGGTGCCGCGCGGCTGGGCGGGACGCTCGGCGACGGCCTGCGCCAGTGCCTGCCCGGCCGCGTGTACCACCGACAGATGCCGCTCGGCCCGGCCGAAGGCGGTGTAGACCCACTGCCTGGTCAGACCCGCCGCCCCGTCCGGCGGCAGCACGACGACCGCCGCCGGCCAGCGCCGTCCGACGGCCTGGTGGGCGGTGAGTGCCCAGCCGTGGCGCAGCCCGGAGGTCTCGGCGGGGGAGAGCGTGACCCGCTCGCCGTCCGCCAGCTCCAGGTGCAGGCCGGCCGCGTCGCCGTCGAGCACCCGGCCGGGCCGGGCGACCCCGAAGGACGGCGAGAACACCACCCGGTCGCCCGGGTCGAAGCCGCCGAACCGGCCCGGGCCCGGGTTCAGCCGGGCCTTGGCGGCCGCGTTGAGCGCCCGGGTGCCGGCGTCGCCACCGTGCCCGGGGGTGAGCAGCACGGTCTGTTCGGCGGGGATGCCGAGCGCGCGCGGGATGGAGTCGCCGAGCAGCTGCACGGCCCGGTGGACCGCCTCGGCGCCGTCCTTGGCCCCGAGGATCACCACCTCCTTCTCGGGCGCCTCGACGGTCAGCAGCTCGCCGATCCCGATGCCGGAGACCAGCTCGCCGATCGGGCCGAAGTCCGGGGTCCGGGAGGCCACCGCCGGGCAGAGCTTGGCGGCCAGCAGATCGGCGAAGAACCGGCCGGGCCCGGCCGACCAGAGCTGGCCGGGGTCGCCGCTGAGGACGAGCCGGGTGCCGTCGGCGACCGCCTCCAGCAGGGTGGCGGCCTGCTCGACGTCCAGCAGCGGCGCGTCCAGGACCACCAGCAGGTCCAGCGCGAGCGAGCCGTCCCCGGCCCGGCCGGGACCGGCGGCGCCGGACAGCAGCTCGGACAGCACGGCCACCCGCTCGGCGGCGGGGGAGCCGGGGAGCAGCCCGGCCAGGCTGTCGCGGCCCTGCTCGGTCCAGGTGGCGGCCCAGGCCCGCAGCCCGAGGCGGTGCGCGGCGTCCAGCAGGGCGGCCGGCTCGGCCCGGGCCGCCTCACCACCGGTGTGGACCACCAGCGCGCTGTCGGCGACGGCGCGCAGCAGCGCGGTGGCGGAGGAGGTCGGGGCCGCGTCGGCCGCGGCCGCCCAGGCCGCCGGGCCGGGCGCGGCGGCGGCGGGGCGCTCCCCGTCGGCGGCCACCGGCGCCTCCGACCCTTCCTGGTCCTCCGACCCCTCCTGGTCCTCCGACGCCGCGTGGTCCTCCGGCTCCGCCGCCGGCTCCGGTGCGTCCCCGGCCGGGCCGGCCTCGTCGTCGGTGCCGGGGGTGAAGGTGGAGAGCACCCGGACCAGGCCGTCCGCCAGGCTCTCCTCGGCCAGCGCCAGGCGCTCCAGGGCCAGGACGGTCCGGGTGGGCGGCTCCTCCTCGTCGTCGGCGCCGGGGCGGCCGGGGAGCTCCTCCTGGAACGCCATCACCAGGCCGTCCACCACGACCGTCTGCAGGGCCGCGGCCGGGTCCGGCACGCCGAGCCGCTCCAGGCCGGCGGCCACCTCGCCGATCTCCTGCGCGGAGTGGCCGCGCAGGGCGGCCTGCTCCAGCAGCCAGGGCACCAGCGCCTGGGCCCGGCGCGGGTCGCCCGGTCCGGCCTGCGGGCCGAGCAGTCCGCGGGCGAAGCCGTCCGCCTGGTCGGGGCGCACCCCGGGCAGGCCGAGGACGGCCCACGGGTCCGCCTTCAGCGCCTCGGCGGCGCCCTCGCCCAGCTCGGCGACGGCGGCGGGGGCCAGCGCGGCGGGCGCGCCGCCGGAGGCGAGTACCTCGGCGGCGGCCCGCAGGGCGGCGGCGCGCTGCTCGTCGGTGGCCGGCCCGGGCGCGGCCGGGGCGCCGTCGTCCGGGCCGTCGGCGGCGCCGCCGTGCCCGACCGCCCGGATCGCCTCCGCGAGGGCGGCGACCGCGCCGGCCCGCTGCTCCTCGCCGGCGGGGGTGGGTACGGTCTCGCTGCTCGCCGCTTCGGTCATGGGTACGCTCCTCACAGCCGGCGCTACAGCTCCGTCCAGCCCTGGTCCGGGTAGCGGCGCAGTGGGGCCGATACATCGTCCAGCGCGCCGCGGATCTCACCCGGAAGCGTAAGGGCCTCCACCGACAGCGCCGCCAGCAGCTGGGTCGCGTTCCGGGCGCCGACCAGCGCGCTCGCCACGCCGGGCCGGTCCCTGACCCAGGCGAGGGCGACCGCCAGCGGGCTGCTGGCGAGCCCGTCGGCGGCGGTGGCGAGGGCGTCGACGATCCGGCGCGAGCGGTCGCCCAGGTACGGCTGGACGAAGCCGGACAGGTGGGCGGAGGCGCCGCGCGACTCGGGCGGTACGCCGTGCCGGTACTTGCCGGTGAGCACGCCGCGGCCGAGCGGGGAGCTGGCGAGCAGGCCGAGGCCGGCGTCCAGGGCCGCGGGCAGCAGTTCGCGTTCGATGCCGCGCTGGAGGAGCGAGTACTCCATCTGGGTGCCGGCGAGCGGGACCCGGCCCCGGCCGCCGTGCTGCCAGGTGGCGGCCTTGGCGAGCTGCCAGCCGCTGAAGTTGGAGACGCCCACGTACCGGGCGCGGCCGGAGGCGACCGCGAGGTCCAGGGCGTGCAGGGTCTCCTCGGTGGGGGTGGCCGGGTCGAAGGCGTGCACCTGCCACAGGTCGACGTGGTCGGTGCCGAGCCGGCGCAGCGAGGCGTCGAGGGCGGCCAGCAGGTGGCCGCGGGAGCCGTCGAAGCGGCGGTCGGTGCCGGGGACGCTGCCCGCCTTGGTGGCGATGACCAGCTCGGAGCGGGGGACCAGGCTGTCGGTGAGCCGGGAGATCAGGTACTCGGCGCCGCCGTCGGCGTACACGTCGGCGGTGTCGACCAGGGTGCCGCCGGCGTCGACGAAGACCTTGAGCTGTTCGGCCGCCTCGTGTTCGTCGGTGTCCCGGCCCCAGGTCATGGTGCCCAGACCGAGGCGGGAGACCCGCAGCCCGGTCCGTCCGAGGTGACGCTGTTCCATCCGGCCGGCCCTTTCGCCAACTGACGAACACGCAGGTGAACGCGGAGGCGGGAGGCGTCCTCCCCCCTGTCGGCTGAGCGTAGCGGTCACACCCCCGGGCAACCCCGTAAGACCCGCGCACACGCCGCGCGCGCCCCTGGGGCGGGGCGCGTTGTGGCGGTTTCGCGCCGTACTCGTCCAGGTGACGCAGCCCACAGCTACCGGCCAGTAGCATGACTGCCGACGGCGGGGTTACCCTCACGCCACGGACCGACTGGAAGGCTTGGCACCCATATGCGACTCGGGATCAACCTCGGCTACTGGGGACTCGGCATGGACGCCGACAACATCGCCGTCGCCCAGGAGGCCGACCGCCTCGGCTACTCGGTGTGCTGGGCCGCCGAGGCCTACGGCTCGGACGCCGCCACCGTGCTCAGCTTCGTCGCCGCGAAGACCGAGCGGATCGACGTCGGCTCGGCGATCTTCCAGATCCCGGCCCGCACCCCCGCGATGACCGCGATGACCGCCGCCACCCTGGACACCCTCTCCGGCGGCCGGTTCCGGCTCGGCCTCGGCGTCTCCGGCCCGCAGGTCTCCGAGGGCTGGTACGGCGTCAAGTTCGACAAGCCGCTGGCCCGCACCCGCGAGTACGTGGAGATCATCCGCAAGGCGATGTCCCGCGAGCGGCTGGTCCACGAGGGCGCCAACTGGACCCTCCCGCTGCCCGGCGGCCCCGGCAAGCCGATCAAGCTCACGGTCCACCCGGTGCGCGAGCACATCCCGCTGTACATCGCCGCGATCGGCCCGAAGAACCTCGAGCAGACCGGCGAGATCGCCGACGGCTGGCTCGGCATCTTCTTCGCCCCCGAGCACGCCGCGCTGTCGATCGACCCGCTGAAGGCCGGCCGCGCCAAGGCCGGGCAGGACCTCGACGGCTTCGACCTCTGCCCGACCGTCGCGATCTCGGTCGGCGAGGACGTCAAGGCCGCCGCCGACTCCCAGCGCTCCTACGCCGCCCTCTACATCGGCGGCATGGGCAGCAAGGACAAGAACTTCTACAACCAGCTCACCCGCCGCATGGGCTACGAGCAGGCCGCCGACGAGATCCAGGAGAAGTACCTCGCCCGGGACTACGCCGGCGCCGCCGCCGCCGTCCCGCACGACCTGATCGACTCCACCGCCCTGCTCGGCACCAAGGAGCGGATCGCGGACCGCATGCAGGCCTACGCCGACGCGGGCGTCACCACCCTCACCCTCGCCCCGGCCGGCTTCACCCTGGACGAGCGGATCACCGCGCTGCGCACCGGCGTGGAGGCGCTGGAACTGGCCAACCTGGCCTGACCCGCGGCCCACCGCGGCCGTCCCGTTCCGTTCCGTTCCGTTCAGTCCCGTCCCGTTTCCTGCCTCCGCCGGAGGGGACGGGACGGGCGGCCCGCCGCGCTACAGCCAGCCGGCCCGCTTGAAGGCGCGGTGCAGCCACAGGCACACCCCGCCCATCAGGGCCAGCACCGCCGGGTACCCCCACACCTGCCGTAGCTCCGGCATGTGGTCGAAGTTCATCCCGTAGATCCCCGCGATCAGCGTCGGCACCGCGGCCAGCGCCGCCCAGGCCGAGATCTTCCGCATGTCGTCGTTCTGCTGCACGCTCACCTGGGCCAGGTTGGCGTTCAGGATGTCGGAGAGCAGCCGGTCCAGGCCTTCGACCAGTTCGTTGACCCGGTTCAGGTGGTCCGCCACGTCCCGCAGGTACGGGCGCAGCTTCTCCGGGACGAACCGCATCCCCTCGCCCACCAGGCGGGCGGCCGGCTCCTGGAGCGGCAGGGTGGCCCGCCGGAACCGCATCGCCTCGCGCTTGAAGCTGTAGATCCGCTCGGCCACCCCCCGCGCCCGGCCCGGCGCGAAGACGTCCGCCTCCAGCTGGTCCAGGTCGCCCTGGAGCTCGGTGGCCAGGTCCAGGTAGCTGTCCACCACCAGGTCGAAGACCGCGTACAGCACCGCGGCCGGGCCCTGCCTCAGCAGCTCGGGCTGCTTCTCCAGCTCCGCCCGCACCCCCTTCAGCGGGCTGTCCGCGCCGTGCCGGATCGTCATCACGTACGAGTCGCCGAGGAACACCATCACCTCGCCGACGCTCAGCGAGTGGTCCTCGGGGTGGTAGCCGGCCGTCTTGAGGACCATGAACAGCGAGTCCTCGTACTCCTCCAGCTTCGGCCGCTGGTGGGCCGCCACGGCGTCCTCCACCGCCAGCGGGTGGAGCCCGAACTCGGCGCTGACCAGGTCGAACTCCTCGCTGGTCGGGTCGGCCAGCCCGATCCACAGGAAGCTGTCCCCGGCCGCCCGGGCGGCGTCCAGAGCGTCCGAGAGGTCGTCAGGCCCCTCGGTGCGGTGGCCGTCCCGGTAGACGGCGCTGTCGACGATCATTCGTCCATTGTCCCGCCCGGACGCGCGAACAGCCGTCACCTCCACCGAAAGCGCACGAGCCGACCACCCGGCGCACCCGGCCGCCCGCACGCCGTACGCTAGGCCGCATGCCCACCCTGCTGCTCGTCCGCCACGGCCGCTCCACCGCCAACACGGCCGGCGTCCTGGCCGGCTGGACCCCCGGCGTCGACCTCGACGACACCGGACGGGCCCAGGCCGCCGAGCTGCCCGCCAGACTCGACGGGATCCCGCTCGCCGCAGTCGTCTCCAGCCCGTTGGAGCGCTGCCGGCAGACCCTGGAACCGCTGCTCGCCGCCCGCCCGGAACTCGGCGCCCCCGCCCTGGACGAGCGCCTCGGCGAGTGCCACTACGGCGACTGGACCGGCCGCCCGCTCGCCGAGCTGGCCAAGGAACCGCTCTGGCGCACCGTCCAGGACCACGCCTCGGGCGCGGCCTTCCCCGGCGGCGAGTCGCTGCGCGCCCTCAGCCACCGCACCGTGGACGCCGTCCGCGAGTGGAACGACCGGATCGCCGCCGAGCACGGCCCCGACGCGGTCTGGGCGGCCTGCTCGCACGGCGACGTGATCAAGGCTGTCGTCGCCGACGCGCTCGGCCTGCACCTCGACCACTTCCAGCGGATCTCCGTCGAGCCCTGCTCGGTCACCGCGATCCGCTACACCGCGCACCGCCCGTACCTGCTGCGCCTCGGCGACACCGGCGGTCTCGCCTCGCTCGCCCCGAGGACCGACGGCCCGGTGGCGGCCGGGGACGCGGTGGTCGGCGGCGACACCGGCGCCCCCGCGCCCGCTGCCGCGCCGTGACCCCGGGCCCGCGGCCTGCCGCACCCCGCCCGCCGCGTACGCCGTAGGCTGGCCAGAGACAGCCCCTGCCCGATCCCGATCCGGAGCGAGAGAGTGCCCCGTCAGGTCTACTTCTACGACCAGCCCGAGCGGTTCGTGGCCGGTACGGTCGGCCAGCCCGGCTCCCGCGCGTTCTACCTCCAGGCCAGCTCACGCGGGCGGATGACCAGCGTGCTGCTGGAGAAGACTCAGGTCGCCGCGTTGGCCGAACGGGTCGACGAGGTCCTGGACGAGGCCCTGCGGCGCAGCTCCGGCTCCACCGCGATCCCCGCCGTGGCCCCCTCCGAGCTGATCGACACCGCCCCGCTCGACCTCCCGCTGGAGCAGGAGTTCCGGGTCGGCACCATGGCCCTGGCCTGGGACAGCGTCGACGAGTGCCTGGTGGTCGAGGCACAGGCGGTGACCGAGGAGGACGAGGACGACGAGGCCGCCCTGGAGGACGAGGAGAACGGCCCGGACATGCTCCGGGTCCGGCTCAGCGGGGCGATGGCCCGGGTCTTCGCCAAGCGCGCCCTCGACCTGGTCGCCGCCGGCCGCAAGCCCTGCCCGTTCTGCAACCTCCCGCTGGACCCGGAGGGACACCTGTGCCCCCGCGCGAACGGCTACCGGCGCTGAACCCGCAGCCGGACGGCCCGGCCGCCCCGGCCCCCGGGGACCAGGACACCCGGCCCCCGGAGGCCGGGGAGCAGGGCGCCGACGTCCCGGGCACCGACCCGGCGACCAGCGCCGCCCTGGCGGCCGACACCGCCGTCGCCTTGGAGCTGCTGCGCTCGGGCACGCTGACCGTGCACGGCCGGGTCACCGACGCCTCCAACGCGGTGCTGTACTGCACCGTCGCACTGGACGGCCTGACCGCCCCCTGCGTCTACAAGCCGGTCACCGGCGAGCGCCCGCTGTGGGACTTCCCCGACGGCACCCTGGCCGGCCGCGAGGTGGCCGCGCACGAGCTCGCCGCCGCCACCGGCTGGCCGCTGATACCGCCCACCGTGCTGCGCGAGGGCCCGTACGGCGCCGGGATGGTCCAGCTCTGGATCGAGCCGGACCTGGCGGCCCCCGAACTGCTCGCCCTCCAGGACCCGGCCGGTGCCGAGCCCGGCTGGCTGCCGATCATCCGGGCCGAGGTGGGGGAGGGCCGCACCGCCCTGCTGGTGCACCGCGACGACCAGCGGCTGCGCCGGCTGGCCGTCCTGGACGCGGTCCTCAACAACGCCGACCGCAAGGGCGGCCACTGGCTGCCCGCCGCCGACGGCCGGATCTACGGCATCGACCACGGCGTGACCTTCGCGGTCCCCGGCAAACTGCGCACCCTGCTCTGGGGCTGGGCCGAACAGCCCCTCCAGGACGAGGCCCGGGAGGTGCTCGACCGGCTGGCCGCCGACCTCGACGCCGGGCTCGCCGACCGGCTGCGCCCGCACCTGACCGAGGCCGAGCTGGACGCCACCCGGCAGCGGGTCGCCGTGCTGCGCCGCAGCGGGCGCCATCCGCTGCCGTCGGCGGACTGGCCGTCGATCCCCTGGCCGCCGGTCTGACCGGTTCGGGCGCATACGACCCGATACCGAACAGGTTCGGTCGGAAAGCGATTCAAGCCGATCCTCGTGACTGGTTAGCCTTTCAAATGATCGCAAGGTTAGAGTCGGATCCATGCATTCCTGGCCCGCCTCCGAGGTTCCCGCCCTGCCCGGTCAGGGGCTCCCCCTGCGCATCCACGACACCGCCACGAGCAGTGTCCGAGAGGTCGTGCCCCAGGGCCCGACCGCCCGCCTGTACGTCTGCGGCATCACCCCGTACGACGCCACCCACCTGGGGCACGCTGCCACCTACAACACCTTCGACCTGGTGCAGCGGGTCTGGAAGGACGCCGGCCACGACGTCCTCTACGTGCAGAACGTCACCGACGTGGACGACCCGCTGCTGGAGCGGGCCGTCGCCACCGGCCAGGACTGGACGGCGCTCGCCGAGCGCGAGACCGCCCTGTTCCGCGAGGACATGACCGCGCTGCGGATCCTGCCGCCCGCGCACTACATCGGCGCCGTCGAGTCGATCCCGTGGATCGTCCCGCTGGTCAAGAAGCTGCTGGCGAGCGGCGCCGCGTACGAACTGGACGGCGACATCTACTTCTCGGTCGAGTCCGAGCCGCGCTTCGGCACGGTCTCCGGACTCACCCGCGAGCAGATGCTGCCGGTCTTCGGCGAGCGCGGCGGCGACCCCGAGCGCCCCGGCAAGAAGCACCCGCTGGACGCCCTGCTCTGGCTGGCCGCCCGCCCGGGCGAGCCCGCCTGGGACACCGAGCTCGGCCACGGCCGCCCCGGCTGGCACATCGAGTGCGTGGCCATCGCGCTGGAGTTCCTCGGGATGTCCTTCGACATCCAGGGCGGCGGCACCGACCTGTCCTTCCCGCACCACGAGATGGGCGCCGCGCACGCCCAGGTCGCGACCGCCGAGCACCCGTACGCGCAGGCCTACGTGCACTCCGGCATGGTCGCGCTGGACGGGCACAAGATGTCCAAGTCCCGCGGCAACCTGGTCTTCGTCTCGGTGCTGCGCCGCGAGGGCGTCGACCCGGCGGCGATCCGGCTGGCCCTGCTGGCGCACCACTACCGCAGCGACTGGGAGTGGACCAAGGACGACCTGGAGCGCGCCGTCGAGCGTCTCGCCCGCTGGCGGGCCGCCGTCTCCCGGCCTGACGGCCCGTCCGCCGAGGGCATGCTCGCCGAGGTCCGCGCCGCCCTGGCCGAGGACCTGGACGCACCGGCCGCGCTGGCCGCCGTCGACCGCTGGGCCGCCCGCCAGGAGGAGACCGGCGGCGAGGACATCAGCGCCCCCGGTCTGGTCTCGCGGACCGTGGACGCGCTGCTGGGCGTCGCGCTGTAACGGCCGTAAGGGCCGTAGCGGCCGTCAGCTGCCGAAGGGGCGTCAGGACCACGCGGTCCTGACGCCCCTTCGGCATTGTCCCGGCGGGGCTCAGACGCCCGGCCGTCCGCCGTCCTCGTCGCCGTCCGGCCCGGACCCGGGTGCGGACCCGTCCCGGTCGGAGGCCGCGTCACCGATCTCCGTCCCCGCGTCGGCGCCGGTGCCGGCCGGGCCCGGATCCGTCCGGTCGTCCGTGGAGCCGTCCCCGGCCTGGTCCCCGGCGGGATCGCCGGCCGGGCCCTCGGCGGGCCGGGTGCCCGGTTCGTGGTCGGCCGGCCGTTCGGCGGTGGCGTGACCCGCGACCGGCTTCTCGCCGGTCGGGCCCAGGTTGTCGCGGCGCCGCAGATAGCGCTCGAACTCGCGGGCGATGGCGTCGCCGGACGCCTCCGGCAGCTCCGCGGTGTCCTGCGCCTCCTCCAACTGCTGCACGTACTCGGCGACCTCGCTGTCCTCGGCCGCCAGCTGGTCCACCCCGAGCTGCCAGGCCCGGGCGTCCTCGGCCAGCTCGCCCGGCGGGATCCGCAGGTCGAGCAGGTCCTCCAGCTTGTTGATCAGGGCCAGGGTGGCCTTCGGGTTCGGCGGCTGCGCGACGTAGTGCGGCACGGCGGCCCACAGCGTGACGGCCGGCACCCCGGCGTGCGCGCAGGCCTCCTGCAGCACCCCGACGATCCCGGTCGGTCCCTCGTAGCGGCTCTCCTCCAGGTCCAGCGAGCGCGCCAGTGCCGCGTCCGAGGTCACCCCGCTGACCGGGACGGGACGGCTGTGCGGGGTGTCGCCGAGCAGCGCGCCCAGGATCACCACCAGCTCGACGCCGAGCTCGTGGGCGAAGCCGAGCAGCTCGTTGCAGTACGAGCGCCAGCGCATGCTGGGCTCGATGCCGCGGACCAGGACCAGGTCGCGCGGCTTGGGCTCGGTCACCCGGACCACCGAGAGCCGGGTGGTCGGCCAGGTGATCCGGCGGACCCCGCCGTCCAGCCAGACGGTCGGACGGTTGACCTGGAAGTCGTAGTAGTCCTCCGCGTCGAGCGCGGCGAACACCTTCCCGCCCCAGGTCTCGTCCAGGTGGCCGACGGCCGCCGAGGCCGCGTCACCCGCGTCGTTCCAGCCCTCGAAGGCGCAGACCATCACCGGGTCGATCAACTCGGGAACGTCCTCCAGCTCGATCACCCAGCGTCTCCCTCCATCGGTCAGCCGCCGCCCCCGTCCGGTGCGCACCGGCTGGCCGGCCGCCGACTGTCCAACCCTCGCGTGGAACGCCCCGTTCCACGGTCCCTACCTGCCCAGCCTACGGTCTTTGATACCTGTCCCGGCCCGGAGGGAGAGAGCCTATCCGAGGGGGGTCGGGGCGGGGTGGAATTAGCGCCCGGGCCGGGCGCGGGCCCGGCCGGCGGGCGCCCGGCGCCGGAACTGACCGGGCGTCGGGCCCGTCCGCCGGGAGCCGGTCCGGCACGCTACCCCGCCGCGGCCGCCGTCACCGCGGGCAGGTAGCCCTGGGACTGGCCGGTCGCGGTCGGGTGGAACGACTCCCACAGGTGGGTGAGGACGAACCGGGTGATCCACTCCTGGCCGCCGCCCGCGCAGACCCCGTGCCCGGCGAAGGCCGGCCGGACGTCGGCGAAGGCGAACCCCTGCTTCTCGGCCTGCTGCCGGATCAGCTCGTCCAACCGGTCGGTGAGCGCGTTGAAGCGGGCCCGGCGGCCGTCGGTGCCGACCACGCAGACCGTGCCGGTGTGCAGCAGGTGCGGGTAACCGGTGACCACCACCCGGGCGGCCGGTGCCGCCGCGCGGACCGCGTCGTACAGGGCCGCCAGCCGCCCGGGCAGCTCCTCGCGCAGCAGGCGGTCGCTCTCCTCGAGCGCGGGGTCGCACTGCGCGTCGGTGGCGAACGGCGGCAGGCAGGAGGCCACCGCGTCGGCGAAGGCGAGGTCGTTGCCGCCCGCGGTCAGGGTGACCAGCGCGGTGTCGGCGGGCACCGCGGGCAGCTGGTCGCGCAGCACGTCCGCGGTGGTGGCGGCGGAGCAGGCGGCGTCGGTGAAGGCGGCCGGGTGGTGCTCCCCGTTCCACAGCGCGGGGTAGGCGTGGGCGCCGCGGTGGCAGTCGCCGCTCGCGGCGTCGTACGGGCCGGCGGCGACACCGGCGGCGTAGGAGTCGCCGAGCGCGGCGTACCCGCCCACCGGTTCGGCCGCGGCCGCCGGGGGTGCGGCGAGCAGCAGGGGCAGGGCGAGGAGGACGGCGAGCAGTCTGGGGCGCACGGGCTTCTCCGGGAGGTGCACCGGCCGGCCGGGCGGCACGGCCGTTTCGCTACGCATGGTAGTGGGTCGAATGCGAAGAGTTGGCATGTCTGGAATTGCAAATCCACGCAAGCGGTTTGCGTTCTCTGACGTACACTCGCAGCCATGACACGACGACTTGCCGAGGTGGCCAAGAAGGTCGGGGTGAGCGAGGCCACCGTCAGCCGGGTGCTGAACGAGAAGCCCGGCGTCTCCGAGGCGACCAGGGCCGCGGTGCTGACCGCGCTGGACGTGCTCGGCTACGAGCGGCCCACCCAGCTGCGCGGCGAACGGGCCCGGCTGGTCGGCCTGGTGCTGCCGGAGCTGCAGAACCCGATCTTCCCCGCGTTCGCCGAGGTGGTCGGCGGTGCGCTGGCCGGGCAGGGGTTCACCCCGGTGCTGTGCACCCAGACCGCGGGCGGCGTCTCCGAGGCCGACTACGTGGACCTGCTGCTCGAACAGCAGGTCTCCGGCGTGGTCTTCTTCGGCGGCCTGTACGCCCAGGGCGACGCGCCGCACGAGCACTACGACCGGCTCGCCGAGCGGAGCCTGCCGACGGTCCTGCTGAACGCGGCCATCGACCACCTGGACTTCCCCCGGGTCTCCTGCGACGACGCGGTCGCGGTCGAGCAGGCGGTGGGCCACCTCAAGCAGTTGGGGCACCGGAAGATCGGGCTGGTGCTCGGCCCGGCCGACCACGTGCCCTCGCACCGCAAGCTCGCGGCGGCCCGCGCCGCGATGGCCAAGGCCGGCCTCGACCTGCCCGAGGAGCAGGTCGAGCGGGCCCTGTTCAGTCTGGAGGGCGGCCAGGCGGCGACCACCCGGCTGCTCCGGCGCGGGGTCACCGGGGTGGTGTGCGCCTCGGACCCGCTGGCGCTCGGCGCGGTCCGCGCGGTGCGCCGGGCCGGGCTCTCGGTGCCCGAGGACGTCTCGGTGATCGGGTACGACGACTCCTCGTTCATGATGTGCACCGATCCGCCGCTGACCACCGTCCGGCAGCCGATCGAGGCGATGGGCCGGGCGGCCGTGGAGCTGCTGGTGGGGGAGATCGCCGGGGTGAAGGTCACCCACGACGAGCTGCTGTTCGAGCCGGAGCTGGTGGTGCGTAACTCCCCAGCTCCGTCTAAAGAGGGGGCGTGATAGTGTCCCGTGGATGGGGGGCCACCCCCGGGGCGGCAGAAGCGGGCGGGCACTTCGGTGCCCGCCCGCTTCTGTCTGCCCGGATGCCGGCGGGTCGGTACGAGCCGTTGACATGCCCGTAGCCGCTCTGTAACTCTTGGCTGCAATCACGCAAAAGACGTACAGAGCTACGTCATTTTCTCGATATCTGCCGCAACTTTCCCGGAGCCACCGCCCCGGACGTGCCGGCAGCGGAGTTCCGGGCCGTCGCCCTGACAGTGGCGGCCCGGGCCGTACCGACGTCCCGCGCCCCGCGGGGGACCGCACCACCCGCACCCGCCCACCGGGTGCACCCGCGGCGGAGCCGGGAGCCGACCCGTCGCGAACCGTCATCGATCACCGACGCCGCCCCACCGACGCCGATCGCGGACATCGGTCGCGGAGTCAGAGACAGAGGGACGCAATGAGATCGAAGCGCAGACTGCCACGGCTGACCGCCGGTTCGGCCGTGCTGGGGATGCTCCTGCTGGCGGGGCCGCTGCTGCCGGCCGCGCAGGCCGCGGGCGGCCCCAACCTGGCGGCCGGCAAGACGGTGACCGCCAGCAGCGTCGGTGACGTCTACGTCGTCGGCAACGTCAACGACGGCAACCAGAACAGCTACTGGGAGAGCGCGGGCAACGCCCTGCCGCAGTGGGTCCAGGTGGACCTCGGCAGCGCCACCGCCATCGACCAGGTGGTCCTCAAGCTCCCGGCCGCCTGGGAGTCCAGGACCGAGACGCTGACCCTGCTCGGCAGCACCGACGGCACCAGCTTCGCCACCCTGACCGGCTCCGCGGTCTACTCCTTCGACCAGGGCGCCGGCAACACCGTCCGGATCAACTTCGCCTCCACCAGCGCCCGTTACGTCCGCGTCAACGTCTCCGCCAACACCGGCTGGCCGGCCGCCCAGTTCTCCGAGTTCGAGGTGTACGGCGCCGCCTCCGCGTCCGCGAACCTGCTGGCCGGCCGCCCGGTCACCACCAGCAGCGCCAACGGCGCCTACACCGGTGCCAACGCGGCCGACGGCAACCAGGGCAGCTACTGGGAGAGCGCCAACAACGCCTTCCCGCAGTGGATCCAGGGTGATCTGGGCGCCGCCGTCCCGGTCAACAAGCTGGTGCTGAAGCTGCCGGCCGGCTGGGAGAGCCGGACCGAGACGCTGAAGGTCCAGGGCAGCACCGACGGCACCAACTTCACCGACCTCGCCGCCGCCACCGGGTACGGCTTCGACCCGGCGACCGGCAACACCGCCACCGTCAGCCTGGCCACCGCCACCACCCGCTACCTGCGGCTCACCTTCACCGCCAACTCCGGCTGGCCGGCCGCCCAGCTCGCCGAGTTCGAGGCCTACGGCCCGGCCTCCGGCGACACCCAGGCCCCGACCGCCCCGACCGGCCTGGCGTACACCCAGCCCGCCCCCGGCCAGATCCGGCTGACCTGGAACGCGGCCACCGACAACACCGGCGTCACCGGCTACGACCTGTACGCCGACGACGTCCTGCTCACCAGCGTCGCGGGGACCGTACTGACGTACACCGACAGCCGCCCGGACAGCGCCACCGTGGCGTACTACGTGAAGGCCAGGGACGCCGCGGGCAACCAGTCCGCCGCCAGCAACACCGTCACCCGCACCGGCCAGGGCGGCGACACCCAGGACCCGTCCGCCCCGACCGGGCTGGCGTACACCCAGCCCGCCTCCGGGCAGATCCGGCTGACCTGGGGCGCCTCGGCCGACAACACCGGGGTGAGCGGTTACGACGTGTACGCCAACGGCGCGCTGCGCGCCTCGGTGGCGGGCACCGTGCTGACGTACACCGACAGCCAGCCCGACACCGCGACGGTCTCCTACTACGTGAAGGCCAAGGACGCGGCGGGCAACCAGTCGGCCAGCAGCAACACCGTGATCCGCACCGGCCAGAGCGGCGGCACCGGGACCAACCTGGCCGCCGGGAAGCCGATCACCGGCTCCTCCTCGGTCTTCTCCTTCGTCGCCGCCAACGCCAACGACAACGACGCCACCACGTACTGGGAGGGCGGCCCGAACAGCTACCCGGACACCCTGACGGTGGCGCTCGGCGCCAACGCCGCCACCAGCTCGGTCGTGGTCAAGCTCAACCCGGCCGCCGCCTGGTCGGCCAGGACGCAGACCATCGAGGTGCTCGGCCGGGAGCAGAGCAGCTCGGCATTCACCCAGCTGGTCGCCCCGCAGACGTACTCCTTCGACCCGGCCTCGGGGAACACCGTCACCATCCCCGTCACCGCCACCGCGGCCGACGTCCAGCTGCGGATCACCGCCAACAGCGGTGCGGCGGCCGGGCAGGTGGCCGAGTTCCAGGTGATCGGCGTCCCGGCGCCCAACCCGGACCTGGTCGTCACCGCCCTGGCCCCGACGCCCGCCAACCCCGTCGAGACCGACGCCGTGTCGCTGGCCGCCACCGTGAGGAACAACGGCACCGCGGCGGCCGGGCCGAGCACCGTCGGCCTCTACCTCGGCACCACCAAGGTCGGCACCGCCCAGGTCGGCGCGCTGGCGGCCGGCGCCTCCAGCACCGTCTCGGCCGGCATCGGCGTCCAGAACGCGGGCAGCTACCAGCTGACCGCCAAGGCGGACGAGACGGGCGTCGTGATCGAGCGGGACGAGACCAACAACGACTTCACCGCCCCGGGCCCGCTGGTGGTCAGCCCGGTCGCCAGCTCCGACCTGGTGGCCGCGCCGGTCGGCTGGACACCCGGCAACCCGGCGGCCGGCAACACCGTCAACTTCTCGGTGGCGCTGAAGAACCAGGGCACGGTGGCATCCGCCGGCGGCAGCCACGGCATCACCGTGACCGTCGCCGACGCCACCGGCGCGGTGGTGCGGACGCTGACCGGCTCGTACAGCGGGGCCATCGCCGCGGGCGCCGCCACCACCCCGGTGCCGCTAGGGAGTTGGACGGCGGCCAACGGCAAGTACACCGTCCGGACCGTGATCGCGAACGACGCGAACGAGCTGCCGGTGAAGCAGGGCAACAACACCTCCAGCCAGCCGCTGTACGTCGGGCGCGGCGCCAACATGCCGTACGACACCTACGAGGCCGAGGACGGCGTGCTGGCCGGCGGCGCGGCCGTGGTCGGCCCGAACCGGACCATCGGCGACCTGGCCGGCGAGGCCTCGGGCCGCAAGGCCGTCACGCTCAACTCCACCGGCGCCTCGGTGGAGTTCACCACCAAGGCGCCGACCAACACGCTGGTCACCCGGTTCTCCGTCCCGGACGCGCCGGGCGGCGACGGCATCGACTCCACGCTGAACGTCTACGTCGACGGCAGCTTCCTCAAGTCGATCGACCTGACCTCCCGGTACGCCTGGCTGTACGGCAGCGAGACCGCGCCGGGCAACGGCCCGAGCGCCGGCGGCCAGCGGCACATCTACGACGAGGCCAACGTGCTGCTGGGGACCACCGTCCCGGCGGGCAGCCGGATCCGGCTGCAGAAGGACGCGGCCAACACCAGCCAGTACGCGATCGACTTCATCAGCCTGGAGCAGGCCACCCAGACCGCCGACCCGGACCCCGCGAAGTACGCGGTTCCGGCGGGCTTCACCCAGAACGACGTCCAGGCCGCCCTGGACCGGGTGCGGATGGACACCACCGGCACCCTGGTGGGCGTCTACCTGCCGGCCGGCGACTACCAGACCGCGGGAAAGTTCCAGGTCTACGGCAAGGCCGTGAAGGTGATCGGGGCCGGGCCCTGGTTCACCCGCTTCCGCGCCCCCTCGGGCCAGTCCAACACCGACATCGGGTTCCGCGCCGAGGCCTCGGCGAACGGCTCGACCTTCGCCGGCTTCGCCTACTTCGGCAACTACACCTCGCGGATCGACGGGCCCGGCAAGGTCTTCGACTTCGCCAACGTCGCCAACATCACCATCGACAACATCTGGACCGAGCACATGGTCTGCATGTACTGGGGTGCCAACACCGACTCCATGAGGATCACCAACTCGCGGATCCGCGACACCTTCGCGGACGGCATCAACATGACCAACGGCTCCACCGACAACCTGGTCTCCAACAACGAGGCCCGGGCGACCGGTGACGACAGCTTCGCGCTGTTCTCCGCCATCGACGCGGGCGGCGCGGACGAGAAGAACAACGTCTTCGAGAACCTCACCTCGCTGCTGACCTGGCGGGCGGCGGGCGTGGCGGTCTACGGCGGCTACGCCAACACCTTCCGCAACGTCTACATCGCCGACACCCTCTGCTACTCGGGCGTCACCATCTCCTCGCTGGACTTCGGCTACCCGATGAACGGGTTCGGGACCGACCCGACCAACCTGCAGAACATCTCGCTGGTCCGGGCCGGCGGCCACTTCTGGGGCGCCCAGGTCTTCCCGGCGATCTGGGTCTTCTCGGCCTCCAAGGTCTTCCAGGGCATCCGGGTGAGCGACGTGGACATCGTCGACCCGACCTACAGCGGGATCATGTTCCAGACCAACTACAGCGGCGGCCAGCCGCAGAACCCGGTCACCGACACGGTGTTCACCAACGTGTCGATCACCGGCGCCAGGAGGAGCGGCGACGCCTACGACGCCAGGTCCGGCTACGGCATCTGGGCCAACGAGATGCCCGAGGCCGGCCAGGGCCCCGCGGTCGGCTCGGTCACCTTCAACCACCTCACCCTGAGCGGCAACGCCAAGGACATCCAGAACACCACCTCGACCTTCCACATCACCGTCAACCCGTAGGTCGTGTCTGACAATTCGCGTCGGATCAGCGCGCGGCGTCGGGCGCCCGGCTGGGCGTGCCGGCGAGGCGCCCTCGTACTGGGTCGTACTTGGGCGATTCGCCGGTGCGTCCAGGCGGGATGCGCGGCGTCGGGCGCCCGGCGGGAATTGTCAGACACGGCCTGACGCCGAGCTCCGGAGCAGGGCGGGCACCGGGGTGCCCGCCCTGCTCCGGCATGCCCGCGACCGGTCCGCCGGACGGCTCACGCAAGTGGACAGTCGTGTTTTTGCGAAATCTCGTCGACATCTTGTGGTCATCTGTCGAGGCTGGTTAAGTGGTCGACGCCAGCAGGCGATGCGTCACCGCAGCGGCCGAGGTATCCCCTCGCACGCGTCCTCCCGCCACCCGACGGTGCTTCTCTCGGGGGCGGCCCCCACCGGAAATCACGGGCTACTCCCGCGCCCTCGCGCTGCCCACGTGCTCGAAAGGGTCCACCCGCATGAACAGAGACCGGCTCATCCGCAGATCCGTCGCCCTCGCCGCCGCGGCCGGCCTGGCCCTCACCGCCGCGGCCTGCAGCTCCTCCGGGACAGCGGACACCTCCGCCGCCAAGGGCGGCAGCGCGGACGCCGCGGCCCCGCTCGACCCGGCCACCAAGGTGACGATCAGCATCGACTGCCAGCCGCCGGTCACCAAGGCCGCCGAGCGCAAGCAGTGGGCCGACGACGTCGCCGCGTTCAACAAGCTCTACCCGAACGTCACGGTCAACGCGAAGGACGGCTTCCCCTGCGAGGAGCCCGCCGCCTTCACCGCCCAGCTCAAGGGCAAGAGCCAGACCGACGTCTTCTACAGCTACTTCACCGACCTGAACCAGGTCCTCGACGCCGACGGCGCCGAGGACATCACCGCCTACGTCAACGAGAAGTCCGTCCCCGCGCTGGCGGACATCGACCCCTCGGTGCTGGCCACCCTCAAGTCCGACGGCAAGCTCTACGGCCTGCCGTACTCCAACTACAAGATGGGGCTGCTGTACAACCGCAAGCTCTTCACCCAGGCCGGCCTCGACCCCGACAAGCCGCCGACCAGCTGGGAGGAGATCCGCGAGGACGCCAAGAAGATCGCGGCGCTCGGGGGCGGCGTCAACGGCTACGGCGACTACAGCGCCACCAACCAGGGCGGCTGGCACTACACCGCCGAGCTGTACGGCCTCGGCGGCTCGATGACCGACCAGGACGGGAAGAAGGCCGCCTTCAACACCCCCGAGGGCAAGAAGGTCCTGCAGAACCTCTACGACATGCGCTGGACCGACAACAGCATGGGCGCCACCCAGGGCCTCAAGTGGCCCGACCTGATGACCCAGATGTCCACCGACAAGCTCGGCATGTACGTCGGCGCACCGGACGACATCACGTACATGGTGCAGACCCTCAAGGGCAACTACGCCGACTACGGCATGGGCCCGATGCCCGGCGGGAAGTCGGCGCTGCTCGGCGGCAACGACTACCTCTTCAAGAAGGGCTCGACCCCGGACCAGATCAAGGCCGGCATCGCCTGGATCAACTTCAAGTTCCTCACCATCGGCAAGGGCCAGTTCGACTACGCCCGCAACAAGACCGACGGCCTGCCGGTCGGCCTGCCCCAGCCGTTCTTCTTCACCGGCGCCAGCCTCGCCGCCGACAACAAGGCCAAGGCCGCCGACGCCACCGTGCCGGTCCAGAACTACGCGCCCTACCTGGCCGCCTCCGTCCCCGGCAAGACCGAGCCCGCCAACGCCCAGCAGATCTACAAGGTGCTGGACAACGCGGTCTCCGCCGTCCTGACCGACAAGAACGCCAACGTCGACAAGCTGCTCTCGGACGCCGAGAACCAGGTCGACCAGGTCCTGGCGAGCCTCCAGTAGCGGCCCGGGGGGG
>NZ_JBXQQB010000051.1:0-26932 GCF_057220535.1 Kitasatospora sp. NEAU-CNBT7 | reverse complement strand
AACAGGCGGCGGACCGGCGCTGCACCCACCCTGCGGCGCAGGTCACGCAAGGCCTTCGCGGTCGGTTCGGCGACCTCCACTCCGGCGCCGGCCAGTGCCGCGGTCAGCTTCTGCCACACCAGCTGGTAGCCGACTTCCGGAAACAGGCACATCGCGAGCAGGAAGTAGACCCCGACCCGCGAGGGCAGGTCACGTAACCGGCGCTGCACACACCGGGTCTCCTTCAGGACCGCATCAACGAGGTCGAACGGGACGACCTGAGTCAACTCGCCCAGATGACCAGGACCGAACTGGCCGGCGGCCACCGTGAACTGGTGAGTCACCGTCGTCAGACCCGACGGCAGGGCACAATCACATGCGGGCAACGGGACTCCTCGGCGACCAGCAGTCTTGGCGGACCATCTGATCAACGCGGATCCCGTTGCCGCGTTTCGGCCAGCGTTCAAACCCCTTGCCACCAGCGCAAATCCGTTAACTACCCGGCCTTGGGACAAGCCCAAACCCGGATCTGATCACTGAGCCTCTTTCATTCTGTCCGGGAGGGTGAAATGGCTGGTCAGCCGGGGTGGGGTAACAGGCGAGGCTTCGTTGCGTTGGTGTTCTCTACGCACCACGCTCTGACCGAGGAGCCTCGCTTGGTCCCGTATCCTGCCGTGCTCGATGTGCCGCACGAGCTGGTCGAGCATGTCTCCTGCTGATCCACACCCGAAGGCGTGAACTGAACTCACGCCGGCGCAGGCTCGGTTGTTCCAAACAAGCCCTGCCGGTCCTGATGGCGTCCCGTTGTTTGGTGTAGCCGATCATGGTCGAGGTGTGCGCGGGCTCGCTCCCCGGCGCACACCCCCAAGGGGCTCACGCTCCCTGAGCAAAACGAAGCCACCGTGCAGCTCTCCCTGGTGAACGGGCGGTTCAACCAAGGAGGAACACGGTGGCCCTGTCCCAGCATGACCTACTGCGACTGTTGGAGTCACTACGTTCGGCGGATGGACTCGAACTCGTCCGGTCGGTGGCTGAACGGATGCTGCAGGAGTTGATCGAGGCCGAAGCTGCCGCGAGGATCGGCGCCGGCTGGAACGAGCACACCGAGACTCGGACCGCATTCCGCAACGGCCACCGGGACAAGACCCTGACGACGCAGGCCGGCAACCTGGACCTGGCCATCCCCAAGCTGCGGTCGGGGAGCTTCTTCCCCGCGCTGCTGGAGCGGCGCCGTCGCATCGACCAGGCGCTCTACGCGGTCGTCATGGAGTCCTACGTCCACGGCGTGTCCACCCGCTCCGTCGACGACCTGGTCAAGGCCCTCGGCGCGGACACCGACATCTCCAAGAGTGAGGTCTCCCGGATCTGCGCCGACCTGGACGGTCAGCTGACCGCGTTCCGCGGCCGGCCGCTGGACCACGTCCGATTCCCCTACATCTATCATTGTCTGACTTGCCGATCTACAAGATCACCGGAACTTTGAAACATCCCTACCGGTCGGCCCAGCGGCCCACACGACGAGATTGCGTTACGAGTTCACGCCAGAAATCAAGAGAAGAATCCCCTCGACTTGGTGAACGCCTCAATCTCGGAAACTGCGGTCTCCTTCTCCCGAGAACCATGCTGAGAGGATTCAAAGGTAATGGTCAACAAGTCCACCGAAACACCTGGAAGATCCACCTTTTGAGATTCCTGAGTATCTTTCAGATTCACCTTACGTGGGCTCATCCCGGGCGCGGAGACCGTAATCGCCTCCGGACGTCCGTAGGCGCGGAAATCATATTCCGCCCCACTGTGGATGAGCAACTGGTCTATGCGGACCGGTGATTCGAACTTGAAGATGAGGCTGACCGGACCTGCATCGTCCCGGAAGGTCCAGAAGGTATCCGACCAGTTGTCAGAGACTTCCTTGACCGGGTGCGCGGTGATGGCACCGTCGGCGGTGACGGACTCGGGGTAGACCGCATCGAGTGTGGGGCTGATCGTCGCCTGGACCTTGGCGTATACGTCGGTGACCTGCCGCTGCACCGCCTGCTTGAAGGGCGGGTGCAGAGCATAGAGCGTGGTCAGGCTAATCACAACGACACTGGCGACGAGCCTGGCGGGGCCGACCAGTGCGCCCATGGTGGGCAGACCTCGCTTTGTCTTGACCCCGGGCTGACCGGGCCTGGCCCCGAGTTCGAGTGCCGAACCTCTTCGGGTGGGAATGAACCTCCTCCACCAGGGTTCGCGAACTTCCTCTGCGCTCTCAAGTGACTCCCCGCAGCGGCTGCAGAACATCCGGTGGGACGCGTTGTTCTGCGCGCAGGCGGCACAGCGGCGATCGCCGCTGGTCGGACGCCGAGTGGAACGTGAGTGTGTGGCACGCGGGTTGCGGGTCGCGGGACTCTGAGGGTGTAGTGCAACTGGTTCCTGCGGCGGCGCAGCGGCCGGCTCGTTGTCGGCGGGTTCGGCCTCAGCCAGGAGCCTGGCCAGGAACGCCTCGTCATCCTCCTCCTTTTCGTCCTCTCCGTCGGCGCTCTCCTCATCGCCATCGTCCTGGATCATGGACCCCGAAGACTTGGTGAGGTCGGGTAGCACGAGGTCCTCGGAGTCCTGCGGTCGCCTCTCGGAGCCGGTCTCGTCGTCACCCTGAAGGTCGTCCTCATCGCCGACCTCATTCAGCTCAGCGAGGATACGTGCAAGGAAATCGTCATCATCCTCCTCTTCGTTCTCGCTTTCCTCCTCATCGGCAGCCTCGTTATCC
Source organism: Kitasatospora sp. NEAU-CNBT7 (assembly GCF_057220535.1). NCBI lineage: Bacteria > Bacillati > Actinomycetota > Actinomycetes > Kitasatosporales > Streptomycetaceae > Kitasatospora > Kitasatospora sp. NEAU-CNBT7. Next base: position 24,207 of record NZ_JBXQQB010000051.1, on the reverse strand, counting down.
GCGGCTTCGTCCAGGCCATCCTCAGCGGGGTTGGCGAGCTTCGTGTCCTGGTCGTCCTTACCCTCGGCTTCGTCAAGAAGGCGGGCGAGGAAGTCGTCATCCTCCTCCTCGCTTTCCGATGGCGCCGGCCCCGGCTCCGTCTGGGGTGTCTTGCGGGTTTTCCCTGCCTGCTTCGACTGGCGTTTTCGTTGCTTGCGCTTGCGCTTTTTCTTTTTATTCTTTCTCCGACCGGTTGCCTTGGCGCGTCCTCTGTTGTCGACGAGGCGAGATGCTGCCTCAGCACCGTCGTCGTCCTCTGCCTCGGCGTCTCCCTCGTCACCACCCGCAAGCAGCTTCGCCAGGAAGTCGTCCTCGTCGTCGTCCTCTGCCTCGGCGTCTCCCTCGTCACCACCCGCAAGCAGCTTCGCCAGGAAGTCGTCCTCGTCGTCGTCCTCTGCCTCGGCGTCTCCCTCGTCACCACCCGCAAGCAGCTTCGCCAGGAAGTCGTCCTCGTCGTCGTCCTCTGCCTCGGCGTCTCCCTCATCACCACCCGCAAGCAGCTTCGCCAGGAAGTCGTCCTCGTCGTCGTCATCGTCCTGAGTAGGGCGGCCTTGACCGCCCCCCAGGGATGGCATCCCAGGTGGGCCACCCATACCCGGCGAGCGCGGCATCCCCGGCGGACCACCCATCCCGGGTGGGCCACCCATACCCGGTGGGCCACCCATACCCGGCGAGCGCGGCATCCCCGGCGGACCACCCATCCCGGGTGGGCCACCCATACCCGGTGGGCCACCCATACCCGGCGAGCGCGGCATCCCCGGCGGACCACCCATCCCGGGTGGGCCACCCATACCCGGCCGGTTGGGCGGAGGCAGTGCCGGGCGGTCGCCGACATCGGAGTAGAGAGCACGTTTGGCCCGGTGGAAGAAGGTCCTCTGTGGATTCGCGACCTCCGCCTCGGCTTCGTCGCGGATCTCCTGGTCGATGTCGAGAGCGGTCTTCTGCCCGGTCCATTCCAGGAAGCTTCCACAGGCCCCGCAGAAGCTGTCCTCGGGCTGGTTGGCGAATCCGCACTTGCGGCAGACGATCACTGCGGTCGCACCTCTGTCTTGTGGACCACGTGTGCTGGCTTCGCGGCCCGCACGACGACGTCGACCGCCGCGGTGGTCGGTCCGGTGGAGGTGGTGAGCCGCACAGCGACCCTCGGGTCGTCCTCACCCGGCCAGGCACCGCCGGGACGGGTGGAGTACGCGGTCGCACCGCTCTCGACGATGTCGGTGTGCCCGTCGAACATCAGCTCCAGGTGGGCTTTGAGTCCTGCGGCGGTGCCACGGGCACGGAACAAGGCGGTGGAAGCAGCGACCAGCGCGCGTCGGCGTTGGAGCGGAAGGTTCTCGTCGAAGGTGATGCCGAGCCAGCCTGCCAGCCAGCTGAGGAAGTCCTGCGGGGCGAGGGAGGCGTCGACATAGGCGTCGAGGTTGTCGAGGGTGGTGATGACCGGCGCCCAGACGTCGTCGAGACCGGCCGTGAACCGCTGGGTGAAGTGGTCTTCCTGGTAGACGGCGGGGAGCCGGTGCCCGATGGGGTGAGGGCTGGGCAGCCCGTTGATCGCTCCGCGGCTCACTGTTCCTCCACGAGAACCTGGTGCTCGAACGAGAAGACCAGGCTGTGGGCCGATAGTTCGAGGCGGTCGGTGGGCTCACCACGGTGGCCGGTGACCGGGTTTGCGGCGAATATCCGAATGTCCTCGACGATGTCGACGCCGGGGGTTGCCTGGAGGACCGCGTGGAGGTCACCGCTCTGGACGGGCCGGCCGAACGGCCAGCCGGTTCCGTCGGGTCCGCCGGTGAGCGGGTTGAGGTAGGTGTGCAGGGCGTCGAGGGCGTCGTCGGCCACCCGGTCGGTGTTGCTGCCGGTGGTAGCGGTCAGGCGGGTCACCACGGTCACTCCGCGGTAGGTGGGCGGCTCGACCAGGACGCGCGTCCCCAGCAGGCGGCACTCATCGAGTCGCGCGGCGACACGGGCCAGGGTCTCCTCGGCCGGCAGGAGGTCGTCGAAGCGCAGGCGGGTACCGGCGTCGACTCCGACGGTGGGGACGACGAGGACCTTCACGCCCGCAGGCGGCACGTCCTCCTCCCCCGCGGTCAGACACCGTACCCGGGCGATCTCGGGAGCAGCCTCGCGGGTGAGGGATTCGTAATCCTCCGCGGTGACGGCGCGGCCCTGGGTGCGCAGGAGCAGTGCGCCGCGCTGCTTGATCTCTTCGAGGCTCTCCCCGTCGACGCCGCCGTGGGCGGGTTTGACGTTCTCCACCCTCGCGATGAAAGGGACGGAGGACTTGAGGGTCTGGATCGCACCCGCGGCGATGTTTCCTGCCCGTCCACCGCCGGTGGCGTAGTGCGAGAGCCGGACGGCTGCGCCGTGGGGCGGGATCCGGCCGTGTCGGCGCAGGGTTCCGTCCGGTTCGCGGACTGCCGGGCCGAACTCGACGGTGCCGGTGGTCGGGTCGAGGACGTAGTGGGTGTCGTCCGGGCTGCTGTCCGCGAAGTGGTCGACGCGGGTCCAGGCCAGCCAGCCGTCCTCGGTGCTGGTCTCCAGGAGAGGCTCGCCGATGTTGGTGAGCACGGGGGTGTGGGAGACAGGGAAGGCCTGCCGGGTAGTGCCTTCGGAGGTACCGAGTAGATCGTGCTCGATGATCCGTGCGTGGACGGCCTCCGCAGTGGCTCCGACGACCCCTGCGGTGAGGGCGCTGATGACGGGTGAGGAACTGTAGCCGGGAATTCCCTCGGCCGGCGTGATGACCTGGGCCCGTAGCCACGCGGCACGTCGGGCATCGATCAGGCTGGCCTCGTGACGGTCCGGGAGCTGGAGAACGACGGAGCCTGACCGGTTGAGGCCCCCGGTGGTGTCACTGTGAACGTGACAGGTGCTCCACCCGTTGCCGTCCCAGGCCTGCCAGACGAGGGGCGGATGGTCGGGGTCGACACCGATGCCCTGGGTGTGACAGTCGAAGTCGAGGGCGACCAGGCAACGGGGGGCCGGCTCGGAGAGCCCCACGAGCAGGGCATCGCCGGGAGCGGGGACAGGGGTGGTGAAGGCGGGGAAGTCGACGTCCAGTCTCAGGTGTTCTTCGCGGGGCAGCAGACGCTGTGCGGAGGTGTCGAGGCTGAGCACCTGGGTGAGGGTGCTGCTGGGCAGGGTGAGGTCGTGGGCGGTAGAGAACTCCACGGAGGAGTCCGACTCGGTGCGCAAGGTGGCGGCCACGGTGCCCGCGGGCAGTGTGAGCGAGGTGGTGGGTGGTGCGGTCAGCCAGAAGGTGACGGGCACGCGCGCCGCAGTGGGCGGCAGCAGGGTGGCGCCGATGAGGTCGAGGAACTTGACGTAGAGACGGTCGGGGACGCGGTTGAGGCGGTACAGGATCTGGTCCGTCATGAACGCGAACGTCTCGATCAGGGTGACGCCGGGGTCGGAGACGTTGTGGTCGGTCCATTCGGGGCAGCGGCGCATGACCATGCGTTTGGCGTCGTCGACGAGGTCCTGGAAGCGGCGGTCGTCGAGATTGGGGGCGGGCAGCGGCATGGTCAGTAGTCCTCTCCGTCCTCGGGGATGGTGTAGAAGGGGAAGACGAGGTTGCGCCGGTCGTTGGTCGTCTTCACGGCGTAGGAGATGTCGATGATCAGCAGGCCGTCGGTGTCGGGCGCCGGGGTGACCTGGACGTCGTGGACGTCGATGCGTGGTTCCCAGCTGATGAGTGCGGTCCGGACCTCCTGGTTGAGTTCCGCACAGGTCTGGGGCCCGATGTCACGAAAGACGAAGTCCCTCAGCGGGCAGCCGAACCCGGGCCGCATGGGGCGCTCGCCCGGGTGGGTGGAGAGGATCAGGCGGATGGCTTGTTCGATCTCCTGCTGACGGCGGGCCAGGGCGATTCCGCCGGTGGCGTTCACGCCGAGGGGGAAGGCCCAGCCGGCGCCGATGAAGTGTTCGGTGTTGGCCTGTGTCATGGGTGATCCGGATCAGTTGAGTTCGATGCGGGCGCCTGCGACCTTGACGCCTTGGCGTCCGGTGATGCTGACTTTTCCGGGGGTGTCGAGGTCGATGCTGCGGGCTGCGGTGAGCTTCAGGGCAGCGCCGCCGTCGACGTTGACGGTGCCGCCCTCGCCGCCGAGGATGTTGACGGTGCCCTTGGGACCGCAGCTGATCGTGATGGTCCCGTTCTCGGCGCGGCTGGTGGGGGTTGCAGGGTCGCAGTGGAGCGTGATGTGCCCGGCGGTCTGGTCGATGGTGAGGGCGATCTTGTTCCCGGTGGTCCCGAGGACCATGGACGAGGCCGTGGCACGGTTGTGGCCGGGGGGCATGTCGTCGGTGAAGACGAGGTGATTGCCGGAGGGTGAGACCAGGCCTCGGTGCTGAACGGCGGCGGTGGTGCCGCTGTTCTTCACAGCGGGGGCACCGAGGGTGTACTCGGTCTTGCCGTTGATGAGACCGGCGAGAACGAACGGCCTTTGGGCGTCCCCGAGCTCGAACCCGACGAGGACTTCGTCACCGACCTCGGGAAGGAAGAGGGCACCGCTGCGGACACCTGCGCCGATCTGTGCGACACGGGCCCAGTCGCTCTCGAAGGAGGGGGACAGCCACGGCAGGGAGACCTTGACACGTCCCAGACGTGAGGGGTCGTCGATGTTGGTGACGATGCCACAGACCAGACCGTCGATGGGGGTGGGGCGCCCGGAGGCCGTACCCGAGACGAGCCCGAGCAGGGTTCGGTCGTGGCGGCCGCTGACGACGAAGTGGGTGCGGTATCCCCCGGCGTCCTCGCAGAAGGTGTGGCAGGCGCTGGTGACGGTCCAGCTGCCGGCGAAGGGGGCGGGAACCGCGCTGATGTCGATCCGGCTGCCGGCCTGGATCGCCGGGTCGCCGACGGCGATGCCGTCGGCCTCGGCGAAGGTGCTGGCGATCTGTTCGGCGCGGGCCCGGGCTGCCTCGTCCGCGGCGGCTGCCGCGGACGCGCCGGAGGCGAGAGGCCGGTCGGCGGTCACGTAGGCGGCCGGGTCCGGGGCCTGGGCGGTTGCGGGCTTGCTGGCGGGTATGAGGCCGAACAGGGTGGCGGTGAAGGACTTCGCGAGTTCGACGGGGCCGGTGTCGAGGTCGGCACTGGTCGTGGCGGCGTCGGCACGCCCGACGGTGACGCTGCTGGTGTCGGAGTTCCAGGAACGGACCTCGACGGTGGGCGTCAGGGCGGCGGAACTGAGCCGGGGCAGGAAGGTGAGGAGGTTCTGCTTGAACGCGAGTTGCGGGTTGGTGCCCGGGGTCGTCAGCGGGGCGAGTCCTCTCCCTGCTACGGCCCGCCTGAAGTAGAACTTTCCGTTGGTGACGCCGATCTCGTGGCCGCAGGCCCGGGCACGGCCCGTGAGGAAGTCCCAGTCGGTCTGGGCGACCTGGGCGACATGGGTGTGCGTGGCACGGGTCTCCTCGATCATGCCCACGGCGAGCCCCGCCTCCCGGGCGATCTGCCAGGCGATGTCCGAGTCCTTCATGTTGACGAAAGTCCTGGTCCGGGTGGCGCGTTGGAGGCGGTGGGTCCGGTCGTAGCCGCGGATGACGGTGCGGATGACCATGGCCTCGCAGATCGCCTCGACGGAGGTGATGTCTCCCCGGATGAGGCTCTGGGCGCTGTCTCCTGTCGCGGAGCCCCCGAGGATCTCCACGTTATTGCCGACCTTCAGGGCTTTGTCCTCGGCGATGGTGCCGTCCTCGTCGAGGAAGGTGATCTCGAAGGTGTCGGGCAGGTGGAGGTGGGTGTCCACGATGACCTTGACGATCGCGGCTTCGAGATCGGGGCGCAGCGGGAGGGGGGTGGTGGGGCCGGCCAGGACGGTGGCCCGGACGGTCCCGGGTGCGGGGACGGGAGTCGTCATGTCAGGGCCTCTGCAGCTCGTCGGGGTTGGGCAGGAAGAGGGTGTCGCCGGTGCGGACACGCAGGGGGTCGTCGATGCCGTTGGCGTCGGCGAGGGGGCGCCAGGCGGCGGGGGTTCCGTAGGCGGATCTGGCGACGGACTGGAGGTCTTCGCCTTCGGTGACTGTGCGGCTGCGGCGGTCGGGCAGGCCGCCGGAGGTGGGGTTGGTGGGCAGCGAGCCGAGCAGGCTCGGTTGCTGCCGCATGTTGATGGTCACTTTGGCGTGGATCGGGATGGCGTGGCGGTTGAAGCGGACGTAGTCGATGTTGACGCTGGTGAGTTGGACCTCGTAGAGGAAGCCCATGCCCGGTACGCCCCAGGAGAAGGTGAGGGTGGGAAGTCTGCTGAGGATGTTGCGGCGGGCGAGGCCGGCTGCGGCCATGGCTCCTCCGATCACCTGGCCCGCCGTGCCTCCGGCGGGGCTGAGCCAGTCCAGGAGCTGATCGCACAGCGGTTTGGTCTCCATGCCGATGAAGGTGATGCCGCTGATGCCGATCTTGGCGGGCTTGGCGCGCCGGAAGATCGTTCCGGTGCTGCCGCCCGGCTTTCCGCCGCCGAAAGCGCTGTTGCCGTAGGAGACGGTGTCGGCCTCCCGGCTCATCGTGATCTTGTCGGGGCTGAAGCTGAACGGTACTGATCCGGGCATGGGGCTTTGGCGGCAGATGAGCATGGCGGGTACCACGAGGCGTCCTCCTACAGGAATCCCTGGTGGGCCAGGTCGAGGGTTTCTAGGGCGACCTTGGAGTTGGCGGCGTCGAGGTCCGGGCCCTTCCAGTTGCGTGGGTAGACGTTGCGCAGGCGCCAGGAGGCGATCTCTTCGTGGTGGGCGTCCAGCAGGGTGATGGTGGCGCTGGAGCCGCTGTAGGTGCTCTGGTCGTCTGCGCTGTACCAGCGGGTGATGACGTTTCTCAGCCAGGCTTCGACCTGGCCGGAGCCGGATCTGCTCATGGCGCGTTGGAGGGAGACCGTGCCGTACTTGAGTCGTTTGGGGAGGATGATGGGGTGTTCGTAGACACCGCCGACCTCGAGTTCCTCGATCTCGAAGCTGACGTTCAGGCCTTTGCAGGAGGCCCAGCTGCCGAGGCTCATTCCGTCGATGTCCACTTTGAAGCGCATGGCCAGGCCGAGGCGTTCGTCGAGACCCATCCGTTGGTTCATGGCACGGCTCCAGGTGTGGTTCTGTGGCGGGGAGGCCTGGTCAGGCCTGGTTGTCGTCGTTGAGGAAGCCGAGGTGCTGGAGTTCGAGGGTCTCCAGGGCGACTTTGCTCTGGCCGGCCTCGAACGAGGCGATGTTCCACTTGATGGGCATGATCCTGCGCATGTCCCAGGTGATGACGGGGGTGTTGCTGGGGTCCATGAGGGTGATGGAGCCGCTGTGGGGCGTGCTCCCGAAGGAGTTGCTGGAGAGCCACTTCTGGACCTTCTGGGAGTCCGCGCAGGCTGCTCGGGTCAGCTTGAGGGTGGAGTACTCGGTGAATCCGGGGAAGAACCAGCGGTCGTTCCCGGCATCGCCTGCGCGGTAGTCACAGAGCTTCCACTGGACGTCCAGGCCCTGGACCTGGCTCCAGCTGCCGAGGTCGTACTCCCCGGCATCGACGGTGACCTTGAACCTGTTGGCAAGGGCGAGGGTGCTCTGGTCGCTCAGTGGCATGGTGGTGTTCTCCTCGGAGGTGCGGGGCTAGCGGTTGTGTCGGCCCAGGCGTTCGCTCTGGCGCAGCATGGTCTGGCGGAGTTTCAGCTCGACTCGATCGCCGAGCTGGTCGGCGAGGTGCTGGAGTGCGAGGTCGTCGAGGGCGTGGATGAGTTCGCCGGCGTATTCGGGTGTGACGGGTGCTGGGGTGGGAGGGGGTGGGAGGGGAACCGGTAGCGGGGTTGGATCGGGTGGTGCGGGTTTCGGTGCCGGTTGGGGATTGTGGCGGGGTGCGGTGGTCCGGGTTGCCGGGGGGAGCTCCGTCTGGTGGCGGCGGACCGGGGTGGTCTTCTCCTCGCGCTCTCCCATGAGGGATTCCCAGAGTGCGTTGCCGGTGGATTCGGACCACTGTTTCCAGCTCAGTGATCCGTCGTCTGCGAGGGCGGGGGTGGAAGGGGCCGGGACGGTGCGTGTGGGGGCTTCGCCGGTCTGGTCTTCCTCGTCGTCGTCGAAGTCACCGAGTGGGTTCGTGGCTTCGTCGATCGCGGTGAAGGGGACGGTGTGGGGGGATGGCCGGGCGATGGGTGGTCCGCCCGGTGCCAGGGGGGCCTGTCCGGCGGGGGCCGGGGGGCGGGGAGAGGCGGCCCGGCCCTCGGTGGACGGCTGGGGTTCGTTCCCGGTGGCCGTAGCCGTGGTGGTGCGGCCGGGATCGGCTGTGGTCACCCGTTCGGCCTCGGCCTGGACGTCGTGTTCGGCCGCTTGGTCGGCGTCCGGTCGGTGGAGGCCGTGATGGTGGTGCTGGTGGTGGTGCTGGTGCAGATGCCGGTCGCCGTGGATTGTCCGGGCTGTGCCGGTGTTCTCGTAGTCGTCGTCGTAGTCGTCGTCGTAGTCGTCGTAGTCGTCGTCGTTCTGGAGCAGGGGCTTGGGTCCGGCCGTGGTTTTGGTGGCAGGTGCCTTTTCCTCGGGGCTGAACCCGATCGACTCCTGTAGGAGCGACTTCACCGAGTGGTTCCAGGACTCCCAGGTGACCGGGGTCTGCGGAGTGTCCTGCCCGCTGCTGTCCCCACCCGGGCCGGTCTTCTGCCCCGAGTGGAGACCGGCCAGGCGGCTCTGCAGCATCAGCCACTTCACCTCGTCCTCTTTGCGGAGATCGTCCTCGCTGTCGATGGTCTGCAGGTGCAGCTCGCGGCGGGCGTGGTTGATCTCTCGGAAGAACTGCTCCTTGATGTCGCTCTCGGTGAGCTCGTGTTCGGGCGCCCGCTGGACCCCGCTCTCGGTGGCGAAGCCGCCGTCGGCCGTCCAGGAGGTGGCGCCGTGCCAGTCGGCTTCCGGGGCCGGTGCGGGCTCGGACGGCTGGGCCGGGGGCGGGGACGGTTGTGAGGCCGGCGCCGGTTGCGGAGTCGGGCTGGTGGGTTCCGGCTGGATCTTCGGGGCCGGGGTGCTCGGGTGGATCAGGGGCAGCTCCGCGCCCGGTTCTCCGCGGACGTGTCGCTCCACGGCGATCGCCTCCGCCTCCAGGCGGCGGCCGGCCGGGGAGTTCTCCGGTGGCAGACCGCCGGGGTGGCGGCGCTGTTGCAGCACATGGGTGAGTTCGTGGGCGAGCAGGCCCCGGGTTCTGGCGTCGTCGAGCGATCCCGCCTTGTTCGGCAGGTAGACCTGCTGATCGCGGGTGAAGGCACGGGCGGAGAGCCGGGAGGCCTGGTCGTCGGCGTGCGGGCCCCGGTGGACGGGTACGTCCGTGATGTCGGCCCCGTGGAGGTTGGCGAAGGTCCGGGCCAGATCGTGCGGGACGGTAGTGGTGGGTTCCGTGGGCGGTGCGGGGTCGGGGGTCGTGGCGGGACCAGGACCGCGTCGGTGCGTCAGGTCCGGCTCGGGACGGCGGGAGTCCTCGGTCTGCGTCTCCGGTACGGGCCGCGTGGTGGGGGCGGGCCGCCGGGCGGCGTCGCGCTGCAGGGCGTGCAGGGCCGCCGGGCCGCTGAGGACGTCGGTGTCCGGCTCCGGGGCGGGCGGCCCTGAGCGTGCGGGAGCGGGGGCTTGCGGGGCGGGATCCGGGCCGGTCGGCGTGGTGGGCACGGGCGGGGTGCGGGCGGGGCGGGGCCGAGGTTCGGGAGCCGTGGGCGTCTCGGGCCCGCTGGGCCCGGCGGGCCGGTGCGTCACGGGACGGGCTGGTGGGAGCGGGGTGTCGGCCTGGGTTGTGGCGGTTTCTGGCAGGGGGGCGCCCAGTCCCAGGCGGCGGCTCTGTCCCAGGGTCGGCCGCGGGCCCCGGGCGGGCGCCGGCTGCGGCGGCTGGGCAGGGGCTGTCGGGGTTGGCGGCTTCTGGGCCGCGGGTCCCGGCAGGAGGAGTTCGATCGGGTCCGTGGAAAGACCGAGTCCGGGAACGGTACCGGTCAGCCATGACGGCATGGTGGTGGGCCGTTCGGCCGGTCGGGGGGTGCCCACGAACTCTCCGGCGGCGTGGGTGAGGCCGGTCGTGGCCGGTGGTGGCACCGTGGCCGGCCGCGGCGCCACCACCGGTTCGGGCAGTACCGAGGGGATCTGCTCGGGTGGTGCCGGGCGCGGGTCATCGGTCCGGCCGGGGCTGGGCACCGCCAGGCCGGTGACCTGTCCACGGGGGCCGTGGGGCGGTGTCGGGCGGTGGGCCATGGTGACGGCCGTGGGGGTGGCGGCACTGCGCGGACCGGTGGGGGTGATGGTCAGCGCGGTGGGGGTGGTGGTGGGGGTCAGTGGCCTGGCGGTCCGCCACACGGCGGCGCGGCGCGGCGCTCGAGCCGGAGCCGGCGAGGTTGCGGGCGGGGCTGCGGGGGCCGTGGCCGGCGGCTGGGCCGGCGGTGGCAAGGGAAGGGCTGCAGCGCGCTTGCGGGCGAAGGGCCAGGGCATGGCGACGTCTTCCGGGACGGGTCAGTCATCGTCGGCGATCTGGCGGTGGATACGCCCGATCTGTCCGATGACCTGCTGGCGGACGGGATGCTCGAGGTCGAGGAGGCTTTCGAGGGGCCAGTGCAGGTAGTACGCCACGAAGGTGAGCTCTTCCCAGAGCCGGTCGGTGGCGTACGTCAGGATTCCCCCGGAGCATCACCGGCTACGTCGACGGCGAAATCGTGGCCGCAGGCGGGGCAGGCGACCTCCGCCTGGGTGTGGCCCTCCTGGTTGATGCGGCGGTAGAGGTCCTGGAGGAAGGCGAGGTCGGAGGCGAAGAGGCCTTCGATCACGTAGCCGCCCACTTCCGGCAGGTCCCCGAGGGTGGTGACGGTGCGTTCCAGGAGCAGGACGGTCAGGTAGGCGGGGTTGGCGCGGACCCGGGGGTCGGACTGGGGGGCGATCTCGTCGCGGGCGGTGGCCAGGCGCATCACGCCTTCGCGGTGGACCTGGCCCTCGCCGTCGACGTAGCCGCGCGGGAGGGTGAAGGGGTATTCGGTGCTCAGTGCGGTGGGGCTCACGGCGACACCCGCTGGATGTGCTCGCAGGTGATGGTGACGGTCTCCATCAGGACCTCGTTGGAACCCGCCTTCAGGTGGCCGATCTCCAGCTTGGAGGGCCAGGCGTGGGAGAGGTAGTAGCGGGCGACGGGCTTGCCGTCGCTGGAGTACATGACCAGCGAGCAGCTCTTGCGGGCACCGACGATGTCGCCGTTGAGGACGGTCTGGTGCCAGGCCCAGAGTTCCATGCCACCGGTCTTGCCGCGCTTGAGCACGACGGTGGGCGGCTTGGCCTTGCCGGGCAGCTTCTTCCAGATGATCTCCTTGTCGGACGAGGAGAGGTAGTCGACGGGCTCGACCTCGGTGGTGATGCCGGACAGTTCGGAGAACGAGGCGATCTCGTAGCCGTCGATCGTGATGGAGAAGCGTGCCGCGGTCAGGGCGTCGTGCTGCTGCTGGGGGCCGAGACCCATGGACATCAGAAGGTCCTTTCGCAGGTGGGTGGGTGGGGCGCGGGAGGTGGGGCGGGCGGGGCACAGCCCCGTGCTCACTCCTCGAGTGAGGCGCCGTCGGAGAACTGCGAGATGCGAAAGACCACGAACTCGGCGGGCTTGACCGCGGCGATGCCGACCTCGACGGTGAGGATGCCCTGGTCCCGGTTCTCCGACGGGTTGTTCTCCTCGTCGCACTTGACGAAGAACGCGTCGTCGGGGGTACGGCCGTACAGGGCTCCGTCGCGCCAGACGCTGCGCAGGAACATGGTGATGGTGCGCTTGACCGAGTCCCAGAGCTTGGGCTCGTTCGGTTCGAAGACCACCCAGCTCGTGCCGGAGAGGATGGACTTCTCGACGTAGTTGAACAGGCGGCGCACGTTGAGGTAGCGCCACTCGGGGTCGCTGCTGAGGGTACGGGCGCCCCACACCCGGATGCCCTGGCCGGGGAAGGACCGGATGCAGTTGACGCCGACCGGGTTGAGCTGGTCGTGCTCGCCGCGGGTGATGCCCAGTTCGAGGGCCACTGCACCGCGTACGACCTCGTTGGCGGGGGCCTTGTGGACTCCGCGGGTGTCGTCGCTCCGGGCCCAGATCCCGGCCACGTGACCGCTGGGCGGCAGGGTTTCGGTCTTGCCGGTACGCGGGTCTGCGACCTTCAGCCAGGGCCAGTAGAGGGCCGCGTGCTTGGAGTCGTAGTTGGTGAACTCCTCCCGCCAGACCCGGACCTGCTGGGCGTTGAGGTCGGGCGGGGTGTCCAGTACGGCCACACGGTCGGACATGAGCTCGCAGTGGGCGATCATCGCGAGCTGGACGGCCTTGACGCTCTCGTCGTCCAGCAGGCCCCGCCGGTGGGCCGCCATCACGTCGGGAACCGCCAGCATGGTCACGTCGTCGATCGCCTCGAGACCGGCGATACCGCTGCGGTCGAGTGCCGAACCGATGAAGGCCTGAGGCGACAGAACCGCCGCTGCCGTGTCCGGTCCCGCGCCGCCGGCGAGGCGGACCTCCACACCGGTGGCGAGCAGTGCGGTCGGCGGTGCCGGGGAGAACTCGGCTGCCGGACGGTCCACGGTGATCATCTTCGAGGCGCGCCGCACGACTGCCTGGGCGTTCTGCGGGCCGCGACGCAGGGTGAGGTTGTCGAAGCTCTCCAGCGGCAGGCCGTTGCGCTTGACGGTGATCTTGAAGGATTCCTCCGAGGCGTCGGTGGCCGGGGCGACCTCGACGACCAGGTCGTTGCCGGCCTCGCCGGCCCCGGCCGCGGTGACGGCCAGCAGGGGGCGGGCCTCCTTGCCGGCGGCCGGCAGCAGGGCGGTGGCGGCAACGGCGGGCACACCGCTGTCCTGCGGGGCCTCCACACGCACGATGTAGGCACTGCCACCACCGTTGAGGAAGTACCCGTAGACGGACTGCGGGAGATAGGCGTCCTCGGCCCCCTCACCGAAGGTCTGGGCGAACTGGGTCCAGTTCGTCACCAGAACCGGCTCGTTGAGCGGTCCCTTGTCGGTGAACCCGACGAAGGCGCACACCGCGGTGCCGACGCCCTCGATGGGCCTGGAGCCGGATGAGACCTCCTCGACGTACACGCCGGGCGAGAGGTAGCTGGGCATGGAGCCTCCATCGCTGATACCACTGCTGTCCCTGTCGAGCCTGGCAAGGAGAGCGGCAGGGTTTCACTCTCGATCGGCTGGCCGTTCGGCCCGGCTTCGGCTCCCGATCGGGGGACGGCGGCCCGGCCGGGGGGATGTCCGATCGGGTGGCTCGGCCGGGCACGACGGGATCTGCGCGGCCGGTGATGCTGGGGCCATGTTCAGTGACGCCGACGCCTGTCTGGGTGCGGTGCTGGAGCCGGTGCTGCCGGCCGGCGCCGTGCTGTCCTTCGGCCCGCCGTCCTGCGGCCCGGCGGGTAACCGCGCCGTCCTGGGTGCCCATGCCTTTCACGTCGAGGAGGACGTGGCGGGAAGGGCCGCCGACTGGGGATGTGTGCGCGGCCCGGACGGCCGGGTCGAGGCGTCGCACGCTCCCGTGTGCCGCTACCGGCTGCACTACCTGCTGTGGGCGGACGGCCCCGGACCGGTCCGCGGACGGGATCTGCTCGATGCGGCCTGGCGGGCGCTGGCGGTCGCATCGGTGGCGGGCCCGGGCCCGCTGCCGGTACCGGGCCCGGTACAGCTCGCTCTCGCGCCCCCTGAGCTGTCGGCATCCCGTCTGCTGGAGGTGTGGGGTGCCGCAGGAGTGGCGGCCCGGTCCTGTCTGGGACTGGTACTGACGATGTCGCCGCCCCCGTACACCGACAACCGTGTCCCGGAACCGGTGCGCACGGTCGCGGTGGACGTCCGTGGGAACGGACGGCGCAGGGTCGTGCCGCCCCGCCGCCCACCGCAGTGAGAAAACCGCCCCCGCACAGCCCCGTCCCGTCTCGGGGCGGAGCAGCCATCGTCCATCGCTTCGACCGCCGAGAGGTTCCAGCTGTGACACCCCCTCCCCCGCCGGGGCGCCCTGCCCGTGCCGCCCTTCCGGTGACCGCCGGGCGCCCTCGACGTACCGGATGGCGGCGCTTCCTGCCACGGTGGCCGCTCGCGCTGGGCCTCGCCGCAGGGTCCGTGGTGCTGGCGGTGGGGGCCTTCGTGGCGGGGTACCTGCTGGTCCCGGTACCGGACCCGAACGCCGCCGCGGTGCAGCAGAACAATGTGTGGCTGTATTCGGACGGCAGCGAGATCGGGCGCACCGGCGAGACGAACCGCCAGACCGTGCCGTTGTCGGACGTGCCGATGGGGGTGCGCGAGGCCGTCCTGGCGGCTGAGCACCGCAGCTTCTACCAGGACAGCGCGGTCTCCCCCACCGCTCTGACGCGCGCGCTGTGGTCGAACCTGACCGGTGGTACCCGGCAGGGTGGTTCCACCATCACCCAGCAGTATGTGAAGAACTACTACCTGGATCAGTCCCCGACGCTGACCCGCAAGGTGAAGGAGTTCTTCATCGCCCTGAAGGTGGACCGGCGGATGAGCAAGGACGAGATTCTGGCCGGGTACCTGAACACCGCGTACTTCGGGCGCGGGGCCTACGGCATCCAGGCAGCGGCCCAGGCCTACTACGGTGTCGACGCCAAGAACCTCACCACGGAGCAGGGAGCCTATCTCGCTGCCCTGCTCAACGCCCCCAGCGCGCTGGACGTCAAGAGCGGCCCCAAGACCCGTGAGCGGGCACTGGCCCGCTGGAACTACGTGCTGAACGGCATGGTCACCGAGAAGTGGCTGGAACCGGCCGTACGGCAGGCCGCCTCGTTCCCCGAGCCCGGGGAGCGCAAACCGCCCAAGGGAGTAGGCGGTGAGGCCGGTTACCTCATCGACACCGCCCGCCAGTACCTCGCCGCCAACGGGGTGGGCGAGGACGCTCTCGCGCAGGGCGGCTGGCGGATCACCACCACCTTCGACCGCGACCGGCAGAAGGACCTCAGCACCGCGGTCGAGAAGCAGCTGACCGCCAACCTCGTCCCCGGCCAGCGCAGCGCCGACCGCAATGTCCGGGTGGGTTCCGCCTCCGTCGAGGCGGGCACCGGCAAGCTGCTGGCCCTCTACGGCGGGCCGGACTATCTGAAGCAGTTCGTCAACGATGCCACCCGCCGCGACGTCCAGGTGGGTTCCACGTTCAAACCGCTCGTCATGGCGGCGGCACTGCGCGACGGCACCCGTGACGGCAAGGACATCACCCCCGGGAGCGTCTACGACGGATCCAACGGCCACCGGGTCAGCGGCAGCGGCTACACCCCGGGCAACAGCGGCGGTGCCAGCTACGGTGACGTCACGCTGCGCGAGGCCATGATCAAGTCCGTGAACACCCCGTTCGCGCAACTGGCCCAGGACGTCGGGCTGGAGCAGGTACGGCAAGGCGCCATCGATGCGGGGCTGCCCGCTGATACGCCCGGGCTGACGGCAGTACCGTCCATCGCCCTCGGCGTCTCCAGCCCCAGTGCGGTGGACATGGCCGGTGCCTACGCCACTCTGGCCGACCACGGACGTCAGATCGCCCCCTGGTCGGTCCAGAAGCTCACCCACAACGGCACCGACCGCGATGTGCCCTCGCACGACAAGAAGCGCGCCTTCGCACCCCGCGTCGCCGACACGGTCACCGACATGCTGCAGGACGTGGTGGACGCCCACGGCGGCACCGGCTCCGCCGCCAAGGCCCTGGGCCGGCCGGCGGCCGGAAAGACCGGAACCACCAACGAGGCCAAATCGGTGTGGTACGTGGGCTACACCCCCGAGTTGGTGACCTCCGTGACGATCTTCCGGGAGGACCCCGACACGCATGCCAGACTGTCCGTCAACGGCATGGCAGGCCTCGCCTCCGCAGGAGGCGGGACGTTCCCCGCGAAGATCTGGACTGCCTACACCCGCGCGGCCCTGACGGGCACTCCGGTCCAGCAGTTCACCGGGACGGCGGCCAAGGCCACCACCTCACCGGCGCCGGAGTCACCTGCCGTGAAGCCGTCCTCCCCCTCGGCTCCGGCCGACGGGCGGATGCAGTCGCCCTCCGGCCCGCCGGCCTGGGGCGAATCCCCCGCCTCGCCCTCGGACCCTGGCCCCTCGGGCCCCGACACCCCCGGGGCCGATCCCAGCAGTCCTCCCGTCACGGCCCCGCCCGAGGATGAAGACCCGGTCCAGGAAACACCACCGCGACGAGGCCGCGGCCCGGCCGGCGGCACCAACGGCCAGGGCTTCTGACGCACCGCACGCGACCGTCACCTTCACTACAGCCAATTGCGGCGTCGGAAGGCTGCGTACAGCGCGATGCAGACGACCACCATCAGGGCCAGCGCGAAGGGGTAACCGAATGCCCAGTCCAGTTCGGGCATCTCCTGGAAGTTCATACCGTAGATGGTGCCGATGAGCGTGGGGGCGAAGACGATCGCGGCCCACGACGAGATCTTCTTGATCTCCTCGTTCTGACGCTGCGAGATCAAGGTGGCGTTCAGGGCATGGATGTCGTTGAGGGTCTGGCGGAAGGTGTCGACACGCTCGGCCACGACGGTGGCGTGGTCGGTCACATCGCGCAGATAGCGTCGCAGTTCCTCGTCCACCCCGTACTTGTCGAACCCCGTCTCCAGCCCCGAAAGGACTTCCAGCAACGGGCGGGCCGCCCGCTGGAACTCCACCACCTTGCGCGAGAGACGGTAGATGCCACGCGACACCTCCGGTTCACCGCTGAACACCTCGGTCTCCAGAACGTCGATCTCCCGCTGCATGGCGGCGGCAGCCGGCACGTAACCGTCGACGACAGCGTCCAGGACGGCGTAGAGGACGGCTTCGGGTCCGCGGGCGAGCAACGCCGGGTCACCCTCGAGACGGCCGCGCACCGAGTCGAGGTCGGGCGCGTCGGCATGGCGTAAGGCGAGAACGAACCCGGCGCCGACGAACAGGTGGATCTCACCGAACTCCAGGTTGTGGCCTTCGACCGTCGGAAGGACAGGACGAAGGACGACGAAGAGGGTATCCGCGTAGCGTTCGCACTTGGGCCGCTGGTGCGCAGTGATGGCGTCTTCGACAGCCAGTTCGTGCAGCGCGAAGGTCTGTGCCAGGGCCCGGATCTCGTCGTCGGCGGGCCGGTCCAGGGATATCAGGGCAGTGGTCCCCGGCTCGACGGGGAGCAGGTCGCGCAGTTCGTCCAGGTCCCGGACCGTGGCCGGGAGTGTCCCGGCGCGGTGGAGGGTGATGCCGAGGCTGGGCCGCGAGTCGGCGGAGGTAGGGGTCATCGGGGAAATTCCTCATGGTCTCGCCCTGGGCACGGTCTGTCCGGCGGCAGGAACCGGCCCGCAGATCCGGGGAGCGTGCACACCCGCCGGCGCCATGTCTCGGCTTCGGCCTGCCCGCTCGTACCGTAGACACACCGGTCGGCCGTCGGCGACGGCCGACCGGTGGAACGTGCGGTGGGTACGGCGCGTCGTCCGGGAGTGGGAGCTGTCCGCCCAAACCGTCGCATGACGGTCCGCTAGGCCGACACAGGGCACCGGTTAGCCTGCCCCTAAAGGTGCCCGAAGCAGGATGGGAGTGTCGGCGCGATGGTCTGCCCCCGGAGGCGGCATCGGGTCTCTCCTGTTCCCGTTCGGAAAATCAGAGGTGTGCCATGTTCGAGCGAGTGTGCGTCTACGTGCGGGCTTCGGACCCGATCTCGGAGGCCGGCCTGAGCGCCGCGCTCCGGGAGCGGCCCGAAGTGCGTGTGGTGTCCCGTGGTGAGGTGACCTCGGAGACCGTCGGCGTGGTCGGGACGGAGTCGCTGGACGACCAGGCGCTGGACCTGGCCCGGGCGGTGCGCAGCGAGGGTGTGCAGCAACTGGTCATGGTGGCCGCGTCGTTGGAGGACGAGGACGTGGTGACTGCGGCCGAGGCCGGCGTGTCGGGCCTGGTACGCCGCAGCGAGGCCACGTCCGACCGGCTGGTGCGTGTGGTCTCGTCGGTGCGCCGGGGAGCCGGCGTGGTGCCGCCCGACCTTCTGGGGCGTCTGCTGAAGCAGGTCTCGACGCTGAACCAGCACGTGCTGGCGCCGCGCGGTCTGGGCTTCACGGGGCTGACGGACCGTGAGGCGGATGTGCTGCGTCTGGTCGCGAAGGGCCTGGACACCCGGGAGATCTCCCGTACCCTCGCCTATTCGGAGCGGACGGTGAAGAACACACTGCACGATGTGACCAGCCGCTTCCACCTGCGCAACCGTTCGCACGCCGTGGCCTACGCGATCCGGGAAGGCATGATCTGAGCGCCAGGCGGATGCGGTTCAGTGGGGGCCGAAGTACGGCGATCGGCCGTGGATGCGCACCCGGACCGTGGAGGTGCCCTCCAGGTGGATCCGGTAGTAACAGCGGCGCACCGGCAGGCCCCACGGCGCTCGGACTCCGAAGTCGCGGAAGGTGAGCCAGATTTCGCGGCGCGGATCGTTGTCCTGGATCCGCAGGCTCTGGTGACCGTTGAGGTATTCGTTGCCCATGGTGCCCCCGCAGTCCTCGTGGATGTGGATGTGGCAGGTCAGGGGGCCGGTGGAAGCGCGCGGTTCGAGACAGATCGCCAGCTGGTCCCTGATGAAGGAGACGGGTCCCTCGAAGGTGTCGTTGGCGGTGATATCGAAGGAGAAGCAGGTGTCGGAGAGGAACCCGGAGGGGGCTGCGAAGGTGTGTTCCATCCCATCAGGTTTGTCCGGGGACACGATGGCGTCCAGGCCCAGGAGGACGGTATCCGGTGCGGCCGGTCTGCCCGAGCGGGCAACGCGAGGCAATCGGGTGGCGGTGGCTGACCACACGGGAGCAGGGCGATGGGTGTCCTAGCGTCTCTGGAGCCCAGGACGGTCGACGTCGCCCCCGGCGGCACGGCCCGTTGTACGGTGCGTCTGAGCAACTCGGGCACGGTGGTGGACCGGTTCACGGTCGACGTTCTCGGGGACGGCAAGGAGTGGGCGAGTGTGTCCGCCCCGACCGTCTCGGTGTTCCCCGGGGAGGACGCCGAGGTGGTGGTCGAGTTCTCGCCGCCACGCTCGGAGAAGACGCGCTGCGGCGAGACGGCGTTCGCGGTCCGGGTGATGTCCCAGGAGGACACCGCCGGTTCGGTGGTGGAGGAGGGCGTACTCCAGGTCGGGGAGTTCACGGACGCTTCGGTGGAACTGGTCCCTCGCACCACCCGCGGCGCGCGCCGTGCGCGGACCCGGCTGGCGATCGACAATGCCGGAAACGCGCCGGTGACGGTCGATCTGCGGGCTGCGGATGAGGACGCCAAGTTGCGGTTCCGGTTCCGCCCTGCGCAACTGACCGTGGAGGGCGGAACGACGAGGATCGTCCCGATCGTGTTGCGGCCGCGGCGGACCTTCCTGCGAGGACAGCCTCGGAGCCACGCCTTCCGGGTGACCGCATCGCTCGGTGACGGGGCCCAGGTGACGGCGGACGGTTCGATGGTGCAGCCGCCCATGTTGCCGCCGTGGGCCGGTAAAGTGCTGCTGCTCGCGGTGGCGGTCGTGATGGTGACGGCGGCCATCGGCCCCTCGTTCCTGGATCCGCAGGCTGTGTCCAGGGCGAAGCGGCGCCCGGCCGATGTGCTCGCGCCGCAGGACGGCCCCGCGAGCGATGGCGGGGCAGCGGCCGCGTCACTGTCGCCGTCCCCCTCGGGAAGCAGCCCGGCCACCACCGACCCGGGTGCCCCCTCCGACGGTGGTGGCGGGAGCAGTGGCTCCGGCTCCGGAGGTGGAAGTTCCGGGGGCGGAAACGGGAGCAGCAGCGCCGGCAACGACAGCACTCCTGGCACCGGTTCGGCAGGGGGCCAGTCTCAGCGGACCGCGACGTCGTTCGTGGTCTCCACGGACAGCGCGCCCGCGGCGAGCGGGGTCTTTCAGCGGTTCGGCCCGCGAGTACCGGCCGGGGAGACCTGGGAGATCACCGAGTTCGTCCTGCAGAACCCTCAGCAGGACAGCGGAAACGTCGAGGTCCGGGCGGACGGACGTCTGCTGTTCGGGATATCCCTGAACGACAGCACCACCCAGCGCAAGGCCGCCGCGAGCGGCAAGCCGTGGCGTTTCACCGCGGGCCAGCAGGTGGTCGTCGCGGTGAACTGCGCGAATCGCGACGCGAAGGCATGCACCCCGGCCGGGGTGTTCACCGGTCAGAAGGTGCGTTCCTGACCGGTCCCCGTTCGTCCCCGTCCATCGAGCAGAACAGGATCACAGCCATGGGAGTACCCGCAGCACGGATGAACGACAGGGTGACCGGTGTCGACCAGCATGTCGTGCTGGTTCCGTCACCGACCGGACCGGTGGCGAGCGTCGTGCCGCTGCCCTTCAACGGTGCTCTGATGTCCGGATGTTGCACGAGCGTGCTGATCGATAGCCGGGCAGCCGCGGTCGTAGGCAGCCAGGCCCGGAACGAGCCTCCTCATCAGCCGCCCCCCACGCCGCCGGGCACGGTGTTCGCACGGCCGCCGGACAACACCGGTACGGTCGCCTCGGGCAGCTCGACGGTCTACTTCGAGGGAAAGCCGGCCGCCCGCGCGGGGGATCCGGTGCAGACCTGCAACGACCCCGTGCCCCGCCCCACCAGCCGGATCGTGGCCGCCCCGGGGAGCGTCACCGTCGGGTGACCGGGCGGAGGGCAGAGCCCACACGGTCTCGAGCAACTACCGGCTGTCATGCGGCCGTGGGAAGCCGCTCGTTCCCTGGACCGCAGCATGTTGGTCCGGCCCGTCCGACCCGGCTCCCGTCGCAATTGAGGAGGCCGCTGCGAGTCCCCGGGCCGGGTGGTCACCCGGGGGATAAACAGTCCCCGGGCAGGCCGAACAGGCGATCAGCCGTCTGCTCGGCAGATTCCGGGGAGTTCCCGTCCGCCAGGCCACCAGAACTCCACATCGACGTACACCCCAAAACAGCGGCCGAGGACAGCGTGGGGCTACGTGTCGAGTTTGCTGCTCCCAGGGGCCACGGCAGCGCGGGAGGACTCCACCCCTGACCCCGGGGCCATCTCCCTGCCGGGCACGCCCGTCGCCGTTGCACGAACGGAGATACTCGACCGTAGAGGTCCGGCCCCGATCGCTCCTCCCCCTACCCCGACGCGATCTGCCGCAAACGGGCCCTTCCCCCATCCACGGACAAGTGGATCACATCCGCATTAGCCTGCCACGCCATCTTTCGGTCGATCGAACCGAAACTGCACCCCAAGGTTTATGAAATATTAAATAACGCAATTTTCGCATGAGGTGCGACAATTTCTCAAAGCACGCCGCAGAGACCGGCGGCATGCCCCTTCAGGCAGAGCCCTCTGCCCCCGTTTCCCTTCCGGTTCCACCCCGGCCAGGGCTACCCTGGACCCCGCAGGTCGACCAGTGTCAATTGATTAAATTTCTCGCAGCCATGCAAAATTCGAAGGACCGCACATGAAGCCCGAATGGAATCAACTCCTTTTTATTCTGCACCGCAGCGGCGCACAGGGCGAAGAATCCATGGCCTGGTTCGCGTCGCTGTATTCGGCAGTCGCGGACCCCGCCCCGAGCAACCCAGGCGACCTCAAGGCCCGCTTCGCCCTTGCAGCTCGAGACCAGATCACATCAGACATCTCAATGTTCCTGGAACACCTGGACACTCTCGACAGCCCGACCGAGACCATCCTTGACATGGCCCGAGAGCTGACAGTAGAGCAAATGTCCGAACATTTTTGCTCTCTGCCGGAGAGCTACTGGGACGAGGCCGCAGGAGCAGAATACCCCCTCTGGCACTGGGATAACGCATCCGAGGAGTGGAGTTACTTCACGGACGGAAACTGGGAACGCCAGGTCCGCCCTGATGGGAATGGTATCCCGCACAAGCTTGACAGCAGCCGCTCGGCGTGGATTCCGGCAAACCCGTCAATTCAGCCTGGCGAGGTCACGCCGCGCCCCGAAGCCAGCACCGATAAGGCCGGATCCGAGCTACCCCCAGGTGCCGCCGAACTGCTTGATGATCTTTCACAGCTGGAGGATGGGGTCGACGAGAATCTCCTGCTGTGGCTCGTAGAGAACGACTATATCACCGTCGACCTCGAGGAAACTGCAGAAATCGAACCCTCCTAGAAAAGTCACCCGAAGCTTACCAGAAGCGCGATTCCTGGATAATTGGGTCGCGCGACCAGTAGTAATTTTCCAGGGACATCAAACCTCGCAAATGGAGTCAAAGTGACAACACCCATTGATGCCGCCGCAGTAGGCGCCAGGGCCCTCGCGGCAATGAGGGCCGTTACCGGAATCGGCCAGAAGGTTGCCGCATCCTTCATGAATGCCGAGCTAAAAGTAGGCGGGGAGAAGGTAGGTGAAGCCCTGAACCCCGTCTCACAAACCAGCACACCAAGCATTCTTGTGCGACAGTGCGAATATCGTGCGCTATATTTTGGCCACACTGTCTTCGGATACGGAAAAATGGCCGAGGCAGCCAAGAAGGCTCACAACGACAAGGAAAAGCTCAAATTCCATGGCGGCAAAAAAAAGACCGGCGGGAGATTCAGCAGTCTCGTCGCCTATCAGATTCCGCTGTCATTCAAATGGGACGTCGTCAAGATTGACACGCAGGCGCTCACCAAGGGTCTCACCGAGGATCGCGCAGCCCTTCAGGCGGAAGCCTACAAGGCAGCCGACGAATACGAGACAAAGATGAGAGAAATCACGGCCTACGAGGCCGGCCTCTCAGACTTTGAAGAACGGCTCGAAATCAATAGGGAATCCCAGAAGATATTCAGGGAAAATCGCGACTCGGCACAGCAGCGACTCAGGGAGGCACATGAGCGGAAGAAGAAACTTGCAGACGGCAAGAAGCAGTACGAAAATGATCTAGCGGATATATCCGACAAGGAAGAAAGGGAGGAATTTATCGAAAAGCGAAAGAAGAAGATTGCCGAGTGCGAGAAGGTAATCGAGGTCTCCAACAAGGAAATTGCCGACTGCGTGAAGAATCTCGATCAGGCCGGAAAGGACGGCGAGGCACTCAAGAGCAAATACCAATCGACACGAAATGTCGACCGCGAGAAGGCGCGGGCAGCAGCCACTTACAAGCAAAAGCTCAAGGTAGTCCAGGCAGGCACTGCATCGCTCGCCAAGACCAAGGCAAGCATCATGAAGGCTGCAGAAAATGAATACATTGCCAACTTTACGGTCGCGCTAACCGGATCATGCAAATCGTACGACCTCAAGCTTCCTCAGAACTGTAAGATAAACATCGATTTCGATCTCGAGATGCGGGCCAGCGAGCACCTCTCGAACGAGGTTCACATCACGGCCCAAGCTTTCATTGATGTGGCAAATAAAAATAAAACGAGAGCTTCTTCACTGAAGTTCTCTACCGACGGCCTCAGGTCCGGCGACGGAAAAATCTACGAGAGGCTGAGGGACTTTAA
Organism: Kitasatospora sp. NEAU-CNBT7; assembly: GCF_057220535.1. Lineage (NCBI taxonomy): Bacteria > Bacillati > Actinomycetota > Actinomycetes > Kitasatosporales > Streptomycetaceae > Kitasatospora > Kitasatospora sp. NEAU-CNBT7. The sequence continues at coordinate 853 of NZ_JBXQQB010000051.1, read as the reverse complement.
AGAGCCCCTCATCAGGAAGGATGTCGACCAAATCGGCGAGGAATACGGGGACAGCTCAGAGGAATTCCTGGAGCACATCGACGAGGAGCTCAAGAAGATCCAGAAGTCAAAGGATAAGAGCGAGCGTAAGCGTAAGCGCAAGCACAACAAAGAACGCTTTTGACCATAAATGAAACAGCAAGTGAACTTATTGTTCCACCTCACTTGCCCATTCGACCTACTGAGCTCTCCAAGACGTGGCCGTTCTCCATACTTCAAGATATCGAGTAACGAAGCACAAGAGAACGGCCGCTTATTGTGAGAGCTGCAGCCAAAGGCACCTGCAGGCGTCTTCCTCCTTTCGGGTTGATGCTGTGGAAGTACTTGGATGAGTTCAGGCGTGGGTGGCGGTTCCGGCCCGGTACTACAGGTGGGATTAGAGGGGTCGGCCTCTCCGTTGGCCGTAGAGTGGATGCGGTGGGCCGGGGCTTTAGAAGTCATCTCATTTGGGCGGTTGGGTAGACTCCGGGCGTGCTGATCGTGGAGCGTCTGGTGCCGGACGAGTTGTGGGCGCTGTTCCAGTTGGTGGTGCCGGACGCGCCGACTCGTCCGCAGGGCGGTGGTCGGCGGCGACACGGTGACCGGGAGGTTCTGGCGGCGATCGTGTTCGTCGCGACCTCCGGGTGCACGTGGGCCCAGTTGCCGCCGTGCTTCGGCCCGTCCGGGCCGACGGCCCATCGACGCTTCACCGAGTGGAGCAAGGCCCGCGTGTGGGCCAAGCTCCACCGGGTCGTCCTCGACGAACCCGGCTCGCGGGGCGAGCTGGACCGGTCGCGGTGCGCGGTCGACTCGGTGAACATGAGGGCCCTGAAAA
>NZ_JBXQQB010000050.1:18292-29156 GCF_057220535.1 Kitasatospora sp. NEAU-CNBT7 | reverse complement strand
TCTTACCTTGACTCTGTCGGGGATCTTGGAGATGCCAGTCAGGTTCCCAGGGTTCGCCAGGATTTGGACCGGGGTATTTCGCGCTGGTCGAGGTAGTGCTGGAAGGCAGTCGGTTGCCGGGACGTGGGCGCTTCTTCGGCCGGTGGCGGTCCGCTGAGGCGCTCGATGTTGACGGCGATGGCTGTCAGGACGTGCTGGATGTGGGCTTTCCCTTGTCCTCGGTAGCGGCAGCGTCGCATGCCGTGGCCGTGGGCGAACTCGTTGACCGTGCCTTCCACTCCGGAGCGGACCGCGTAGCGTGCTTTCCATTCGGGTGTCTGTTGCTCGGTACGGACGCGGAGTTGCAGGTCACGGAGTTCTCGCGGGGGAAAGCCCACGGTGCGGGCGCTGTCGGCGGTGGAGGTGCACTGGGTGCGGGCCGGGCAGGGGCGGCACTGGCTCTTGGTGAACCTGGCCACGATCAGTGGGGCCGCGGTGGGTGAGGAGGTCGGATAGGGGCCGTGCCGGCCCGCGCTGACCTGCCCCTGGGGACACGTGACCTGCTGATGGTCGTAGTCGATGTGGAAGTCGTCCCGAGCGGAGCCCTCGCCTCGGCGGTGCTGGCGGGTGGGGTTGCTCCGCAGCGGCCCGGAGAGGGTGACCTGGTGTTCACGCGCGGCTTGTTCCAGGTGGGGCAGGGAGGTGTAGCCGGCGTCGACCAGGTGCTCGGCGGGCAGCAGGCCGCGGCGGGCCAGGCGGGTGTGGATGCCGGGCAGGACCTGACTGTCGTGGGTGGTGGCCGGCGTGGTGGCCACGTCCGTGATCACGTTGGGGCTGTTGGGAGCGCAGGTCTCCGTCAGATGGGCGGCGAAACCCTTCCAGCTGATGATGTGCCCGTGCCTCGCATGGCGGGCTGAGGTGTCGTAGGGAGAGACGACCGCCCGGGACGAGGGTGGCAGCCCGGGTCCGCCTTCCTTCTCGGCGGTGCGCCGGCGCAGTCGGCCTGCCTGGTCACGGTGGTAGTTCTGCACCATGATCTGGCGCAGGGCCTGGGCGCGAGGGCGGGGGGTGCGGCCTGCTCCGTGCCGGTGGAGGTGTTCCAGGAGCCGGACGGCGTCGTTGCCGGTGGCGATGATCCTGGTCGTGGGCTTGGTGGGGTTCTTGCCCAGGCGGACCGGCCGGCCGTAGCGGTGCCCCCACTCCTCATCGACCAGTTCGTCCAGCAGGTGAGGGGAGGTGCCGGCGACTTCTTCGAGTGCGGCACGGACCGCCTCGGTGACCAGCTCCAGGCGGGTCAGGTCGCGCACCGCGGCCAGGACGTGGGTGGAGTCGGTGCGCTGCGTGGTGCGCTCGCGCACCAGTCCGGCCTCCGTGAGACGGGCCAGCGCGAGATCGAGGAGGCGATCCGCACGGTCGCCTTCGGCGAGACGGTCACGAAAGTCGGCCAGCACACTGTGGTGGAACCCGGGATCGTCCAGCTCCAGCGCCAGGGCGTACTTGAAGTCGATGCGGCAGCGGACCGTCTCGGCAGCCTGCCGGTCCGACAGGCCGAGCAGGAACTGCAGGACACAGACGGTGGCCAGTTCAGCAGGCGAGAGCCCCGGCCGCCCATCGCGGGGGTACCAGTCGGCGAAGTCCTCGTCGCGCCACAGCCCATCGAGGCGGTCGCGTACCCAGATCGCCGTCGTACCGCCCGGGTTGCTCGCCCGCGCGATCTGCGCGGTCAAAGAAGGGACTTGCTCACCGGAACGGGGGCGCAGGGACAACGGGCACCTCGACAGCTGCATCGGTCGGCGGAACTACCCGAGCATGCCCGTCGATCACGCTACCGCACCGAGGAACTCCAAGATCCCCGACAGAGTCAAGCTCAGGCCGCGACGGCGAGGTCCGCGCAGACGGGGTCGGCGGAAAACCGCGGCCGGCGCGGCGGGCCGTGGAGTTCGGCGATGCAGTGCGCGACAGCGGCAAGGTGTGCGGTGTGCGGCCCCTTGAAGAGGACTGCGTCGCCGGCGCGGACGAAGGGCTGGAGGAACTCCAGCGCCGCATCACTGTCCGCGACGATGGTGGCGTTGACGCCGTGGCTGGTGGCGGCAGCGTGGACGAGCGCGGCGTCGGCGCCGCCGATGGCCACCAGATGGGTCACCCCTGCCTGGGCCGCGAGTCGTCCCAGCCGGGCGTGGTGGTAGACGGCGTCCTCCCCCAGGCCCGGTATCTCTGCGATCACCGCGACCGAGCGCTGGGCGCGGCGGGCGATCCTACCGAGGGTGGTCAGTGCCGCCGCAGCGGAGTGGGGTGAGGCCTCGAAGGTGTCGTTGACGACGGTCACGCCGTGCGCGCAGTCGTAGACCTCCATGAGGTCCGGGGTCAGCGGCCGTGCGCTGCCCAGGGCCTGTGCGATGTTGTCGAGGTCGGCGCCCATGGCCAGGGCCGCTGTGGCGACGGCGGCCGCGCTCGGGATGTTGTGCAGCCCGTGCAGGTTCAGCTTCACCCGGACCTGGCGTTCGCGGTAGGTGAGGATGAAGGAGGGCCGGGCAAGGCGGTCCGTGCGCGGGGCGCTGATGCGGACCTGTGCGTTGCCGTGTCCGAAGGTCATGATCCGCGCGCGGCTGCGGAACGCGGTGGCCATGGCCTGGGGGTCGTCGGCGTTGACGATCACCAGCCCGTCGGCCGGCAGGCTCGCGACGAGTTCTCCCGTCTCCTGCGCACTGGTGAAGCGGCTGTCGCCGCCCGTGACTGCGGTGACGAGGGCAAGGGCCGGCGGGGTGAGCCATTCCGGGTGTTCGATTCCGGTGGGATCGGTGGCCGCTGTGTCGGCCTGCAGCAGGACGAACCTGCTGTCCTGGTCGACGTTGAGCGCCCCCAGGGACGGCGCCAAGCGGTCCTCGACCGGCAGGCGCGGCACCGGGGCCACGTCGGGGAGCACCTGAGAGAGCAGATCCTTCGTCACGGTTTCGTCGATGCCCCCGGTCAGGCCGATAACGGTCGGTGACTCGGCGCGCGCCAGGAGGTTGCGGGCCAGCGCCCGCAGTGCCCGGGGCACGTCCTCCACCACGATCGCGGGGTGCTGGCCGGGCTGTTCGGTGAGCACCGCGACGGCGCCGGCCGCCAGCGCGGCGGTGGCGTGATCGTGGTGGTCGTCGGCTGCGCCGGGGAGTTCCGCGAACATGCACCCCGGGGTCACCAGCCGCACATCTGCCACCGGCGGGTCGAGTACCAGTTCCTGGCGGTCCATGACGAGGTGCAGTCTGCCGTCCGTGGCGGTGGCAATGGCGTGCAGGGACATGGGGATCACGAGGGGTTCCCTCTCTCATGGGGGCAGTCCCGGAGGGCCGGCCGGTACGTCGAGGTGGCATCGGCCCCGGCATCGACGGCGGCACGGCACGATGTGTCTCGTCCTCCACTGTCCGGCGCCCTGCGGTGCCCGGATGTCCCCCGGCCGGTCCATCGTCCGGGTGAACGGCCCGGTGTGCGGCGGTGGACCCGGTGGCCCCGGCGGGGCTACACCTCGGCGGATGCCGTCCCTGCCGGTTCGCCGCGGCGCGCCACTGCGACCCGGGCGGCCAGGGCCCGCATTGCGGGTTGCCGTTCCTTGAGGGCGGCCAGGAGCGGTGTCGCGACACAGATCGAGGAGTAGGCGCCGGCGATCAGGCCGACGAACAGGGCGAGGGCGATGTCGTTCAAGGTGCCTGCGCCGAGCATGCCGCCGCCGATGAACAGCAGCGCCGCAACGGGCATCAGGGCCACGGCGGTGGTGTTGATCGAACGCACGAGTGTCTGGTTGAGGCCTGCGTTGGCGGCTTCGCGGTAGGTCCGGCTGTCCTGGGAGGTGATCTTGCGGGTGTTCTCCTTGACCGTGTCGAAGACGATCACGGTGTCGTAGAGCGAGTAGCCGAGGATGGTCAGGAACCCGATCACGGTGCCCGGGGTGACCTCGAAGCCGACCAGGGCGTACACGCCGACGGTGATCAGGAGGTCGTGGACCAGGGCGACCAGAGCCGCCAGTGCCATCCGCCACTCGAAGGCGATGGCGAGGTAGGCGGTGACCAGGACCATGAAGATCGCCAGTCCCAGCAGCGCCTTGTGGGAGATCTCCTTGCCCCAGCTCGGTCCGACGCTCTGGGTGTTGATCTCGTCGGCGGGTATGCCGAGATCCTTGGCGAGTTCCCGTTTGAAGGTCTCGGGGGTGGTCTCGGTGTCCGAGCTGACCTGGATGCGGATCTCTCCCTTGTCCGTGGACTGGACCAGGGGGGTGGTGCCGCCGGTAATCGTACGTGCGCTGTCCTGGGCCTGGGAGACGGTCAGTCCCGGTTTGGTCACGGTGTAGAGCGATCCGCCCTTGAACTCGATGCCCAGGTGCAGACCGGTGGCCAGTCCGATGCCGGCGACCAGGATGATCACGGCCGAGAGGCAGGCCCAGAGCCTGCCACGGCCGACGAAGTCGAAGCTGACCTCGCCCCGGTGCAGCCGCTGGGCCAGGGTGCGTGGGGACATCGTTCAGGCCTCCTCGGCCGGTCGGGTACAGCGGCGTCCGCGCAGCGGGGGGCGGGCGCCCAGCCGCTTCGGGTCGAGGCCGGACCAGGGGTGACCGCCGGCGAAGAACCTGGTCCTGGCCAGTAGGGTGACCAGCGGCTTGGTGAACAGGAAGATCACCACGACGTCCAGGGCGGTGGTCAGGCCGAGGGTGAAGGCGAAGCCCTGCACCTTGCCGATCGACACCGTGTAGAGCACGGCCGCACACAGGAACGAGACGAAGTCCGACACCAGGACGGTGCGCCTGGCGCGGGGCCAGGCCCGGTGGACGGCGCTGCGCAGCGACACCCCTTCGCGGATCTCGTCGCGGATGCGTTCGAAGTACACGATGAACGAGTCGACGGTGATCCCGATGGCGACGATGGCACCGCAGACCGCCGGAAGGTTGAGTGCGAAGCCGATGCCTGCGCCCAGCAGACACATGCTCGCGTAGGTCATGGCGGCGGAGACCAGCAGTCCGGCGATCGACACCAGGCCCAGGCCCCGGTAGTAGAGCAGCGAGTAGAGGACGACCAGCAGGATGCCGACTGCTCCGGCGGCCAGGCCTGCCTTGAGCTGGTCGGCACCGAGCTGCGGGGAGACGGTCGTGACGTCGCTCTTGACGAAGTCCAGCGGCAGGGCCCCGAAGCTCAGCACATTGGCCAGGCTCTCGGCCTCGCTCTGGGTGAATCCTCCGGAGATGACGGCGCTGCCACCGAGAATCGACTCCCGGACCGAGGGGTGGGAGACGACCTGGCCATCCAGCACGATCGCGAACTGGTTCTCGGGAGCGGACCGGGCGGAGAGTTTCCCGGTGGTGTCGGCGAATGCTTTGGCACCGGCCGCGTTGAAGCCCAGCTGGACCTGCCAGCCGCCGCCGTTCTGGGTGTCGAGACCGGCGGCGGCCTTGTCGACGTCGGTGCCCTGTACCGCCGCGGGGCCGAGGGCGAACTTGTACCAGGTGCCCTGTTCCTCGTTGTAGGAGCAGGCCAGGGCGTCCTCTGCGGGGTCGGTCGGCAGGTGGTTGCCGCGCTGGCCGGGGGTGGAGCAGTCCAGTGCGGTGAACTGCCCGGCCAGTTTCTGCGGCACCGTGCCCGTGGCGGCCGCGGACGACGGGGCGCCGGTGCCTGTGGGGGCGAGGGCGAGCACCGGCCGGAAGGAGAGCTTGGCCGTGGTGCCGACCTGGTCGGCGGCGGCCTGCTGGCCGTCGCCGTGGGGAATGTTGACGATGATGGTGTTGCGGCCCTGGATCTGCACCTCTGCCTCGGAGATGCCGAGGCCGTTGACCCGCCGGTGGATGATCGAGGCCGCGGTCTCCATGGCCGACGGTGTGACCGCGGCCTGGTCCCGGGAATCAGCGGTCAGGGTGATGCTCGTCCCGCCCGCGAGGTCGATGCCCAGGCGCGGGCGGCTGTGACCGGTGGCGAACATGGCCGAGACCAGTGCGACGGTGACCGCCAGGACGAGGAGCAGCAGGCGGCCCGGGCGGCTCGTTCCTCGTGCCCGGCGTTCTCGCGCGGGCCGGCGGGTGCGGTCGGTTCTGCTCATGGACAGGTCACCTTGCTCGGGGGGTTCTCGCCGTAGGAGCTGCTGGCCGGGGCCTGGGCGGCACACCGGGCGTCGCTTCCCGTGCTCCCGGTGGTCGGACGGGTGTCGCGCAGGACCGCGATCACGGTCGCGGTCATGAAGCAGACCATCAGCAGCACGGCGCACGTGAGCATGAGGTCCTGCCCGGTGGGAGTGCGGCGGCGGGGCACGTGGGTTTCTTCCGGGGAGAGGAACGGGGATCTGCCGCTGGGCGGACGGGGGCGTCCCGACGGCTGCTGGCCAGTTTTGCCCGCTCGTCTTGGACGAACCCTTTCGCTGTCCTAGCGGAGCCCAGCGCGCCGTCCCGGGCAGGCCCCCGCACCGCAGCGGTGTCGCACGGTTGCCCGATGAGTCTCCCGTTCGTGCCTTCCTGCGTCTGGGATGCGACGGGAGACTTGACCTCAACAATCTTTGTGGGCACCCGAATCCGTGCGAGCCGTCCCTGTCTCGCGGGCAGCTGGGGGCCGGCCCGTGACAGGAGAACACATGACCGCTCACTTACCTGGGGCACAGAACCGAATGCGCCCCCTGTCCTCAGCCATCTCGGTGGTCCTCGGGATGTCCCTCATGCTGATCGACGCCCCCGGGGCACGGGCACAGCCCGGCCAGAGCCAACTGCCGACGTCCTTGGCGAACGGGAGCTTCGAGGATCCCCGTGTTCCCTCCTCCGACTACTTCTGGGCCACGATCCCGGGATGGAAGGGTAATGTTCCGGACCGTGCCGACCAGGTGGAGCTGACCAACTCGACTTCCCACACGGGCAACCAGTCGGCTGTCCTCCGGCAGCTCAGCAGCGGTCCCGAGACGATTTCCCAGACGGTCGCCTGCAAGGCCGGCGAGCCGATGTCGTGGAGCCTGGCGCACCGGGGGTCGACCAAGGATTACGCGTCGGGGGATCTGGTATCCGGGGTCGAGGTGCGGATCGCGATGAACGGCGCCGCGAAGGGTGAGCTCCAACGTCCGACCGGGTCCACCACCCATGAGATCAAGGGTGGCGACGGGAATTGGCGTACGTGGGAGGGCGAGTACACACCGTACGCGGCGGCCAGCTCATGCACCATCTCCATCACCTCCCTTACCGGGGGCACGCTGCATCTCCCGAACAGCTACGTCGACTCGGTGGCCTTCAGCACCATCCCCAAGCCGAAGGCGGCGACCACGGCGAGCACTTCGACCGTCAACCCGGGCGAGGACGTCACATACACGACGACGCTGGAGAACAACGCCTCCGGCGGTCCGCTGGATGCCTCGGTCTACTCGGTGAAGATCCCCGACCGGATGTCGTTCGTGCCGGGTTCGCTGTCGATCGACGGCCGGGCGGTGGACGAGTCCACCGGGAGCTCCGTCGCGTCGGTGAAGGACGGCACCCTCAGGGTGAACCTGGGCAACGGGGCGAACGGTTCCACGGGCGGACGCGTCGACTCGGCGGGGAAGGTCACGCTGTCCTACCGGCTGAGTGCGGCGCCCGACGCCCCCCTCGGCACCGCTTTCACCCACCGGGCGAACGTCTCCTACAAAACGTCGTTCATCCACACCCGCGAGGTCACCGCGAACGACGTGGTCACGAACCTGGCGTCCGCCGACCTTGCGGTGTCGGCGGCGTTCGTTCCGGCGCAGCCGCGTGCCGGGGAGAAGGCCAAGTTCTCCGCCGTGGTGGACAACCGTGGTCCCTCGGCGGCGCGGGAGGTCACTGTGGAAGCCGATGTGCCGGATGCACTGACCGGTGCGGTGGCGGCGCTCGACGGTGACGAGTCGGCCTGCCGGATCGAGAAGAAGAAGGCCACCTGCACCGCATCCGGTCTGGACAAGGATGCCAAGGCGACCGTGACCGTGGAGGGGACGATCCCGGCCGGGCATCCGGTGGAGCAGGAGGTGTCGGCGTCGGCGAGCGCGAGCGCGCGAACGGCCGACCCGAACACCGGGAACAACACCGCCACCGCGAGCACGAAGCCCGCCGCCAGGGCGGACCTGTCGGTGGACGTGCGGGCGGACAAGGACCGCCCGCGGGCCGGGGACACCCTGAGCTACACCGTCGAGCTGCACAACGCCGGGCCGTCCGACGCCGGCGAGGTCCAGGTCACCGACCGGCTCCCGCAGGGCTTCACCGTCACCAAGGCGGAGACCGCCAAGGGCTCCTTCGACCAGGGCAGCGGCCTGTGGGACCTCGGTACCGTCCCGGTGGGCGAGAAGGCCGTCCTCACGGTCACCGGGACCGTCCCGGCCGAGATGCCGGAACTCGTGCACGACGCGGAGGTCACCCACTCCGCCACTCCTCACCAGGACGGCCGGCGCACCGCCACCCTGCGTACGCCGGTGACCCAGGTCGCGGACGTGCAGGCCTCCCTGAGCGTCGACAACGCCTCGCCGCGTGTGGGCCAGGAGGTCGTCTATACCGTGACCGCCTCGAACAAGGGGCCCTCCACCGCGGCGAACGTGACCCTGGAAGCCGTCCTGCCGCCCGGCCTGGCGCACCGCTCTGACACCTCGTCCGGTGCGTACAAGGCCGGTGACGGGGTGTGGAAGGTCGGTGCCCTCCCGGCCGGGGAGAGTCGCAGCATCCAGATCACCGGGCTGGTGGAGCAGGAGGGCCTGCTGACCGCCCGGGTCAACCGTCTCAACTCCGACACCGCGTTGCTGAATCCGTGCGACTGGGAGTGCGCCAGCGCTCCCCTGGCGGCCGGTCAGTCGCTGGCGGACCTGACGGTGACCGGTTCGGTGGAAGGCCAGGTGAAGGCCGGCGGCAAGGCCCGATTCGTCGTGAACGTGCGCAACAACGGGCCGGAGGCAGCCGACGAGGTCACCGTGACCACGGCGGTGCCCAAGGCGCTGACCGGTGTGGGCGCGACGCTGGACGGCAACGACTCAGCCTGCCGGACCGCCGGCGACGAGATCGTCTGTGCCCTGCCGAAGCTGGCCAAGGACCAGAGCACCGTCCTGGCCGTCGAGGGTACCCTTCCGTCCGGTCTCAAGGACGGGCAGGGTCTGACCCTGACGGCGAACGCCGCGGCACGAACCGCCGACCCGAACCCTGCGAACAACGGCGTCACGCTGAATACCAGTGCCCTGGCCAGTGCCGACCTGTCGGTGGTGGTGTCCGCGGATGCCGCCCGGCCCAAGGCCGGTGACACGCTCACCTACACCGTCGACCTCCACAACGCGGGCCCGTCGGACGCCCAGCAGGTCCAGGTGACCAACCGTCTGCCCGCCGGGTTCGCGGTGACGGCGGCCGAGACGGAGTCGGGCTCGTACGACAAGGGCACCGGGGTCTGGGATGTCGGCACCTCGGTGGTGGGCGAGAGCCAGCGGCTGACCGTCACCGGCACCGTGCCGGGCGACGTCCCCGAGATCGTGGGCACGGTCGAGATCACGCGGACGACGACGCAGCACGCCGGGGGCGAGCGCAGCTTCAGCGTGCGCACCCCGGTGACGCAGATCGCGGACGTCGAGGTCGCGGTGTCCGCGGACCGGGAGGACGCGCTGGTCGGCCAGGAGGTCGTCTACACCCTGACCGCCACCAACAAGGGGCCCTCCACCGCGGAGGACGTCAAGGTGACGGGCACGCTGCCGGACGGGCTGACGCACCGCTCCGACACCGCGAACGGTTCGTGGGACAAGAAGGACGGTCTGTGGAAGGTCGGGGCGCTGCCCGCCGGGCAGTCCCGCACCGTCCAGGTCACCGGAGTCATCCAGCGTGATGGCAGCCTTGTGTTCCAGCTCGACGCTCTCTCCTCCCGGACTCCGTTGGTGAAGCCGTGCGACGTTCAGTGCGCCACCTCTTCGGTGGATGCGGAGCCCGCCGCCGCGCTCTCGGTGGCGGTGAAGGCCGACGCCGAGCGGGCGACGGCCGGCGGGGAGCTGACGTACACCGTCGAGGTGCGAAACCCGGGCCCGTCGGACGCTCAGCAGGTCCAGGTCACCGAGCGTCTGCCGGAGGGTTTCGTGATCGTCGAGGCGAAGTCCGACCGGGGCACCTTCTCCCGGGAGGACGGTCTGTGGGACCTCGGTACCGTCCCGGTGGGCGAGGGCGCGACTTTGAGCATCGCCGGTAGGGTCCCCGCCGACCGGCCGGAGATCACGAACACTGCCGAGGTCACGCGCAACGTCACCAAGCCGGTCGACGGGAAGCCGACCGCGGTCGCCGCCGTCACCACGCCCGTCGGGCAGATCGCCGACGTCAAGGCGACGCTGCAGGTCGACAACACCGCGCCGCAGGTGGGCAAGGAGGTCACCTACACGGTGACCGCCGTCAACAACGGGCCGTCCACCGCGACCGAGGTGAGCCTGGAGGACAGGCTGCCCTTCGGGCTGACGCACCGATCGGACACCTCGGACGGCAGTTACGACCCGAACACCGGGGTCTGGAAGTCCGGATCGATTCCTTCGGGCGAGAGCCGGACCTTCAAGATCACTGCCGGTGTCGACGCCGAGGGTGACATCACCAACCGCGTCAACTATCTCGCCTCGCAGACCCCGCTCGCCGAGCCCTGCGAGCGCAACTGCGCCAGTGTCCTCGTCTCGGCGTCCGCCGAGGCGCCTGCGCAGGAGGCCGAGTTCGCAGGCGAGGAGGAGAAGAGCACCGGCAGCGACGGCGGTCTCCTGGCCATGACCGGTGCGGCCGGCATCGCGGTCATCGCGGGGCTGGCGGCCGTTGCCCTCGCCGCGGGGGCCGGGGTGATCTGGCGGGTCCGCCGTCGTCGGGCCTCATAGCCCGTCCTGGCCCGTACGCGGAGGTGGGGGGGAACCAAAGAGAAAGGGGGAGAACACACCTCTCCCCCCTTGGTAGAGGGCA
>NZ_JBXQQB010000050.1:0-18282 GCF_057220535.1 Kitasatospora sp. NEAU-CNBT7 | reverse complement strand
TTTGTTTTTGTTCCTGATGCTCTTTCTGTGCCTGTACGGGGGGTTCCCCCCCCCCCGGGGGGGGCGGCTCCACCTCCGTTCTTCTCCTGGGGATAGGATCCGGTCCCCGTACGAGATGCCCCGGATCACACGTCCGCGGACATCATCGCCTCCGCGAAGGCCTTCACCATCGCCCGCAACAAGTCGGGACTCGCCGAGGCGAGGTTCTCCTCCAGCAGGGCGGCGACGGGCACACTGTCGAGTGCGGTCATCGTGCAGATCTCCTTCAATAGCTTGGTCGTTCTCGCAGGATCAGCCGGTGGCCGTTTCACGTTCTCAGGCGACACCCGCTACCGGGACGAAACCTCCTGGAACGGGTGGAACCCGTATACCAGTTCCCTGGACGCGACCCCGGCCGGCGGACGTTCAAGGACGTCGCGGCCGATCTGAACGTCGACCTCGAGACGCCGCGGACCTGGGTGCGCGACGCCGAGAACGGCGGTTCGGGGCCCGGCGGCAGGCCGGGCCCGGAGAGCGTCCGGGCGGAGCTGGCGGATCCATGCCGAACACCACGAGACCTACGGTGCCCTGCGCGTCCAAGCCGAGCTTCGGGGCTTCGGGCACACCGTCAACCGCACGTGGGTGGCGAGGTTGATGCTCAAGCACGGCATCGTCGGCCACCACCTGCGACGGAAGAAGCGCACCACGGTTCCGGACCCGGCCGCGCCGCCGGTGCCGGACCTGCTGCAGCGGGACTTCACCGGCGCCGGCCTGGACGAACGCTGGTGCGGCGACATCACGTACACGCGCTCGGGGCCGCAGTGGTAAACGCTCTCCTCCGCCGAAGCGCTGGTCAGTCACTGGGGGCGGAGGTGACCGGTACGGTCACCTCGATGTCCAGCCCGCCTGCGGGACGCGGCCGCCCGACGACCTCGCCGCCGTGCGCCCGGGCGACCGCCCTGACGATCGACAGCCCGAGGCCGCTGCCACGAGCTGAGCCGACCCGATCGGTGAGACGGCGGAAAGGCATGAACAGCCCAGGAACCTCGTGCTCGGCGATAACGGGGCCGGTGTTGGACACTCCCACCGTGGCCCCCCATGGGCCGGAGGCGGTCCGCACCACCAGCGAACCACCGACCACGTTGTAACGGATTGCGTTGTCCACCAGATTGCGCACCGCTTGTTCCAGCAGTACCGGGTCCCCAGTGGTGGCGGCCGGCATCAGGACGGCGTCGATGGAGATCTCGTGCGCGGCAGCTCTGGCGGCCGCTCCGTCCAGAGTGTCACGTGTCAGGTCGGCCAAGTCCACCGGACCGCGTTCGGTGACGGAGTCCGAGGCCCGTGCAAGGGTGAGAAGCGCGTCGATAAGCCGTTCATGCCGCAGGCAGACGGTCAGCAGGTTCTCGCCGAGCCGCAGGACTTCCGGCGGAGCATCCCGACGGTTCATTGCCACCTCGACCATCGTCCTGTTCACCGCGATGGGAGTCTTCAGTTCGTGCGCAGCATTGGCGATGAAACGCTCCTGGCTGGCGAATGCCTGGTCGAGGCGGTCGAGCATGCTGTCGAAGGAGTCGGCCAGCGTCTTGATCTCCCCGGGGCGGCTCTGGAGGGCGATGCGCCGGTGCAAGGTGCGCCCTGCGATGGCACCTGCGGTCGAGCTGATCGCCTGCAAGGGGCGGAGCAGTCGTCCGGAGATGAACCAGCCTGCAGCGACTGCGATTACGCCCACTCCCAGAATGGTGATCGAGCCCTCGACCAGGAGGTCGTGCCGCATCGAGGCGGCGATGAACCGCTTCGTGGCGTCGTAGCCGTGGCTGCTGCCGATGGGGACAGGCTGAGGTGGTGACCCGGTGGAGGCCGTGGAGCTGGTGACGCCCTGTCCGAAGGCCAGATCGAGAGCCGAGCGCAGGGAGTTGTCGACGAGGACCGCGGTCAGTGCGAGGACTGTGGCGGCGGCGATGAAGAAGATCACGCCGATGAGGATGGTGAGTTGGAACCGCAGGCCGGCCAGCCAAAGGCGGGTGAGGGTTCTTGTCATGGCAGTCTGTACCCGGTGCCTGTCACGGTCTCGATGGGATTCGGTGCGCCGAGTTTGCGGCGCAGTGAGTTGATGGTGACGCGGACGATGGTGGAGAAGGGATCGGTGTTCTCGTCCCAGGCCCGTTCCAGCAGTTGCTCCGTCGACACGGGGGCGCCCTCGGTGCGCAGCAGTTCCTCCAGCACGGTGAACTCCTTGCGGGACAGGGCGATACGCGTGCCGTCCCGGTGGACCTGCTGGTGGTGCGGGTCCAGCCGGATGCCGGAGCGTTCCAGCACCGGTGGTACCGCCGATTGTGAGCGGCGGCCCAATGCCCTGATCCGTGCGACCAGTTCGGTGAAGGCGAAGGGTTTGGCCAGGTAGTCGTCGGCGCCCAGGCTCAGCCCGTCCACCCGCTCGGCGACGGTGGTGGACACGGTGAGCATCAATACGCGCACCTCGCCGCCCGCGGTGACGGCGCGGCGGCACACTTCGTCACCGTGCACCATCGGCAGGTCCCGGTCCAGGACCATCACGTCGTACTGGCGGGCGTCCAGGCGTTTCAGTGCTGTGGCGCCGTCGTACGCCACGTCGACGGTGAAGGATTCCTGGCGCAGTCCTTCGCTGATGGCGTCCGCGAGCAGTTCTTCGTCCTCGACGAGCAGGATACGCATCCCGTGGTCCTCATTTTCCCTCCCGTTAGTTCTCCTACTGCCGGTGCGTAGGAGAGCGCTCCGGCCCACCCATCATGCAGGACCGGCATAAGCGCGAGGTGAGCGAAGTGCTCACCGAGGGCCGACCGGGCCCGTGATTGTATTTCTCTCAGCAGTCGGCGGATGACCCCGGAGGCAGTGGGATGCGGATCCCACCGGTATCGCCCGATCGGGCATTTCCGGAGCGAGTTCTGCGGCGAGTCCCGTTCACTTTTGGCTGCACCTTAAAAACACGACCGGAAAGGGATTATTCTCTCATGCGAAAGATCACGGGTATTTCCATCTCCTTCGCTGCGGCAGTGGCGGTCGGCGCGGGCGTCGCCGGCACTGCCACGATGGCCCAGGCCGACCCGAACACCGCGGGAGGGGGCGCGCTCCCCCACGGTGAGCCGGTACCTGCGGGCCCGGAAGGCGCTTCCAACGTTTCCACTGTTTCCGACAAGCGCACGTCGGATCGGCAGCAGGTGGTCACCGCCGTCGCCAACCGCTCCGGGACGGGTATGACCCTGCTCGATGTCTCGACGCTCGACACCGCTCCGTTCGGTTCCGACGGCGGTTACCGCCTGCCGAAGGTGGGTGACACCGTCGCGGACGGCTCCGGTTACTCGTACCTGAACGTGGTGGCCCTTCCCGATGCGGCGATGAAGACCGCTACCACGTGGAGGATCGATGGCGCGACCGTGAAGATCTCTCAGGATTCCACCGAGTCCGGGGTCTCATGTGAGGTTTCGGGTGCCAAGGCCGCCGGCTACTCCTGCGATGTCTCCATCCGCCCGGGAGGCGGGGGCGGCACGGACGCCACGGATGTCGCGATTTCCAAGCGGTAGCGCCTTTGGCGCGGCTGCAATGTTTGCCGGGCCGATCGTGAGGTTGCGCAGTCGGCCCGGCTGCACATCGGTGTCTCGGGGTGCAGCCGGGCCGGACGCGGGGGTGCGCCTTCCGAACCGCGTCCGGGGCCGAGGACTGGGCTGTCTCCGGCGTCACCGGCGTGGTGCGCGCCGGTCCCGCGTCCTCGGGCAAGGCGGATGTGCAGCCTGCCGTTGCCGGACGCAAGACACCTCGGTGATGCACGGTGACGCCGGTCCGTCGAGCTGGGTGCTCGACGGACCGGCGTCACCGTGCGGAGTTGTTGTTGTGAGCGAGGCGGGATTCGAACCCGCACACCTGCAAGGTAGCGGGGTTTAAGCCCGCCGTGTCTGCCGTTCCACCACTCGCCCTGGACGGCACGCCCGCGCGTGCCGCTACTGGATGCCGTGTCAGGCGATCCGCACTCCGGTCGGTGTCACCCCCTGCCCGAAGATGCTGGCCTCCTTGACGACGGAGCGGGAGTTCGGGGCGTGGATCATCTTGCCGTCGCCGATGTAGATGCCGACGTGATCGTTCGCGCTCTTGAACGAGAAGAACACCAGGTCGCCGGCGCGCAGGTCCTTCACGGCGACCTTGGTGCCGGTGCGGACCTGATCGGTGGTCACCCGCGGGATGTCCACGTCTGCGTTGCGCCAGGCGGCCTGGGTCAGGCCGGAGCAGTCGAAGGAGTTGGGGCCGACGGCGCCCCAGATGTACGGCAGTCCGAGCTTGGACTTGGCGAAGGCCACGGCCTGCTCGCCCTTGCTGCTTCCCGGCTTGTCCGGGTTCGCAGGCTTGTCCGGCTTGCTCGGGGCACTGGGCTTGTCCGGGATGCTCGGCTTGCCCCGCTGGTCGGCGGAGGGGATGGACAGCTTCTGCCCCGGGTGGATCACATGAGGATCGTTCCCGATGACGTTGGTGTTGTTCTCGAAGACCTTCTGCCAGGCGACACCGTGGGCTTGGCCGATCTTCGACAGGGTGTCGCCCTTGACGACCGTGTAGCCGGCGGTATGGGAGGCGGTATCGGTCTCGGCGGCCGCTGCACCGCCGGCGGAGCTACCGATGTGTGCGCTCTGTCCGGTCTGCTGTGTGCCCGTGCCTGCGGCATGTGCGGGCATTGTGGCCATCAGCGGGAGAACGATGGCTCCGGCTCCGGCCAGGGTGACGGTGCGGGTCAGGCGGTTGGTCTGTCGACTGCGGTGGCGGGCTGCGTTTGTCATGGCTGCCTCTCCCGGGTCTCGGCGGGGTGGGGGTGAAGCCGGGTCGGCTGTTCGGCCCGACCGCTCGGCGATGCTGGCGACGTTAATGAGCCGCGCGTTAACACCGGGCTTGCTCCAACGGTGCGGGCGGACAAACCGGTCCGACCGCAGGAGACTCACAGTCCCGCGCCACGCGCGTGCGTGGCGTGGCGGTCGAGGGAATCCCGGTGCCCGGGGCGGCCCGCAGGGGGGTCGTTGCGCCCATCACTGCGTACGGAAGGGCGGTACCGGGGAACCCAACGTCCACGGCGAGGTCGCGGAACCCCAGCCGGCGGTACATCCGTCGCGCCGGTGTCTCGCGGTCCACCGTGGTCAGCAGGCCCCGGCGGGCCCCGGAGGCCGAACACACTGCCCGCATCAGCGCGCTGCCCAGTCCCCGGCCCTGGAAGTGCGGCCGGACGTGGAGTTCGGCCACCGCGAGGACGTCGGCCGCCAACCAGCCTGCGTGGTCGGCGGGTCCGAGCTTCTTGCCGATCGTCGACCGCCACTCGGGCAGGCCCGTGACGGGCAGGCCGTAGGCGAAGCCCACCAGCACGCCGTCGCTCTCGGCCCCGAAGGCGAGCACGCCCGGGTGCCGGGCGTGCTCGCGCATCATCGCCACCCGCAGCCCGTGTTCGTGGGCCGGGAAGCCGAACGCGTCCCGCTGGATCTGCGCGCCCTGCGGGGCGTGGGCGGCGAGGTCGAGGGGGCGGACGAGTCCGGCCGGCCCCTCTCCCGGACCGTCCGTGCGGGGCACCGGCGGCACGACCGCGCCCATGTCACGGCCTCCCGTCACCGCGGCACCCGGCCCGGTGCTCAGGCCAGGAGTGCATCCCGTAGCGGCCCACGAGTTCGTCGAGCAGGAGCACCTGCGCGGCTCCGCACGGCTTCGACAGCACCGCGTAGTGGCCGTACTCGCTGTCGACGTCGACCTGTTCCACCGTCAGCACCTCCCGGGCGCCGGTGGCGTCCGGGCCGTGCCAGCGCTGGCCCGGGGCGACCACCACATAGGGACAGCCGTCCGCGTACGCCTCGCATGCCAGCCGCAACGCGGCGGCGTCCGGCAGCAGGTCGAGGTCCCGCAATCGGGTCCGGTAGGCGTTGACGAGCTCCGCCGCCCGCACCACACCCACCACCTCGTCGATCCGGGCCGTCACGCCGGGCCGCCGGACATCCGCGTGCCATCAGCTAATTCCGCCAATTGATGTGCCTGCTTTCATAACAGAGGGATGGATGTTCCCCGAGATTACGGGGCAGGTCCGCAGCCATCAGCGGTCGACGAACAGTCCGAAAGGGAGGAGAGGGGTATCCCGGAAACTGCCCGGATTGCACTTCCACAGGTCCGCCCGCCATCGGCCGGTCCCGTGGTGCATCGTCACCTGCTGCTAGGGAATCGACAGCGTCCCGCTATGGGAACGGCTCCTAGTGTCGGCAGGGCCACGGAGAACCGGCCCACTGGCGCCGGAAATATCCGCACACCGATATTACTGATCCGACAGAAGGGTACTTCTATGCTTTCCGGCCCGGGTCGGCACCGCCGACCCCGAACCCGCAACGTCACACGCACCGTCGGCCTGGCCGGGGTGAGCGCAGTGCTTCCCCTGCTGGGTGCAGAGGCGGCCTGGGCCACCTCGTCCAGCTCCTCCTCGGCGGATGCGACGAGCGGGGCACGGCAGGACGGCGGGGGCGCCACGGCGCAGTCGTACACGGTCAAGGCCGGTGACACGCTGAACCGCATCGCCGTCCAGCACGGAGTACCGGGCGGGTGGCAGCAGCTCCACGAGGCCAACCGTTCCGTCATCGGGGCGAATCCCAACGTCATCCACCCCGGTCAGCGCCTGTCGGTGGACTGCGGTCGCGACACGGGCCGGCCCGGAACCCCGACCCGGCCGGCACCCGAGACCCCGCCCGAGACCCCGCCCGGCGACCAGGGGTACGTGCTTCCCGTCAAGGGCAAGGTCAGCGGAAAGTGGGGTGCGACCGGTTCTCTGTGGTCCAGCGGCCGCCACACGGGCGTCGACTTCTCGGCCCAGCACAACACCCCCGTGGTGTCCGTCGGCGCGGGCAAGGTCCAGTCGGCGAAGAGCAGCGGGTCGTACGGCCTGGAGGTCATCATCAAGCACGCCGACGGCAAGTACTCGCAGTACGCGCACCTGTCCAGCATGGCGGTCAAGGCGGGCGACACGGTCTCCGCCGGGCAGACCATCGGGGCGGTCGGCAGCACGGGCAACAGCACCGGTCCCCATCTGCACCTGGAGATCCGCAACGGCATCGCGTACGGCACCGACATCGACCCGCTCGCCTATCTGCGGAGCAAGGGCGTCTCCGTCTGACGGGGTGTGCCCACGTCGTGAGGCGGCCGGGGCGCGATCCGCTCCTGCGGCGTTGCGGTACGGCGGAAAGGAGAATGCGGTGAACGTGCACCTCGGCCTGCTGGGCCCGGTCCCGTCCGCAGGGCGGCGGCGGTGACGCCACCGGGCGGGCCTGCAGGTACTAACCGGCGGCGCAAGGGCGGTGAGCGGCCGCGCCCCGCGCCAGGCCGGCGAGGCGGGCGCAGGCGGGCCGCTCCCCCGCGCGCGTCGGCCGGCATCCTCGTGGCGCGGGCCTTCGGCGAGTTGCTCCTCACCATGGGAATGGTGCTGGTCCTGTTGGTCGCCTACCAGCTGTGGTGGACGAACGTCCACGCCTTGAACGAGGCCAGAGGTGTCACCTCGGACCTTCAGCGGCAGTGGCAGGAGCCGTCCGCGAGCACGGCACCGCGGTCGTTCGAGGCCGGTGAGGGCTTCGCGGTGCTGTGGATCCCCTCACTGGGCGTGAAGGCTCCCATCGCCGAGGGAACCGACAAGAAGAGCGTGCTGGACAAGGGCATGGTCGGCCACTACACGGGGGACCTCGCCACCGCCATGCCCTGGGAAGCGCAGGGGAACTTCGCACTCGCCGCGCACCGCAACACGCACGGCGAACCGTTCCGGTACATCAACCGGCTGGCCCCCGGCGACACGGTCGTCGTGGAGAGCGCCCAGGGCTACTACCGCTACGAGGTGAGGTCCGCGCTGTCCCGCACCAGCCCGCAGAACACCGATGTCATCCAGCCCGTGCCGCAGGGGTCCGGCTTCGCCGGCCCCGGACGGTACATCACGCTGACCACCTGTACCCCCGAGTTCACTTCCACCTACCGGCTCGTCGTGTGGGGCGAGCTTGTGGAGGAGCGGCCCCGGGCACAGGGCCCGCCTGCGGCGATCGCCGGGAAATGACGGCGGTCCGTCCTCGACGATCGGTCCCTGTCCTGGGTGGTGGCCACTCGCCCCGGGTCGGGGACACTGACCGGGGTGAGCGTCTCAACCCGTCCGTCGGCCGATCGGCGGTCCCTGGCCGGGGCGACGCATCCGTACGGTGGCAGCACGGATGTGCGCCCGGCCGTCCGTGGAGAGGGCCCGGTGTCGGGTGCGACACCGGGCACCGTCGCGCCGTACCTGCGCAGCGGTAGGGAAGATCGACCGATGCCAGAATCCACAACACGCCGTCGCTATGCGCTGTTGGCCGTGTCACTCGCGCTGTTCTGCGTGCAGCTGGACTTCTTCGCGCTGAACCTGGCCGTTCCCCGTATGGCCACGGACTTCCGTGTCTCCACGGTGAGTCTGCAGTGGGTGGTCTGCGGCTACATGCTTGCCGCCGGTGCGCTCATGATCGCCGCTGGACGGGTGGGCGACCTTCGCGGGCGCCGCAGCACGCTGGTGGCCGGTGCGGCTGTATTCGCCGCGGCGTCGCTGGCGTGCGCGGCGGCTCCGTCCGCCGGGCTGCTGGTGGTCTTCCGCATCGTCCAGGGCGCGGGGGCTGCGTTGATCATCCCGGCCGGGTTCGCCCTGCTGACCAATGTCTTCCCCGCCGACACGCGCGGCCGGGCGGCAGGCATCGCGTTCGCCGTCGCCGGGGTGGGGACAGCGATCGGGCCGTTCGTCGGTGGCGTGCTGACCCAGTGCGCAGGTTGGCGGTGGTTGTTTTTGATCAATGTGCCGCTCGCTCTCGCGGCCGTGCTCCTGGCGCTGCGTGCCCCCGAGTCCAGGGAGGAAGGGGCGTCGTCTGCGATCGACTGGCCGGGTCTGGCCAGCGTCACCCTGGCGATCGTCTGCGTCACCGCTGCAGTCGGCCGCAGCCATGTCTG
Source organism: Kitasatospora sp. NEAU-CNBT7 (assembly GCF_057220535.1). Lineage (NCBI taxonomy): Bacteria > Bacillati > Actinomycetota > Actinomycetes > Kitasatosporales > Streptomycetaceae > Kitasatospora > Kitasatospora sp. NEAU-CNBT7. Next base: position 9,327 of record NZ_JBXQQB010000050.1, on the reverse strand, counting down.
GGGGTGGGCGTCCGCCCGCACCCTCGGCCTGCTGGGGGCCGGGGTGGTGCTGCTGGCCGTCTTCGGTGCGATCGAGCGCCGGGCGGAGAATCCGCTGATCGATCCCGCCCTGTTTCGCAACCGTCCCTTTGTCGTCATCACCGCCACCGGGACGGTGGCCAACACCGCTGCTGCGGTGTGCCTGTTCGTCTCCACCCTGTACCTCCAGCAGGACCGGCATCTGTCCCCGGTGGACACCGGCCTGCTCTTCCTGTACCCGGCCGCGGCGATTGCAGTTGCCGGCCCCCTGGCCGGACGTCTGGCAGGCCGTCGGCGGCCATCGACGGTTCTGGCGGCGTCCACCTCCCTGGGCGGGGCCGCGGCCCTCGTCCTGGTGTTCACCACCTCACTGCCGGTGTACGTCCTGGTCCTCGGTCTGTGCGCAGGCGCGCTCCAGTTGGGGTACTGCTTCACCACCATCGCCACCCAGGCTGTCGTCCGCCCCGAGCGCGCGGGCGAGGCCGCCGGAGTCACCCAGACGGCGATGATCACGGCTGGTGGCGTGGGTATGGCCCTCGCCGGAAGCACCCTGAGCGGTCATGCCGTTCCCGCCCCGGCCGAGTTGGCCACGCCCGTGGTGCTGGCCGCCGTCGCCTGTCTCGCCACCGCCACCGTGCTCATCCGTGCCGGTATGCCGGTGCCCGTGGTGGCACGCCGCTGACAGCCGGCCTTGTCCCTGCCGACCGTTCGGCAGGGAGCCCCTGATGACCCTGCCGGCGGTCGTCTCAGCTGCACCCGGGCCCTCGGGCTCGTCGCAGACGTCCCATCACACTGCTGGCCGGCGCGGTGATCTCCGCTATCCGCAGCACGCGACCGAGCAGGAGTACCGTACCGCCGAGCACGGCCGTACCCACGCCCAGGGAGAGCAGATCCGCCGACCCGCCCGGGCCCGACACCGTCACACACAGACACATCGCGGCCCAGGCGAGCGCGGCTCCCAGGGCGGAGACGACGGCCAGGCTGCGGTAGGTCCCCAGCACACGGCGTCCGTCGAGACGACCGATACGCCGGCGCAGTACACAGGCGGTGACTGCGGCGCACAAGGCGCAGGTCGTTGCTGTGCTTGCGGCCATGCAGACAACCGCCCAGCGCGGTGGTGCCAGGAGGTAGCTGGCCGTACATCCGGCGGCCCCGGCCACCAGGCTGACCAGGTTGAGCAGGAAGGGTGTCCGGCTGTCGCCGAAGGCGTAGAAGGCCCGTGACATGGCGTAGTTGGCGCAGTAGAACACCAGGCCCGGCGCGAATGCCTGCAAGGTCTGGGCGATGGCGGTGACGTCCTCGGGGCCGGTCTGCCCGCGTCCGTAGGCCAGTGCGGCCAGCGGCGGTGCAAGGACGAGAAAGGCGAACGCCGCGGGGACGGTCACCGTGCCGATGTTCCGCAGCGCCGCGGACAGGTGCTCCCGGACACCTGCCGTGTCGTGTCCCCCGGCAGCGCTGCTCAGCCGGGGCATCATCGTCGTGACGATCGAGACGGCGGCGATGCCGTGCGGGATGACCCACAAAAGGTAGGCATTTCCGTACATCGTATAGCCCACGCCTGCCTCGATCCCATCTGCGACGGCATGCTGTGCGCTGGCTGTGGACAGACGGATGAGAAGCCAGTAGCCCGCTTGGTCCGTGACCACGAGCAGGGCGCTCCAACCGGCTGCCCGTAGCGGTGTGCCGAGCCCTGTCCCTCGCCAGTCGAACCTGGGGCGCCAGCGTATGCCGGCCGACCGCAGGGCAGGTAGCAGCACCAGTGTCTGCACGACGATGCCCGCCGTCGATCCGGCACCCAGCCACCACACGTGGGCGCTGTCGAGGGTGCTGCCATCGGCGACCTGGCCGGCGACCACGAGGTAGCCTCCGAAGACCGCGATCACCACGAGGTTGTTCGCCACCGGTGCCCAGGCCATGGCCGCGTACCGGTCGCGGGCCGACATCACCTGCCCCAGGGCGGTGAACAGGCCGTAGAAGAAGACCTGCGGCAGGCACAGGTAGGCCAACAGGAGCGTCAGTTCGCGCTGGGGCCCGGTGTAACCGGTGTAGGCGTCCACGATCCACGGCGCGGCGAGGGTCAGCACGCACGAGACGACGAACAGCGCGCAGCCCAGCAGGGTGATCAGCCGGTTGGTGTGTGTGTCCGCGTTGTCCGGGTCCTGTCTGGCCAATCGCACCAGGTACGGCACCAGGACGGTGTTGAGCACCCCTCCGGCCAGGAGGATGAACATGATGTTGGGCATGGTGTTGGCGACGCTGTAGCCGTCGGCGACCAGGCCTGTCCCCAGGACTGCCGCCATGCAGGCCACCCGGACGAAACCGGTGGCTCGGGATGCCAGTGTGCCGACCGCCATAACGGCGGCAGGCGGCAGACAACGCCGGGGCACGGGCGCCTTCGCGGGCGGGCCGGCGGTCACCGTCGCCGGCCCGTACGGTGGCGCACGGCGGGGGGCCTCGGCTCCCCGGTGCTCTGCGCCGTGCCGCCGGTACGGAGCTTGCGGTGCGGCAGGCCGGTGTCCCGCGCCGGCGTGTCGAGGTGGTCTTCGAGTCCGCTTGGGTCGCGCAGGTGTGCCGCCTGCCCGTGTCGATACTTGATCATCATCCGGTGGGGGTGTCGCCCGATCGCACGCCCCGCGGATGGTCCGCAGCTCCTGGGGCCGGGGTTCGGACGAGATCTGTGACGGCGGCAGGGTTGCGTGGGTCCGGGCTCCTGCCGGGGCGGGCGGCCGGGAACGGCGTCGTCCTGCCCGACTGTCCGCGGTTCGAGCGGATGAAGGGATTCCGGTGGCCGGAGCTCTGCGGGCCTGTGGGACGGCGGTTGAACGGTGTCCTGGTCCCGGGGATCTCTGATCGGTGTAACAGGCTGTGCATGCGGCTCCGTCCCGGGCGGTGATCGGTGGCGCTCCGGCTCCGTCACGTACGACGGGCCAGGACCGCGTCCCACGGTAGGAGGGCCTTTCCTAACGGACGGTTGCCGCGGATCCGCAGTCGACTACGCCCGACTACCTGCCTGGCGGGAAGCTGCGGGTTCCTGCGGGCCGGGCCCAAGGTTGTGCAGTTCCAGCGGCATGCTGGCGTTAGGCCTTGTGGGCCTACTCTCGGCCTTGTCAGGAGCCCACCGGCCTCGGGGAAGGAGATCGATGCTGGAAGTCGCGGAACCCGTCGAGCCCTCCACGGCCGGTGTCCGGCGCAAGCTTCTCCTGCTCGCGGGGGCCAGTGCTCTCGCCTGCGTCGTGGTGTACCTCGCCGCGGTGCACACCGCCGTCGGCCAGGGTCTGGAGAACACCGTGCTGCGCGACGAGCAGGCCCAACCGGCCTCCGTCGTCACGCGGGCCTCCGCACTGGCCTCTCTGCCCCTGCGGGACGTCATGCTGACGGCGGCAGCCGTCTTGGCCGTCGGTGTGATCCGCCGTCGGGGCGATCTGGCACTGGCCGCATTCACTGCGACAGCACTGGCCGTCGGCTCGACCCAGCTGCTCAAGGCTGCTCTGCCCCGCCCCAGGATCGACGGCACGCTGTCGCACTCGTACGCCAACAGTCTTCCCAGTGGCCATGCGGCTGCCGGTACTGTTCTGGTGCTGGGTGCGCTCATCGTTGCTCCGCCATTGCTGCGCACTGCGGCCGGGGCTGTGGGCGCATTGTTCATGACCTGGATCGCCTTTCACCTCCAGGTGGCGGCATGGCACCGGCCGGCCGATGTCGTGGTGTCTTCCGGCCTGGCTCTGTGCAGCGCGGCGCTGGCGGCCCTGGGGTGTCGCGACGGGCTCGGCCGGACTCGGGCGGGCAGGCGCCGGCGCCGGCGCCGACCGCAGCGGACGGAGCTGGCGCGCCGGTTCGGTGCGCCGGCCGTCATCGTGCTGGCAACCGGCGCTGGCCTGATCATCTGTTCCACCTCCGGCTCGAATGCCCTGACCGGACGTACGGCCTGGATTGTCCTGGCTGCGGCAGCCTCGCCGGGTCTTGCCGCGGCAGCCTTCGCTGCGGTCCGTGTCCCGGCCCGCGAACCGTCGCCTGTCCGCCGCGGGCCGGATGTGTCCCCGACCGTTCCTCGGGCGCGGGCCGGCGCCCCGGGGCCGACCGGCAACGGCCTGGCGCCCGCCGTGAACAGGCCGCGATGACCGGCCGCGCCTCGGGCCGTCGCTCGTTTCCTTTGGGGAAGGTCCGGTCAGAGCGCGGAGAGCAGGTCGACGGCGGGCGCCCCGGCGATGATGCGTTGCGACATCTGATCGGTGGCCGTCCCCAGCTCTGCCGGAGGCAGGCCGAGAGCTGCCGACCAGCGAGGAAGATCACCGGTCAGCAGCAGGTAGACGGACGCCTCCTTGAGTCTCAGCAGTGTCGGTGCCAGCGCGACGTCGTCGTCGGCGAGCGCCCGGCTTTCGCGATAGCCCGCGACCAGGGAAGCGAAGAAGCGCCGGGCCTCGTAGGAGCCCTGTCCTGGGATCCGGTAGCCGGGAAAGCAGTAGTGCGGGTATACGGGGCTGACCAGGTCCCACAGGAACCAGCCGTGGCAGGACTGGTCGAAGTCGAAGAACTGGACATCCCCGTGGTCGCTCAGCAGGTTCTCCGCGTACACGTCTCCGTGCACCAGACCGTAGGCGGCAGCCGGGCCGGGTGCCGCCTCCAGCTCCCGGACCAGCGCGGCAACAGCGGCCGGCACAAGATCGGCGGGCCGCTCCACGGCACGGGCCAGGGCCCGTCGCAGCCACGTCTCCTCGTCCCACCGCGGACGGTATGCGGGAGCGGGTAGGCGCATCCCTCCGGCGACCTCGTGCATCTCCCCCACGGCGGCACCCAAGCGGCGGAAGAAAGCGTCGTTCCATTGCGCCGGGTCTCCGGGGTCGACAGGCTCCCCGGGCAGCCGTGAGAAGCAGCACACGTGCACCGTCCTCTCCCGTCCTCCGAAGGTCAGGACCTTGGCGCCGTCTGCCCCGGGAAGAGGCCGCGCAACCGCGCAACCTCCGGTATGGAGACACTCCAGCAGAGCCATCTCACCCATGAGCGCGTGCGCCAGCCGGTGGGTGTCCTCGGTCATCCGCACGATGACCTCCACGCCCTCACGTGTGCAGGCGGCGAAGACCGCGTTGACACCACGCCGCAGCTCGACGAGGGAGCCCTCCGACAGGTCCCAGTACGCCATTGCCTGCCCGAGCGCCCCGGCCTCGACACGGTCACCCATCACGGCCTCCGCACCGGTCACCACCTGCACCGGCCAATCCCGATCAGGTAAGCCGGCCTCACTCCCAGTGTCCACCCGCACCGTCACCTCGCCCACCGAGCATTCCCCGGGAGGCGGACACGGGGTTTCATGTGGCGAGGGCGCTACGGGACGCCACTGTCTGGTGTTCGAACCGGACCGGGCTGAGGCAGCCGAGCGTGGAGTGGCGGGGGCGAAGGTTGTCGAAGGAGCCCCAGCGGAACACCTCCAGTCTCGCGTGATGCTGGCTGGCCCAGCGCAGTCCGTGCATCAACTTCCGCTTCAGCGAGGCGAAGGAAGCTCTCGGCGGCGGCGTTGTCGTATTGGAGCCGATCTTCCCCATGCTCCGCCGGATCCCGTGGCGCCAGCAAAGTCCACGAACCCGGCCGATTGAATCCACCTTGAGAGTGAACCGCCCCGGCGTGTTCGGGGACTCAGTTTGTTGGATGAGCAACCCGGACGGGGCCGTGGTGGTGATCGTAGTGGGCCTGTTCGGCCTCGGCGGGGGTAAGGTCGTCGCAGGCGGTGTGCAGGCGGCGGTTGTTGTACCGGTCGGCCCGGGTCAGGGTGGCGATCTCGACCTCGGTCGGGGACTGCCACGGCCTGCCGGGCTTGATGACCTCGGTCTTGAACAGGCCGATCGTGGACTCGGCCAGGGCGTTGTCCGGCGCGTCGCCGACCGTGCCGACGGACGGGGCGATCCCAGCCTCGTGCAGGTGGTCGGTGTACCGAATGGCAAGATATTGCGACCCGGCGTCGCTGTGGTGGACCGGGCCGGTGAGGTCGGTGGTGCCGGCGCGGAAGCGGGCGGCGACCGCCATCTCCAGGGCGTCCAGCACCAGGTCGGCGCGCATGTGGCCGGCTGCGGACCAGCCGATGACCCGGCGGGCGTAGACGTCGATGACGAACGCGACGTAGGCGGTGCCGGACAGGGTGGCCACGTAGGTGAAGTCGGTGACCCACAGCCGGTTCGGCGCCGGCCGGTCGAAGCGGCGTTTCACCAGGTCGGTGGGTCGACTGCCGGCCGGATCGGGCACGGTGGTGCGGTACTTCCTGCCGCGGACCGCGCCGCGCAGGCCCATTTCGCGCATCAGGCGCTCGACGGTGCACCGGGCCACCAATATGCCCTCCCGGTTGAGCCGCAGCCACACCTTCCGTGCCCCGTAGACCCGGAAGTTCCTGTCGAACACACGGGTGATCTCCTGTTTCAGCACCTCATCGCGCGCGGACGTCCCGCCGGAGCCGGAGCCGGAGCCGCGCTGCTGTCGGGCTGCGGCATCGTAGTAGGTGGACACCGCGATCGGTGTCCCGTGCTCACTGATGAAGTTCACGAGGACCTGCGTGGCCGGTCGAGCTCGGCCGCGAAGAAAACCGAGGCTGCCCGCAGGATCTCGTTCGCCCGCTTCGGCTCGCGGACCTCTGCCCACAGCCGGCGCATCTCCGCCGACTCCGCGGTGCTGGTCCCCGGCCTGGCGCCGGCGTCGACCTCGGCCCGGCGGACCCACTTGCGCAGCGTCTCCGCGTTGCCGATCCCGAGCTTGCCGGCGACCGAGCAGATCGCCGCCCACTCGGTCGGACGATCGGGCCGGACCTCGGCCACCAGCCGCACCCCACGCTCGCACAGCTCGTCCGGGTAGTTCCTCGAAGGACGTGGCATGGACTCCATCTCCTCACGAAGTGGAGTCTCCGAACACACCGGGGCGATTCAAACGCTGGCGCATCTTCCGGCACGCCCGTTACAGCCCCAACCGGCTCGGATCAATCGGCAAGACCATCCTCACCCTGGAGAGGCAACGCTGAAAACGCTCAGTAACCGCCGGGGAACGAATGGCAGCGCTTCTGGCGAAGGACCGCCGAGGGCCGTTCGGTGAGAAGACGCTGCCCTGTTGGGCATCTCGGTGCCGCCACGGGTTCCTGGTGCCTCCAGAGCGAATAGAAATCGGCACTTGCTGTGATGCCTGCATGCTCTGGCATCGATTCGCCGATTACCGGCTGTGACGGTGGCGGCCCGTGCCGAAGAGCTGATCGGGGGAGGTTGCATCGGCCGACGGAGTCACCGATCGGATGTCCTTGCGGCGCAGTGATCTGGAGTTTGGTTGTGGCAGGGATTGATCCACAAAACATCCGCGGATCCGCTGGAAAAGCCTGGCAATTCCAATTCCTGTCCGTATTCCTGTGTCGCTGCGCCGTTCGGCGGAACAGGGTGTGATCATATGTTTGAGAGGCACGCTGCATGTCCATCCTCGCAACCCGCATGCGTACCACGATCGCGCTGGTGACCTCCGCCGCTGGCATAGCCATTCTGGGAGCAGCTGTCGCCCCGACTACTGCTATGGCCGCCACCGCACCTGTTTCGAGCTCCAGCAACCTCGACGGCTGGATCCAGCAGGCGCTCACCGTCATGCACGAGCATGGTATTCCCGGAAGCTACGACGCAATCCACCGAAACATCATGCGTGAGTCGGGCGGAAATCCCCTCGCAGTCAACGAGACCGATTCGAATGCGGTAGCCGGAACGCCCTCTGAAGGCCTGCTCCAAGTGATCGCCCCTACGTTTGCCCGTTACCATGTCGCGGGTACGTCCGACAACATCTTCGACCCGGTTGCCAACATCGTGGCTGCCTGCAACTATGCCGCGCACCGGTACGGCTCGATCGACAACGTCAACTCGGCCTACTGACTTTGGCCCTTCGAGCTCGTAGCGGGATCTTGCCTGTGTGGGCTTGTGGGCCGTGTAGGGCGTCCTGTTCGTGCTGTGTCAACTGAAAGAGTTCAATCCAAGGTCCCAGGTGATCTTGGGCAGACTTGTCGCGCGTCAGACTTTGTGGCAGGGCTCGTTTGTTGCGGGTCCTGCTGCTTGAAGGAGTCTGATAGATCATGGCGCTGCCGCCGGAGGAGAAGGTCCGGATCGTGCTGTCGATCCTGGCCGGTGAGATGACCGTCGCCGAGGCCGCGCGGCGGGCGAAGGTGTCCGAGCAGTCGATCGGGACCTGGAAGCGCCGGTTCCCTGGAGTCCGGCCGGGCCGGCCTCGCGGGCAAGTCCGGCCCCAGCACCCGGGAACAGCAACTCGAAGCCCAAGTAGCCGACTTGACCCAGGCACTGGGTGAGGCGGCAGTCGAGCTACGGGTGTGGAAGAAGTCCGCGGAGGGCCGGCTGGGCCCTTCGAGGACCTCGAGGTGATCCGCACCGGGGCGGGCATGCCGACCGCGAGGTTCTGCCGTCTGATCGGCGTGCCCGGGCGGGCCTGGCGCCGCCACCAGGCCCGCGCACGCCAGGGCGCGCATGTGAGAGGGCCGTGGCCGCGCCCGGCCCGCGAGAGCGTCCGGGAGACCGCCCGCCGGCACGCGCTCGCGCACCCGGCCTGGGGTCACCGCAAGATCTGGGCGATGTGCCGCCACGACGGCCACCGCGTCTCGCAGGCCACCGTGCTGCGGCTGTTGCGGGACGAGGGCCTGCTGCTGGAGGCGAACCACCAGCGGGAACGGCGTCGGCTCGCCGCCCGCCGCAAGGCCGCTTTCGCGACCGAGCCGGCCGGCCCGAACCAGGTCCGGCGGCTCGACTTCGGTTCGAGACGACCGGCGGCGGCACCTGGCGGCTCGCGGGCTGCCGGGACTACTGGTCGAAGTACGAGCTGGGCTGGCACGTGTCGCCCACCGCGAACCAGCACGACGCCATCGCCGCGATCGAACTCGCCATCAAGGAAGCGGAGTTGCTGGCCGGAAAGCCGCTGGCCGAGCTCGCCCCGCGCGACGCTGACGGCACGGTCCAGCCGATGGTCACGATCGTCACCGACAACGGCGGACCGCTCCGCTCGTTCCGGTTCGAGGCGTTCATCGCCACCCGGCCGGAGCTGCGGCACGTCCGCACCCGGGTCCGCACGCCCGGGCAGAACGGCTCACGCGAGCGCGGCTTCGGCTCGCTCAAGTACGAGAAGCTGTTCCTCGAGGAGATCCCTGATGCCCTCGATCTCGTCGGCATGCCGAGGACTACCCGGCGCGACTACAACACCGTCCGCCCGCACGAGGCCCTGGCCTGGAACCGGCCCTACGACGTTCACACCGGCACCGCGAACCCGCTCGTCCCCAACTTTCCCGAACCCGAAAACCTGCCAACT
>NZ_JBXQQB010000049.1:0-29558 GCF_057220535.1 Kitasatospora sp. NEAU-CNBT7 | reverse complement strand
CCGGACGTGCGTCGTGCGTGGGCCTTACTTGGTGAGGCCGGCCTTGACGGAGCAGACCGGCCAGGCGCCGGGGCCCTGGGAGGCGAGGACCTTCTCGGCGACGTTGATCTGCTGGGCCTTGGTGGCGAGGTCGGCGCGCGGGGCGTAGGAGGTGCCGCCGAAGGCGGCCCAGGTGCTGTTGGTGAACTGCAGGCCGCCGTAGAAGCCGTTGCCGGAGTTGATCGCCCAGTTGCCGGTCGACTCGCACTGCGCGACCTTGTCCCAGGTGGAGGCCGGGGCGGCGGACGCCCCGGTGGCCGTGACGAGTCCGGCCACCGGCAGGGCGATGACCGCACCCGCCATGACGGCCATCCGAACGCGCTTGCGCTTGGTGGCGGTGGTGGTGGCAGCGGAAGTCTCGTTACGGAAGATCAATGTGCATCCTTTCGAAGGCCCCGGGTGGGTGGGCGTGCGGAACCAGGGCCACGGGATGGTCGGTTCGTTCGCCTCGCTCGGCGAGCGGCTGGTTGCGGGCATCCGGCCCGTTCCGCCGCCCCGGTACTCCGCCGGACGTCCGCTCCGGGGTGAGCCGGTGGGCGGTGCGCCGGGAGTGGACCCGGGTGGTGTTCGTTCACCTGGCACCGAAGTTACGGGGCGGTCGGCGGGCGGTTCAAGGGTGGACCGTGAAGTCCCAGGTCAGGCGGCCGTTACCGGTGGTATGAATCGGCAAAATTGCCTCATTTACGGACATTTGGCAGCCATTTTCATGATCGAACCACCGATTGCATGGCGTGGCTCACACGCCGGGGCCTGTGAGGCCGCCCACAGCGTCGACGCAGGGTGTCACCCGGCCGACGGTCCGCCACCGGATCGGGCGCCGGCCGCCCTGTCGATCACCCGTCCGTGTGGCACCGGCCACTCGGACGCCGGATCGTCCGGCGGAGCGCTGCCGCCGGGCCGGTGGCGGCTGCGATGGTGGGGCCTCGCTCCCGGGCCGCCGGGCGCGGGACGGCGGAGAGCGGAGCGCGCGGATGACGACGACCACCGGTACCGCGCCGACGGTCGACGAGGCGGTCGCCCGGATGACGGAGCTGGCCGCCGCGGCGGCGCCCGGCGACGGCGTGGCGGTCTTCAACGGGATGTACCTGACGGTCACCGCGCTGGTGCGGGACCGGCTGGCCGGGTCCTGGTTCGAGGACCCGGCCGCGATGGCCCGTCTCGACGGCCTGTTCGCCGCCCGCTACCTCGACGCCGTCGACGACGACGCGGCCGGCCGGCGCCCGGCCGCCTGCTGGCGGCCGCTGTTCGAGCTGCGCCGGCATCCGGGCATCCATCCACTCCAGTACGCGCTGGCCGGGATGAACGCCCACATCGAGCACGACCTGCCGCTGGCCGTCCTGGACACCTGCCGGCAGCTCGGCTGCGAACCGGAGCGGCTGGCGGCCGACTACCGGCGGATCAACACCCTGCTCGCCCAGGTGGAGGCGCAGGTCCGGGCCGAGCTGCTGCTGCCCTCCCCCGCCGGGCTGCCCGCGGCGCAGCCGCTGCTGCACGTGGTCGGGGTGTGGAGCATCGACCGCGCCCGGGACGCGGCCTGGGCGAGCGTGCTGGCGCTGTGGCCGCTGCGCGGACTGCCGGTGGCCTTCCGGGCAGTCGCGGCGGCGCTCTCCGGTTCGGTCGGGATGGTCGGCCGCGCCCTGCTCACCCCGCTGGACGGCGCCACACCGTTGGACGGCGCCACTCCGCCGGGCGGCCCCTGCGCACCGGACGACGCGGGCCGGCCCCCCGCCGAAGCGGAGGGCCGGCCCGTAGGGGACTGCTTGCCGGGCCGGGTGCGCCCGGCCGCCGGTCAGGCCCAGCTGGAGTGCAGCGGCTTGCCCTCGGCGTAGCCGGCCGCGCTCTGCACGCCGACGACCGCGTTCTGGTGGAACTCCTCCAGGCTGTTGGCGCCCGCGTAGGTGCAGGAGCTGCGGACCCCGGCCACGATCGAGTCGATCAGGTCCTCGACGCCCGGGCGGGCCGGGTCGAGGAACATCCGCGAGGTCGAGATGCCCTCCTCGAACAGCGCCTTGCGGGCCCGGTCGTACGCGGACTCCTCGGAGGTCCGGTTGCGCACCGCGCGGGCGGAGGCCATGCCGAAGCTCTCCTTGTACTGGCGGCCGTCGGCGGCGGTGTGCAGGTCGCCCGGCGACTCGTGGGTACCGGCGAACCAGGACCCGATCATCACGTTGGACGCGCCGGCGGCCAGCGCCATCGCGACGTCGCGGGGGTGGCGGACGCCGCCGTCGGCCCAGACGTGCTTGCCGAGCCTGCGGGCCTCGGCGGCGCACTCCAGCACCGCGGAGAACTGCGGGCGGCCGACGCCGGTCATCATCCGGGTGGTGCACATCGCGCCGGGGCCGACGCCGACCTTGAGGATGTCGGCACCGGCCTCGACCAGGTCGCGGACACCGGCGGCGGAGACCACGTTGCCGGCCACGATCGGGATCTGCGGGTCGAGGCCGCGGACGGCGTGCAGCGCGCTGATCATCGACTCCTGGTGGCCGTGCGCGGTGTCCACCACCAGCACGTCCGCGCCGGCCTCGATCAGGGCCTTGGCCTTGCCGGCCACGTCGCCGTTGATGCCGACGGTGGCGGCGATCCGCAGCTTGCCGGCGGCGTCGACGGCGGGGGTGTAGAGGGTGGCGCGCAGCGCGTTCTTGCGGGTGAGCAGACCGACCAGCGCCCCGTCCCGGTCGACCACGGGCGCGAGCTTGCGGTGGCCCTCGTTGAGCTTCTCGAAGGCGGCGCGCGGGTCGATGCCCTCCTCCAGCAGCAGCAGGTCGCGGGACATCACCTCGGAGAGGCTGGTGAACCGGTCGACGCCCTGGCAGTCGGAGTCGGTGACCACGCCGACGGGCTTGCCGTCCTCGACCACGACGAGCGCGTTGTGGGCGCGCTTGGGCAGCAGCGACAGCGCGTCCGCGACGGTGTCGCCGGGGGCCAGGGTGATCGGGGTGTCGTGCACCAGGTGGCGCTGCTTCACCCAGCCGATGACGTCGGCGATGACCTCGGTCGGGATGTCCTGCGGGATGGCCACCAGGCCGCCGCGGCGGGCCACGGTCTCGGCCATCCGGCGGCCGGCGATGGCGGTCATGTTGGCGACCACCAGCGGGATGGTGGTGCCGGTGCCGTCGTTCGAGGACAGGTCCACGGCCTGACGGGAGCCCACGGCGGAGCGGCTGGGGACCATGAAGACGTCGTCGTACGTAAGGTCGTACGCGGGCTTGAGGTCGTTCAGGAAGCGCATGAATGGGGCTCTCTGGCTGGGGAAACGTACACCTCGGGCGCGGTTGCGGCTCGGCCGCGGGGCGCACTCGGGCGCCCCGCACCCAACGTTCAATACTCGGTGATACGGCCGCGCAAAGCCAGCCACCGCGCAATCGTTGAAGATCACCACAAGCCGGCCGGGCCCCGACGCGACCGTCTTCGTAGGAACGTACAGGGCGCGCGGGTGCGGACGGGCGCCGCGGGCGGCCGGAAGATCGGTGGCAGGTCCACCCCGGTCCCCTCTAAGGTGCAGCTGATCATCACGGCGGGCCGTGCCCGCCGCAGCGCTCCGGAGGGGGACTCCTTTGACCTGCACGTCCTGCGACGGGGATCCGTACGCGCAGGCGGTCGGCGGCTGCCGCGACTGCACCGCCGGCCCGACCGGGCCGCGGCCGGCCGGCGCGCCTTGGCCGTACGGCGCCCGGCGGACGCTGCCCCTGGGCCGGATCACCGATCCCCTCGTCCTGGGCAGGGCGACCCAGGGACTCCTCACGGTGGTGACCGTGCTCCCCCTCGTCGCCGCGGCGGCCGAGGCCGTGTCCGGCAGCGCCGCGACACCGGTCGGCCGGGCGGCGTACCAGTGGGGACTGGTGGCATGGGCGGCCGCCGGAGTCGTCTTCGTCTGCTGGTTCGCCCGGTGCCGGGCCAACGCGGAACTGCTGGCGCCGGGCGGGAACCGCTACGGGCAGGGCTGGGCGGTCGGCGCCTGGCTGGTCCCGTTCGCGATGTGGTGGATCCCGCACCGGATCGCCCGGGACGTCTGGCGGGCGGGCGCCTCGCCCCGGGGTGAGCGACTGGTCCACCTCTGGTGGGCCGCCTGGCTCGCCAGGACCGTGGGCGCCCTCGTGCTGGCCCGGTTCGGCAGCGGGCTCGGCATCGGGCTCGGCGTCCTCGAGACGTACGAATTGGTGGCCAACACGGTGGCGGGCGTGCTGGCGGTCCTGCTGGTGGAGCGGATCACCAAGGTCCAGTCGTGGCACGCCTCGGGCCGCCCGGCGGTCGCGGTCGCGACGTCCTGACCGCGCGGTCCGGCCCCGGGGAACGGCCCCGGGGATGGGACGGGCGCCGCGCCGCTCCGCCCTGGTCAGGGGTTTCGCGGCGGGCGCCGGGTGTGCTGCGTCAGCGGCTCGCGCCAGGCCGGGTGCGGGCCGGGCCGGGTTCGGGCCAGGCCGGGTGCGGCGAGGTTTAGTAACCGCGCCAGCAGGAGCCGTAGCAGCGGGCCTTGGCCACGTTGTCCATGCTGCCGTAGACGTGGTTGCAGTAGCGGGCACTGGCCACCAGGTTGTCGACCGGGTTGGTGATGTCGGTGTGGCCCGGCAGGGAGTAGGCCTTGAAGGTCGGCTTGATCATCTGGGTCAGGCCGATCGACGGGATGCCCGCCTTGGCGTTGGAGTCCCAGCCGTTGACGGCCTTCGGGTTGCCGGAGGACTCGGACATCGCGGTGGCCTTCATCGCCTTCGCGGAGGGCACCCGGTCACCGTGGGCGGCCAGCACGTCGCGGGCCTCCTGGATCCAGCCGTCCAGGTTGTTGGCGTAGCTGGGCGCGGCCGGGGCCGGCGCGGGGGCGGGCGCAGGGGCCGGGGCGGGCGCCGGAGCGGCGGCCGGGGCCTCGGCGGGCGCGGGAGCGGCCGGGGCGGCCGGGGCGGCCTCGGGCGCGGGGGCCTGGGCCGGGGCGGCGGCAGCGGGGTCCTGGGCGGCGGGCGCGGCAGCGGCGGCGGCCGCGGCGGGAGCCGGCGCCGCCTCGGCGGCGAACGCCTGGCTGGCCGGGACAGCCAGGCCGACGGCCACCGCACCGGTCAGTCCAACGGCGAGGAAGCAGTCGGGCAGGCGGGGGTGGTGCATTCGGATGTTCGACAGCCGAAGCCGCCCCTGGCTGATGGCACGCACGCTTGAAGCACCTCTTGGGTCGTGGGGGTCGCACACCGCCTCGGGACAGCCGAGAGCCCGTGCGGAGCACGGAGCGCCGCGCACTGGGCGGCCGATGTACGGCGACGGGGTCCGACCCGCCGACTGCGCAGCGGGCCGGTGTGCGGCCCGGGTCACGGCCCGCTCGATGGCGGGCCGACTGCGCGGGGTGGCGTCCGCCGGTACCGACCGGCCGGAGCGCTCCCTCGATGTTGCGCGACCCCCACCCCCGGAGCAACCGCCTCCAGGGCACCTCGACGCCCCGTCAGACCGCCCATCCGGAATCACGCATTCCATTACCGGGCAGGGGTCGTGACGACCCATCGGCGGGCCTGGGACCCGGCGCCGGCCCGTCCGCCGTGGGAAAGCTCACAGGCGGGACGGACTATTCGGACATAACGGTCACAAATCAAGATCCGCCTGACCTTCAGGTCACCCCAACTTGCCTGGAGGTGGGTGGAGTTGATGCCACGGCCGCCCGACCGGCAATCCCTCCCCCGGCGGCGGCGCCGCGCACCCCGACGTGACCCCCGTCTCGCCGCACAGAAGCCCCGGGTGACCCCCGTCACCGCCCGGCACCGGGCCTTCGGCCCCCGAGCCGCCCCGGCGCCGGGCGGTGAGGTCAGCGGACGGCCGCGACCATCGAGTCCGCCACCGAGCGCCACACCACACCGGCCTCCCGGAAGCCCGCGTCGACCAGCCGGGCCGTGTGCCAGGCGGCCGGCCGGGGCTCCGGGTCCCGGTGTCCGCCGAAGATCTCGCGGCGCGCCGCCACCAGGTCGCCGAGCAGCGGGTCCGCGGCGGCCGCGGCCCACCACTGATCCCAGTCCAGCGCGCCTTCGGCCCGCTCCCGTCGCTGCCGGTGCTGCTGGAACGCCTCGTCGGCGGCGTTCAGCAGCGGCGTGGCCGGCTCCGGGGTGTGGTCGGCATTGAGGAAGACCCCGCCGGGGCGCAGCAGGGCGGCGAGGTCCCGGTAGAGCCGGACCAGGTCGGCCGCGGGCAGCCAGTGCAGTGCGGTGGCGGTGACCACGGCGTCGTACGGGCCGGGCGGGAGCTGCCCGGTCCAGGCGTCGTCGCGCAGGTCGGCGGTGACCAGGGTGAGGCGGGGCTCGGCGGCGAAGTGGCCCTCGGCGATGGCGAGCAGGGCGGGGTCCAGGTCGACACCGACGCTCACCGCGCCGGGCAGGCGGGCGAGCAGCCGCTCGGTGATGGATCCGGTGCCGCAGGCGAGGTCGAGCACCCGGGGGGCGGGCCCGGCGTGGGCCTCCACCGTGTCGAGCATCACCCGGAAGCGCTCCTCGCGGTCGGGGAGGTACCACTCCTGCTGCCGGTCCCAGCTGCGCTGCCAGTCGTCCCAGTACTCGCGGTCCGTGCCGTCCATGGGGACACCCCTCCCCGGTAAGAGACTCAGGCCCCGTTGGGCCCTTACGGATCATAGGGTCGATCCGGTAATGGCCAAAAGTGCATATGGACCATTACCGAGTCGTCGGTTTTCGCCCCTTCACCGGCCGCTCCCGTAGAGTTCGCCGGGAGAATCGGCGATGTGGACAAGGGAACAACAGCGGTCATGACGGCGGGCGCGGACATCCAGAACGCAGCAGAAGAGATCGAGTACGGCCCCGGCATTGACCCGGAACGGCTGGAGCTCTGCCTCAGCGTCCTCGCCGAGCTCGACGAGCTGGACGTCGACCACCCGGACGCGATCACCGTCCGCAAGGCGGTCGGCGGCATCTTCCGCACTCTCAAGCAGCGCCGCCGCCAGGAGACCCGGGCCCGCAAGACCGCCAATGACCGCGACGTCACCTCCCGGACCGCCACCGGCGCGCCGGGCCGGATCGACGACGAGACGGCCGGCGCGTTCGGCCTCACCACCGAGACCGTCACCGAGATCGCCGGGATACTCGAGCGCCCGCGCTCCTGCTACACCTGCAAGCAGCGGTACGTCGAGGTGGACGCCTTCTACCACCAGCTCTGCCGCAACTGCGCCGCGCTCAACCACAGCCGCCGGGGCGCCCGCGCCGACCTGACCGGCAAGCGGGCGCTGCTGACCGGCGGGCGGGCCAAGATCGGCATGTACATCGCGCTGCTGCTGCTGCGCGACGGCGCGCACACCACCATCACCACCCGCTTCCCGAACGACGCCATCCGCCGCTTCAAGGCGATGCCGGACAGCGCCGACTGGATCCACCGCCTCAAGATCATCGGCATCGACCTGCGCGACCCCGCCCAGGTGATGGCGCTGGCCGAGGAGGTCGCGGCGGACGGCCCGCTGGACATCCTGATCAACAACGCCGCCCAGACCGTCCGGCGCTCCCCCGCGGCGTACCGCGAGCTGATCGCCGCCGAGTCGGCGCCGCTGCCGGCCGGCGAACTGCCGCCGTCCACCGTGATCGGCCGGTACGGCAGCGGCAGTGTCGACCTGCCCGCGCTGCCCGCACAGGCCACCGGCGACACCGAGCGGGTCACCGCCGAGGACGTCACCGCGCTCGCCCTGGTCACCGGCTCGGCGACGCCCGAGCGGATCGCCGCCGGCACCGCGATCGACGCGGGCGGACTGGTCCCCGACCTCGACGCCACCAACAGCTGGGTGCAGACCGTCAGCGAGGTCGGCCCGGTCGAGCTGCTGGAGGTGCAACTCTGCAACTCCACCGCGCCGTTCATCCTGATCAGCCAGCTGCGCCCGGCGATGGCCGCGTCCACCGCGCGCCGCAAGTACGTGGTGAACGTCTCCGCGATGGAGGGCGTCTTCAACCGCGGCTACAAGGGCGCCGGCCACCCGCACACCAACATGGCCAAGGCCGCGCTGAACATGCTCACCCGCACCAGCGCGGAGGAGATGCTGCGGACCGACGGCATCCTGATGACCAGCGTGGACACCGGCTGGATCACCGACGAGCGGCCGCACCCCGACAAGATGCGCCTCGCCGAGGAGGGCTTCCACGCCCCGCTCGACCTGGTCGACGGCGCCGCCCGGGTGTACGACCCGATCGTGCGCGGCGAGCTGGGCGAGGACCTGTACGGCTGCTTCCTCAAGGACTACTCCAAGGCGCCCTGGTAGGCACCCGGGCCACCGGGGAGTCGGAGTCGGATCGGGTTCGGCGGCAAGTGGCCCGGCGTCGGACAGCAGCGCGGCGGACGAGGGGCGGGAGGTGACCGGGGTGGCGGCGGTACCGGTGATCGGGGCGGGCGTGATCGTCCCGACGGCCGACGGACGGGTGCTGCTCGGCCGGCGGACCACGGCGGGCGAGGAGCCGAGCTGGGGCCTGCCCGGCGGCAAGGCCGACCGGGCGGGCGAGTCCTTCGAACAGGCCGCCGCCCGGGAGTTGGCGGAGGAGACCGGCATCGTGCTGCCGGCGGCGGCGATGCAGGTGCTCGCCGTCCTGCTCGACCACGAGGACGGCCGGCCCCGGCTCACCGCCGCCGTCCTCGCGCCGCCGAGCGACGCCCCCGCCGTCGTCACCGAACCGCACGCCTGCGCCGGCTGGGAGCGCTTCGCCCTCGACGCACTGCCCGCACCGCTGTTCTACCCCTCGGCGCTGGTGCTCGGCAGCTGGCTGCCGGGCCTCACCGACCCCGCCGGCGCCCACCGCTACCCCTTGCTGCACCCCGGGATCCGTCCGGCCGCCACCTCCTGACGGACCGTCACCTCCGGCTCCGGTCGGGCAGGCCGGCGGCTCAGGCCAGCCAGGCGTCCCGGCGTCCCTGCGTCCCTGCGTCCCTGCGTCCCAGCCAGGAACGCCGCGATGTCCTCCACCGCCTCGCCGTAGTACGTCCGGGAGTTGCGCCCGGTCACGTACCCGGGGTGCGCGGCGGCGGGCAGGTTCGGCAGCGAACGGTACGGGCGGTCCGCGGGGAGCGGTTCGGGTCTCGAAGACGTCGACCCCGGCGCCCGCGATCCAGCCCTCGCGCAGCGCCTCGGCCAGTGCGGCCTGCTCGAGGATCGCGGTGAAGTGCCGCCGCAGCCACCGGACTTCGGCCCGGTTGTCGACCGGTGACCAGTCGGCGGCCGACCGGGCGACCTCCTGGTGGTCGCCCAGCACCGCGCAGCGCAGCCTCGTCGCCGCCCCCTCAGCCCGGCCGCCGGTCCCGGTGCCGGTGCCGGTGCCGGCCACCCCGGCCGCCGAGCCCACCCGGCACCGGGGCGGCCAGACGCGGCACTAGACTGCCCGGGTGATCCTGCCGACCGTCAGCAGCGTGCGCGCGCTGCACGAGAAGTACGCGCCCAGCCCCGAGGCCCTCGATCTGGTGCTCACCCACTGCGAGATCGTCGCCCGGATCGCGCTCCGGCTCGCCGGGCGCGCCGGACAGCCGGTCGACACCGCGCTGGTCGAGGTGGGTGCGCTGCTGCACGACATCGGCGTCTACCAGGTCGGCACCGACGCGTACATCCGGCACGGTGTGCTCGGCCATGAGCTCCTGCGGGCCGAGGGCCTGCCGGAGGAGTTGTGCCGTTTCGCCTCCTGCCACACCGGTGTCGGGCTGACCTGCGACGACATCGTCTCCCAGCAGCTGCCGATCCCGCTCGGCGACTACCTCGCCGGGACGGTGGAGGAGCGGCTGGTGATGTACGCGGACAAGTTCCACTCCAAGAGCACCCCGCCGCGATTCCTCGACGCCGCCGCGTACGCGGGCCGGTTGGCGCAGTTCGGGCCGGACAAGGTCGCCGCCTTCGACGCGCTGGTGGACGAGTTCGGCCTCCCCGACCTCGACCCGCTGGTCGCCGAGTACGGCCACGCCTGGCAGCAGGGCGCGCCGCTGCCGCGCTGAGCACCGGGCCGCGCCGCGTCAGGCGCTCCGGTCGGACGCGGCGCGGTCCGGCGGCGCCGCCGGCAGGGTGACGGTGAAGGCCGCGCCGCCCTCGGGGCCGTGCCCCTCGACGGTGATGGTGCCGCCGAGCAGGCCGGTCAGCCGGTGCGCGATGGCGAGACCCAGGCCGCTGCCGACCGGGCGGGTGTCCCGGTAGCGGCCGTGCAGCGCGCCGCTGTCGAACGCGACCTCGACGTCCTCCTCGGTCAGCCCGGGCCCGCTGTCGCGGACCTGGAGCCGGGCCCCGCCGCCGTCGGCCGCGCTCAGCGCGAGGACCACCCGGCCGCCGCCCGGCGTCGCCCGCAGCGCGTTCTGCACCAGCCCGTCCAGCAGTTGCCGCACCCGGAACGGGTCGGTGTCCACCACCACCGGCCGCTCCGGCCGGTCGAGCCGGACCTCGACCCCGAGCCGTTCCCCGGGACCGGCCCAGAACGCGGCGGCCTCGGCCGCCGGCGCACCGAGGTCGGTCGGCCCGCACTCCAGCCGGAAGTCGTCCGCGGTCAGCCGTGCGAGGTCCAGCAGGTCGCCGAGGAAGCGGTCCAGGCGGCGGGTCTCGTCCGCCAGGACCTGCCCGACCCCGGGCACCCCGGCCGGTTCGACCAGGCCGTCGGCGAGTGCCTCCGCATAGCCCTGCAGCGCGGTCAGCGGGGTGCGCAGCTCGTGCGAGACCGACAGCAGGAAGTCGCGCTGGCGGTTCTCGCTGCGCGCCAGGGCGCCGTCCAGGACGTTGAGGGCATGCCCGATCTCCGCGGCCTCCCGCGGTCCGCCGACGGTGGCGCGCACCCCGCGTTCGCCGCCCGCCAGCCGGTGCGCGACCTCGGCGGCCGACGCCAGCGGGCGGGCGATCCGGCGGGCCAGCAGGGCGCCGGCCAGCGCCGCGCCGACCATGCCGGCCAGCAGTGGCAGCACGGTGTTGCGGCGGATCCGGCCGGTGTTCTGCTCGACCACGGTGTACGGCTCGGTGAGGACGGCGGCGCCGCCGCGCGCCCCCGGCACCCCGACCAGCAGGACCTCCCGGCCGCCGAGCACGGCGGTGGTGGAGACCGGCCGGCCGGCGAGCAGGTCGGCCTTGGCCGCGGTGCCGACCGCCGGGGTGGCGGTGCCGCTGACCGAGCCGTCGGGGGTGATGACGGCGAGTTCGACGCCGTTCGGTCCGCCGAGCGCCTGGGCGCCGTTGAACAGCAGCCCGGACAGGTTGGGCAGCCGGCTGAGCACGGTCGCCTGGCGGGCCAGCTGGTCGCGCTCGCGCTGTTCGACGCCGTGCGCCGCGGTCTGCCAGGCGACCAGCCCGGTCAGCGCCACCGCGAGGGCGGCGACCGCGGTGGTCAGCAGCACCAGGGTCCGGGCCAGCGAGGTGCGCGGCCGCGGTCGGCCGGTCACCGGCCGGGGTCCGTCGCGCTGTAGCCGACGCCGCGGACGGTACGGATCGGGCTGGCGTCGCCGAGCTTGGCGCGCAGCTGCGAGACGAACACGTCGACCATCCGGGTGTCCCGGTAGCCGGGATAGCCCCAGACCTCCGCGAGCAGTTGCTCGCGGGTGTAGACCCGGCCCGGCTGCCGGACCAGGTGGGCGATCAGGTTGAACTCGGTGGCGGTGAGGTCGACCGGCTCGCCGTCCCGGCGCACGGTGCGGCTGACCGGGTCGACGCTGAGCCGCCCGACCCCGGCGGGCGCCGATCCCGGCGGGCCGGCCGCGCGGCGCAGCACCGTCTTGACCCGGGCCACCAGTTCCCGCGGTGAGAACGGCTTGGTCAGGTAGTCGTCGGCGCCCAGTTCCAGTCCGAGGATCCGGTCGGCCTCCTCGCCGCGGGCGGTGACCAGCAGCACCGGCGTCCAGTCGCCGGCGTCGCGCAGGGCCCGGCAGAAGCTGATGCCGTCCAGACCGGGCAGGCCGATGTCCAGCACGATCGCGACGGGATGCATCCGCCCGGCGGCGGCGAGGCCGGCCCGCCCGTCGCTCTCGACGTGCACGCCGAAGCCCTCGCGGGCCAGGTACAGCCGCTGGACGTCGGCGATGTGGCGCTCGTCCTCGACGATCAGGACGAGACCCCGGGACTCGGTCATCGCTGCCTCTCTCACGTGCGGAAACGCCACCGATGCTAGCCAGGGCGGCCGGGCGGGCCGCGGGCCGCCCCGCGGCCCGTACATTCCCCGAACAATCCGCCAACGCCGTCCTTACCGGCGTCGCCCAGGGTGGGGCCCCATGACCACCGAACCCACCGAACGGCCCGCGCCCGTCGACCGGCCGTCACCGCCCGCCCGGCCCGCACCCGCGCCCGGGCCCGCCGCGACCTCCCGCCCCGGCCTGCTGCACCGGACCGGGCGCTGGTGCGCCCGGCGGGCCTGGCTGGTGATCGTCGTCTGGGCCGCCGTGCTGGCCGGCCTCGGGGTGGCCGACGCCCGCTGGGGCGGCACCTTCGCCGACAGCTTCGCGCTCCCCGGCACCGCCACCCAGACCGGCAGCGACCTGCTCCGCGACCACGGCGGCCGTACCACCGCGGGGGTCGCCGCGCCCCTGGTGATCCGCTCCGGGGGGCCGGTCGCCGACCACCGGGCCGCGCTCGGTTCGGCGGTGGACGCCCTCGGCCGGCTGCCGGACGTGCTCGCGGTGTCGGATCCGCTGGCCACCCCCGGCGCGGTGTCGGCGGACGGCCGGACCGCGCTGGTCACCGTACGGTTCGCCACCACCCCGGCCGCCTTCGACCCGTCCTACCTGGCCGGGGTCGACGCCGCGGTGGGGCCGCTGCGCGCCGACGGCGTCACCGTCGAGTACGGCGACCCGCTCGGGCAGTTGGCGGCACCGCGGTCGGCGGACCGGGCCTCGGAGGCGATCGGGCTGGCGGTCGCCGTGCTGGTGCTGCTGATCGGCTTCGGCAGCGTCGCGGCGGCCGGTCTGCCGCTGCTGACCGCCGTCCTGGGGCTGGCGGCGGGGCTGGGCGGTCTCGGGCTGCTCGCGGCCCGGTTCGACTTCGCCCAGGCCGCGCCGACGCTCGCCGCGATGATGGGCCTGGGCGTCGGCATCGACTACGCGCTGTTCCTGGTGACCCGTCACCGGGCGCTGCTGCACGCCGGGGTGGAGCCCGCGGAGGCGGTGGGGCGCACGGTGGCCACCAGCGGCCGGGCGGTGCTGGTGGCGGCCGCCACCGTGGCGATGGCGCTGGCGGGGCTGTTCGCCTCCGGGATCGGGTTCATCGGGACGCTCGGCGCCGCGGCCGGGCTGACCGTACTGGTCGCCGCGGCCGCCTCGGTGACGCTGACGCCCGCGCTGCTGGGACTGCTCGGGCGCCGGATCGACCGGCTCCGGGTGCGCACGCCAGTCGCCGAACCGACCGGCAGCTCCGACGTGTGGCACCGCTGGGCGGCGCTGGTGGGTCGGCGGCCGTGGCTGTTCCTGTCCGGCGGGCTGCTGGTGCTGGGCGTGCTCGCCGTCCCGCTGGCCTCGCTGCAGCTCGGCCACGTCGACGCGGGCGCGCAGCCCGCCGGGCGGACCGACCGCCGGGCCTACGACCTGATCGGCGAGGCGTTCGGGCCGGGCGCGAACGGCCCGCTGACGGTGGTCGTCCAGCTCGACAGCCGCCTGGTCGCCGACCAGGCCGGGCGCGGGCGGCTCGCCGACGGGATCGGGCGCGAGCTGGCCGCCGTCCCCGGTGTCGCCTCCGTCTCCCGGCCGGTGACCAGCCCCGACGGGGTCCTGCTGATCACCACGGTCACCCCGGCGACCGGCCCGCAGGACCGGGCCACCTCGGCGCTGATCCACACCCTCCAGGACACGGCCCTGCCGCGCGCGCTGGCGGGGAGCGGCGCCACCGGTTACCTCACCGGGCCGACCGCGGCCGGGCAGACCTTCACCGACACCCTGGTCGCGAGGCTGCCGCTGATCATCGGCATCGTGGTGGCGGCGGCGTTCGTGCTGCTGCTGACGGTGTTCCGCAGCCTGCTGGTCGCGGTCAAGGCGGCGGTGCTCAACCTCTGCTCGATCGGCGCCGCGTACGGCGTCGTGGTCGCGGTCTTCCAGTGGGGCTGGGGCGGCGGCCTGCTGGGTGTGGGCGAGAAGGTCCCGGTCGAGTCCTACGTGCCGATGATGATGTTCGCCATCGCCTTCGGGCTCTCGATGGACTACGAGGTGTTCCTGCTGTCCCGGATCCGCGAGACCTGGCTGCACCGCGGGGACAACCACCTGGCGGTCGCCACCGGACTCGCCGCCACCGCCCGGGTGATCACCTGTGCGGCGCTGATCATGACCAGTGTCTTCCTGGCGTTCCTCCTCTCCAGCAACGCGGTGGTCAAGATGCTCGCGCTGGGCCTCGGCGTCAGCGTCGTCATCGACGCGACCGTGGTCCGGCTGGTGCTGGTACCCGCGACCATGTACCTGTTCGGCCGCGCCAACTGGTGGCTCCCGCGCCCGCTGGACCGGCTGCTGCCGCACCTCGACCCCGAGGGTCCGGCCGCGCCCGCCGCCGGGGGTGAGGTCCGGTGACGCGCCGGGCGACCGCGGACCGGGCCGCTCCCGGCCGGGTCGGCGCGCAGCGGGCGGACGGGACCACCCGGCTGCGGGCCGCCGTCCGCAGGCGCCGGGCCACCGCCGTCACCGTCGCGGTGGCGCTGGTGGCGGTCCTGGCGGCCGGCGGGGGCGAACTCGCCGCGCGCACCCTGATCCGCGACCGCGTCGCCGGTGCGGCCCCCGGCCTCGGGGGCCTGACGGCCACCACGGGCGGCTCCGCCCTGT
This sequence comes from Kitasatospora sp. NEAU-CNBT7, assembly GCF_057220535.1. Lineage (NCBI taxonomy): Bacteria > Bacillati > Actinomycetota > Actinomycetes > Kitasatosporales > Streptomycetaceae > Kitasatospora > Kitasatospora sp. NEAU-CNBT7. The sequence continues at coordinate 14,834 of NZ_JBXQQB010000049.1, read as the reverse complement.
GGGCCCTGGTCGGCCGCCACCTCGGGCACCTGGACATCGGCAGCGACGACGCCTACGCGGGGCCGCTGTCCGGGCTCTCGGTACGGGCCGGCCTCGAGGACGTCCGGCTCGGCGGCCGGGCCCGGTTCGCCGGTGCGCACGCCGAGGTCACCGTTCCGGCGCGGTCCCTGGGCGCCGCCGTCCAGGACGCCGTGCCGTCGCTGCCGGTCACCTCGGCCACCGCCGACCCGGACGCCGGGACGGTCACCGTGGGCCTCGGGCGGGGCGGGGCCGGCCGGCTGACGCTGCGTCCGGAGCTGGCCGACGGCCGGGTGTCGTTCTCCGTCGCGAGCCTGACCTTCCTCGGCCGCAGCGTCCCGCCCGGCAGCGTGGGCGGCGCCGGACTCGGTGCGGGCACCGGCGGCCCGTACCCGCTGGGCCTGAAGGCCACCGGTGTCCGGGTCCTGGCCGACGGCGTCCACGTCACCCTGGACGGCGGGCCGGGCCCGCTGCCGGCGGTCTGAGCGGGCGGCCGGCGCCCGGGCCGGTACGGGCGGCGCCCGGGCCGGTACGGGCGGCGCCCGGGCCGGTACGGGCGGCGCCCGGGCCGGTACGGCCGCCGGCCGGGCCCCTGGTCAGCGGGCCCGGCCCCGGGGCTTGAGGGGGGTCGCGGGCAGCTGCGGGGCCGGCAGCCGGTCGCCGGCGTAGCCGTGCACCTCGCCGAAGCGGGTGCCGGCCGTCCAGTCCTGCTGTGCCTGCCGGATCTCCTCACCGGTCCGGCCGATGAAGTTCCACCACATGATGATCTCCTCCTGGAACGGTTCCCCGCCCAGGAGCAGCAGCGAGCTGTCGCCGTGCGCGTGCAGCGGGAGTTCGGTGCGGCCGCAGCCGAGGTAGAGCATGGAGCCGGGGTCGAGCGGGACGCCGTCGACCTCGGTGCGGCCGCTCATGGTGAGGACGGCGTACTCGAAGTCCGGCTCGAGCGGCAGCCGGTGGCGGGTGCCGTCGCGGAGGGTGAGGTCGGCGCCGACCAGGGGGGTGTGGGTGGTGCCGGGGGAGGTCGCGCCGTCGAGGGTGCCGAGGATGAGGTGGGCGGTGAGGCCGGGGGCGGTGACGGTCGGCAGATCGGGGTGGTGTTCGAAGGCGGGGGCGGTGTGCCGGTGGGCGTCGGGGAGGGCGACCCAGAGCTGGGCGCCGTGCAGGAGGCGGGCGTGCGGCCGGGGGGACTCCTCGGAGTGGGAGATGGCGTGGCCGGCGGTCATCAGGCCGAGTTCGCGGGGGCGGACGGTCTGCAGGCTGCCGAGGCTGTCGCGGTGCAGGACCTCGCCCTGGTGGAGCCAGCTGACGGTCTGCAGGCCCATGTGGGGGTGCGGGGGGACCTGCATACCGGGTTCGTCGGCGATGTCGTCGGGTCCGTAGTGGTCGACGAAGCACCAGGCGCCGACCATCCGCCGTCCGAGGTTCGGCAGCAGCCGCCGTACCACCGTCGACTCGCCGAGCGGTACCGTCCGGGCGGTGAGCAGGTCCTTCACCGGGCCGCCGGCGGCTTCCCGGCCGCACCTGGTGGGGGTGGGCCTGAGGTCGAGGTTGCTCATCCGGGCTCCATCGGCGTCGTCGTGTGCTGCGGGCCGGTCACCCGGACCGGTCGAGGTCGATCATCCGCCCGGACCGGCCGAACGCGAAGCACCCGCCGCCGGGCGCCCCGGCGCTTCTCACCGCACACCCCGGCCCCGGCCGGCCGGTCAGCCCTGTCCCAGGGCGCGCCCGAGGAACGACAGCGCCTCGGGCGCGACCCGGCGCCAGAAGCCGTCGGTGTGCTCGCCGCGCGGGAAACGCGCCACCGCCGCCCGGGCGGTCAGCGTCCGGGCGGCCGGGCAGAACGGGTCCTCGGTGCCGCACCAGACCCCCAGCGGGCGCCCGTACGGCAGGTCCAGGTGCAGCAGCGGCTCGTGCTCGCGCCAGTCGGCCTCGTCACGGAAGCCGTCGACGGTCCGGGCGTCCGGCCAGCTCCGGAACAGCGCCGGGCCGAGCAGCGCGACCGGGCCGAACTCCGCGCCCCGGTCCCGGGCGTACCGCAGCGCGCCGGAGCCGCCCATCGAGATGCCGAGCGCGGCGCCGGGCGGGCGCAGGCCCTGCGCCGCGAGGGCGGCAGGCAGTTCGGAGCGCAGCATCCGCTGCGGGTCGTCCCCGGGCGTGCGCTCGTGCCAGTAGGTGGCGTCCCCGCCGTCGACGGCCACCAGCGCGAACGGCGGGGTGCCCGCCGCTGTCGCGGCGGCCAGGAACTGCGGCAGACCGAGGTCGGCCATCGCCTGCGCGCTGCCGCCGCGCCCGTGCAGCACCACGCAGACCGGCAGTGCGGTGGCGGGCCGGCCGCCGGGTGGCAGCATGGTGATCATCCGGACGGTGCGGCCCCGGGCCGCGGAGCGCAGGTCCACGCCGTGCACGGGACCGGCCGTGACCTGCGGCACCGTGCCATCGGGCCCGGTGAGACCGAGCGCCCGGCGCAGCCGTACCCCGCCCGGCAGCAGGTCCGCCGTCATCGCCGTGCCCACGCCGCCGCCGGCCACCGCCAGGCCGCCCAGCCCGACGGCGGCCCGCAGCAGCCCCCGGCGCCCCGGCCCGGGTGCCGGTGCCGGTGCCGGTGGGGCCGCCGGCCCCGGTCGCGGTTCGGTCTGCTGCGGTCCCTGCTCGTGCACGGCTCCCCCTCGGCATCCTCGACGGCGGTCGGCCGCCCCGACGCGGCCGGGTCCCGCACCCCGCGGCCGGTGCCGCGGACCCGGGACCGACGGGCCGTCAGTGGCGGCAGGCCCAGGGGGCGGTGGCGGTCACGGCCTCGGCCTGGGCCCGCAGGGCGCGCACGGCCTCGGCCGGGTCCTCGGCGCCGTACACGGCGGAGCCCGCGACGAAGACGTCCGCGCCGGCCTCGGCGCAGCGCTCGATGGTGCTCGCGGAGACGCCGCCGTCGACCTGGAGCCACAGGTCCAGGCCGTGCTTGTCGATCAGCTCCCGGGTGCGGCGGATCTTGGGCAGCATGATGTCCAGGAAGGCCTGGCCGCCGAAGCCGGGCTCGACCGTCATGATCAGCACCATGTCGAGCTCGGGCAGCAGGTCCTCGTACGGCTCGATCGGGGTGGCGGGGCGCAGCGCCATCGAGGCCCGGGCGCCCTTGGCGCGGATCTCGCGGGCCAGCCGGACGGGTGCGGCGGCGGCCTCGACGTGGAAGGTGACGGAGCCGGCGCCCGCCTCGACGTACTGCGGTGCCCAGCGGTCGGGCTGCTCGATCATCAGGTGGCAGTCCAGCGGGGTGCCGGTCGCCCGGGCGAGCGACTCGACGACCGGGACGCCGAGCGTGAGGTTGGGGACGAAGTGGTTGTCCATGACGTCCACGTGCAGCCAGTCGGCGCCTCGGACCGCCTCGGCCTCCTCGGCCAGGCGGGCGAAGTCGGCGGAGAGGATGCTGGGGTTGATCTGAGCCATTTGAGGGTACCTTCACAACTCGGTGCGGGCGGTCGTCGCTGCCTTCTGGGGGACATCATCTCGCGTACGCGGCCCCGGGCGGGCGGCGGCCCGGTCCCGCGACCCGCGTCGCACCCGACGCGTGCCAGGGCCGCGGACCACCGCGGTCCGTTCCGAGAGAGGTGTCCGATGGCCGAGCTGGCCCACCCCGCCCGTGCCCTGTGGTGGCTCTTCGAGCCGGTCCACGCCCTGACCTACTTCTCGCCCGAGGGCCGGGCGGCGTACGAGGCGGCGGGGCTGCGGGGCAGTTGGCGCGGCTACTTCGCCGGGCGGTCGGCGCCGCTCGGGCCGGTGGACGCGGCGCCGGTGATCGCGGCCTTCTTCAACTTCGCGCCCGGCATGGTCGAGCGGGCGCTGCCGGACGTCTGGGGGCGGGCCACCCCGGAGGCCGCGCTGGCGGCCCGGCTCTCGGGGGCGGAGGCGGCGCTGGCGCGGGTCCTGGAGTCGGTGAAGCCGCACCTGATCGACCGCTCGGTGGAGCTGCTGGAGCGGGCCGTGGACGGCCTGGACTGCTGCGGGCGGGTGCTGGCCGCCGCCAACGCCGCCCTTCCGCGTCCCGAGGGCCGGCTGGGCCGGCTCTGGCACGCGACCACGGTGCTGCGCGAGCACCGCGGTGACGGCCACGTGGCCGCGCTGGTCACCGAGGGGCTGGACGGCTGCGAGGCGCTGGTGGTGCGCTGCGCCCTGGACATCCGGCGCGAGGTGCTGCAGCCGTACCGCGGCTGGACGGACCAGGAGTGGGACGCGGCCACCGCCCGGCTGGTCGAACGCGGCTGGCTCGCGGGGGACGGTTCGCTCAGCGCCGAGGGCCGGGCCCGCCACCAGGCCCTGGAGGCGGCCACCGACCTGGCGGCCGCCCGGGTCTGGGCCGGCTTCCGGCGGGCCGAGCTGGACGAACTGGCGACCGCCCTGCGGCCGATCTCCACCGCCTGCCGGGCCGAGCTCCCGCAGCTCAACCCGATCGGCCTGCCGGTCAGCAGCTGATCCTCCGCACGCCCGCTGCGCCGGCCGGGCTCAACGGCCGGGCTCAGTGGCCGGGCGCCGCGGTCCGCCGTCCGGTGCCGGCGCTGACCCGGCCGCGGCGCGGCGGGCCCAGCAGGATGCCCCGTCCGGCGTAGAACCGCGGCAGGTCCGCCCAGGGCACCCGGGCGTACTGCTGCGACCCGTCGGGGAAGCCGGACGGGTTGTGGATCAGCAGTTCCTCGTCGTTCGCGCCGACCGCGAGCACCAGGTGGCCGCCCTGCCGGGGCGGTTCGGGGTCGAGGGTGCGGATGCTCGGGTGCACCGAGAGCATCAGCAGCCGGCTCTCGGCGATCTGTCCGGCGAGCTCCTCGACGGGCAGCGGGGAGCGGGCGTCGGCGTGCAGGCCCCACCGGGTGCGGACGTACTCGGCGAACGGCCGGTGCAGCAGTCCGTCGAGTCGGCCGTCCGGGTGGCGGACGTACGCCCCGGCCGCCAGGCACTCGTCGGCCAGCCGGATCGCGGCGGGGGCGACGCCCCACCAGAAGTCGAGGGCCATCCGCAGGCAGGCCATCCCGCAGATCCGCCAGGACCAGTACTCGTACTCGTCCTCGTCGGCCGCGCCGGAGCGTTCCCACAGCGGGTCGTCCCCGGCCCGGACGGTGCCCGCCAGGATGTCCGGCACCAGCTCGGGCGACTCCCACTGGGAGTAGTAGGGGACCTGATTGATGATCGGCTTCACCCCGCCATCCTGACGCGTCCCGGCGCCGATGCCCGGTAACCGCGCAGCGGGGCCGGTGCGCCGGGGCGCGGCGGCCCCGCTGCGCGGGTGCTCCCGGGCGGGGTGCTACCGGGCGGGGCGCGCCCGGTGGCGCCGGCCGCCGGACGGGCCCGGCGGCCGGCACCGGGCCCGGGCCCGGTCGGCTACCAGGCGTAGTCCTCCGGGGCGGTACGGCGGCCCGGGAAGATCTCGTCCAGCCGGTCGAGGGTCTTCTGGTCGAGCGTCACGTCCAGCGCCCGGACGGCCGCGTGCAGCTGGTCCAGGGTGCGCGGGCCGACGATCGGGGCGGTGACGGCGGGCCGGCCGAGCAGCCAGGCCAGCGCCACGTCGCCGGGCTCGTGGCCGAGTTCGGCGGCCAGGTCCTCGTACGCCTGGAGCTGCGGGCGCTTGGACTCCAGCGTCTCGGCGGAGCGGCCCGTGGAGCGGCGCACGCCCTGGGCCTCCTTGCGCAGCACGCCGCCGAGCAGGCCGCCGTGCAGCGGGGACCACGGGATCAGGCCGAGGCCGTACTCCTGGGCGGCCGGGATCACCTCCAGCTCGACGTTGCGCTCCAGCAGGTTGTAGATCGACTGCTCGCTGGTGAGGCCGAGGAAGTTGCGGGCCCTGGCCGTCTCCTGGGCGCGGGCGATGTGCCAGCCGGCGAAGTTGCTGGAACCGACATAGATGATCTTGCCCTGGGCGACCAGCACCTCCATCGCCTGCCAGATCTCGTCCCACGGCGTGGCCCGGTCGACGTGGTGCATCTGGTACAGGTCGATGTGGTCGGTCTGCAGGCGGCGCAGGCTGGCGTCGACCGCGCGGCGGATGTTGAGCGCCGAGAGCCGGCCCTCGTTGGGCCACTCCCCCATGTCGCCGTAGAGCTTGGTGGCGATCACGGTCCGCTCGCGGCGGCCGCCGCCCTTGGCGAACCAGCTGCCGATGATCTCCTCGGTACGGCCCTTGTTCTCACCCCAGCCGTAGACGTTGGCGGTGTCGAAGAAGTTGATGCCCTGTTCGTGGGCGGTGTCCATGATCTCGTGCGCGTCGGCCTCTTCGGTGTGCGGACCGAAGTTCATGGTGCCGAGGCACAGGCGGGACACGGTCAGGCCGGTACGGCCGAGGTGGGTGAACTCCATGTCCGTCAGCCTCTGCCGCACCGGCTGCTTTGTCCAGTACCGGTCGGCGACGGGGGTGTGCCGGATTCGTGGACAGGCTGACGGAGTGTCACTAATGTCCAGTACGGGGGAATCGGCAGGTTCGAAACGGATGGGGGGACCATCGGTGTACACGGTTGCGGGTCAGCAGTACACGGGACAGGAACTGCTCGCGAAACTGGGGGAGTTGGCGGCCGACGAGGCGAGCGGCGTGGTCTGGCACGACGGGTACGTCGCCGCCCTGCCGGAGCTGGCGCAGGCCGGACGGACGGTGTTCGCGTCGGTGGACGCGGTGCTGCTCGGCCTCGGCGGATGCCTCACCGGCCGGAGCGTCTACGCCTACGCGTACCGGGCGCAGGTGGACCTCACCGCCCGCCGGCTCCTGGCCGGGGGCCCGGCCTTCGAGAACTCCGGCCGGGACAAGGCCTTCAACCGGCTGAACTGGGCGCAGCAGGGCCACGGCGACGACGCCTACCTGAAGCTGCGCGACGGCAGGTCCCCGTACGACGCGGTGCGCGACCTGGTGGACAACTCCGGTGGCTGGACACTCGACTGCGCCACCTTCGTGCAGGCCGTACAGCTCGGCGCGTGGGCGGCGGCGGTCGGCCGGGCGGAGTTCGACCGGGCGGCGCGGCAGCCGTTCACCCTCAAGGACCACGGGTCGACCGGACTGAGCCACCACAAGCTGTGGTTCAAGGAGGGGTTCGGTTCGCCGTACCGGCTGCGCACCCCCGCCACCGACCGGCTGAGGGCGCAGGAGCCGGTCGCCGACGTCACCGACCGGCAGCTGCTGGCGTCCGCTCCCCCGGGCAGCCGGGTGGCCTTCGTCAACTCCGACCCGCAGGCCGAGGGCGGCGACTTCGAGCGCGAGAACACCGTCAAGCTGCCCGACGGCACGTACGCCTCGCACCCGTTCGGCATCCTGTCGGCGGCGGACATGAAGCGCGCGCTGGCGCTGCAGACCTTGCTGCGCTACGGCGATGAGATCGACGCCACCCTCGCCCGCGCGGAGGCCGGCGAGCACGGGTCGATCACCACCGGGGAGGCGGTCACCGCCAAGGCCGAGCTCGACCGGCTGGTCGCCGCCGGCGACCGCACGGCCCTCGCCGAGTGGATCCTCGACCACCGGACCTGGACCGAGAACCTGCTCTACGACGACCTCGCCGAGTACGTCGAGGAGCTGGTCTACCTCGGCGAGGTGGAGATCTACACCATCACCCCGGAGACCACCGCCCGGCAGTGACCGGCCGGCGCCGCCCGGGCCGCTCGGAGGCCGGTACGGTCCCGGGCCGCCACTCCCGTCGGTGGGTGGTGGCGGCCCGGCCGCGGGTCAGCCGGTGCGGCGCAGCAGGGCCAGGTACATCGCGTCGGTGCCGTGCAGGTGCGGCCAGAGCTGGACGTCCGGGCCGTCGCCGAGCGCGGGGAGTCCGGGCAGCAGCGGCCGGGCGTCGATCCACTCCACGCCGGGCTCCTCGCGCAGCACGTCGTCGACCACGGCCCGGGTCTCGGCCAGGTGCGGCGAACAGGTGGCGTACCCGACCACGCCACCCGCCCGGGTGGCCCGGATCGCGGTGCGCAGCAGGTCCCGCTGGAGCGGCCCGAACCCGGCGATGTCCTCCGGGCGGCGGCGCCAGCGCGCCTCGGGGCGGCGGCGCAGCGCGCCGAGGCCCGAGCAGGGCACGTCGACCAGGGTCCGGTCGAAGGAGCCCTCGCGCCAGGCGGGCTTGGTGCCGTCGGCGGCGATCACGGTGTACGGGCCGGGGTTGCCGTCCAGGGCGCGGGCCACCAGCCGGGCCCGGTGCGGCTGCTTCTCGGAGGCGACCAGGGCCGCGCCGCGCTCCGCGGCGAGCGCGCCGAGCAGGGCGGCCTTGCCGCCGGGGCCCGCGCAGCCGTCCAGCCAGAGCCGGTCGCTGCCCTCCAGCGGGGCGGCGGCCAGGGCGAGCGCGACCAGCTGGCTGCCCTCGTCCTGGACGCCGGCCCGGTTCTCCTTCACGGCGTCGATGCCGGCCGGGTCGCCGCCCTCGGCGAGCCGCAGCGCGTACGGGGACCAGCGGCCGGGTTCGGCCTCGGGCAGCGCGGCGGCGATCTCCTCGACCGTGGCGCGGCCGGGCCGGGCGATCAGGGTGACCTCGGGGCGCGCGTTGTCGGCGGCGAGCAGCTCCTCCATCGCGGTGCGCCCGCTGGCGTCCGGCTGCCAGCGGCCGAGCGAGTCCCACAGCGAGGAGACCACCCAGCGCGGGTGCGAGTGCAGCACGGCGAGGTGGTCCTCGGCGTCCTGGTCGTACGGCGGGGCGACCTGCTGCAGCCAGGCGTCCAGGTCCTGGGCGCTGATCTTGCGCAGGACGGCGTTGACGAACTTGGCTCGGCCGTCGCCGAGCACCACCCGGGCCAGCTCCACGGTGGCGGAGACGGCGGCGTGGCTGGGGATGCGGGTGGCGAGCAGCTGGTGCGCGCCGAGCGAGAGCACGTCCAGCACCGGCGGGTCGACCTCGCGCAGCGGACGGTCGACGCAGGCGGCGATGATCGCGTCGTAGCTGCCCTGCATCCGCAGTGTCCCGTAGACGAGCTCGGTGGCGAGGGCCGCGTCGCGGCGGTCCATCCCCTTCTGCTCGGCCTCGCGCAGCAGCGAGGGCAGGATCAGGTTGGCGTACGCGTCCCGCTCGTCGACGGCGCGCAGCGCGCGGAAGGCGACGATCCGGGCCGGGTCCTTCTTCGGGCGGCGGTGCGGGCGGGGGGCGCGCTTGGCGCTGGGGGTGGTCACTGGTGCCTCAAGGTGCTACGGAATCAACGGATCGGACGGTTTCGGGGTGGACAGGCTTCGGGGTGGACAGGTTTCGGGTGGACGGGCGGGCCGGGGCCGCGGCGTCACCGGCCCAGCAGTTCGCCGGACTCGATCCGGACCCCACGGGCCCAGTCTGCCGCCCGCATCGGCTTCTTGCCCTGCGGCTGGACCTCGCCCAGCTCGACCTCGTGGCTGCCGGTGCCGACCCGGACGCTGTTCTTGCTCACGGCGAGCTCGCCGGGGGCCAGTTCCGAGCTGCCGGTCAGCAGCGTCACCGGGCCGGACAGCTTGAGCCGCTCGCCGCGGAAGGTGGTCCAGGCGCCGGGCGCGGGCGCGCAGCCGCGGACCAGCCGGTCGACCCGCAGCGCCGGGTGGGACCACTCGATCCGGGCGTCCTCGACGTTGATCTTCGGGGCCAGGGTGACGCCGTCGACGGGCTGCGCGACGGGCCGCAGCGAACCGTCCGCGATGCCGTCCATGGTGGCGGTCAGCAGCCGGGCGCCGGAGTGCGAGAGCCGGGTGAGCAGTTCGCCGCTGGTGTCGGCCGGGCGGATCTCCTCGGTGACCACGCCGAACACCGGGCCGGAGTCCAGTCCCTGCTCGATCAGGAAGGTGGACGCGCCGGTCACCTCGTCGCCGGCCAGCACCGCGTGCTGCACGGGGGCGGCGCCGCGCCACGCGGGCAGCAGCGAGAAGTGCAGGTTGACCCAGCCGTGCACGGGGATCTCCAGCGCGCCGGGGCGGATCAGCGCGCCGTACGCCACCACCGGGCAGCAGTCCGGGGCCAGTTCGGCCAGCCGGGCCATGAACGCGGGCTCGCTCGGCCTGGCCGGCTTGAGGACCTCGATCCCGGCCTCCTCGGCGCGCTGGGCGACCGGGCTGGCGACCAGCCTGCGCCCGCGGCCGGACGCGGCGTCGGGGCGGGTGACCACCGCGACCACCTCGTGCCGGTCCGAGGCCAGCAGGGCGTCCAGGGCGGGAACGGCGACCTCGGGGGTGCCGGCGAAGACGAGGCGCATGGGTGCCTTTCTGCAGCGGGGCAGGGGACGGTGAGCGGAGAAGCGGACGGCTCAGCGGGCGGAGCCGAAGGTGCTGTGCGGGGAGATCTTGACGGTCGGCGCGGGCCCGGCGCCCCACTCCGCCTCGCGGATCGCCTTGAGCGCGGCCTTGCGCTGCTCGCGGTCGAGGCGGTCGATGAAGATGATGCCGTCGAGGTGGTCGGTCTCGTGCTGGATGCAGCGCGCGAGCAACTGGGTGCCGGATATCGTCACCGGTTCGCCGTGCATGTCGAAACCCTTGGCGACCACGCCGTGGGCGCGCTTGGTGTCGAAGCGCAGGCCGGGGAGCGAGAGGCAGCCCTCGGGGCCGTCCTGCTCCTCCTCGGTCAGGCTCAGGTCCGGGTTGATCAGGTGGCCCACCACGCCGTCCACGTAGTACGTGAACACCCTCAGCGAGACGCCGAGTTGAGGCGCGGCCAGCCCGGCGCCGGGGGCGTCCAGCATGGTGTCGGTGAGGTCCTTGACCAGGCGCCGCAGCTCCTTGTCGAAGACGGTCACCGGCTTGGCGGTGGCGCGGAGCACCGGGTCGCCGAAGATCCGGATCGGCTGGATCGCCATGGCGTCGGGCTCCTGTTCGTCGGGCGGCGGCGGGTGCGGTCCGCGGAGGACCACCGGGAAGTCTATGCAATGCCCGCGCCACGTCCGGCCCACCAGCTGGCATAACCCTTCTCCGGCCGGGCGCGTGACCCCGGCCCCCGGTCGGGCGTTGGTCAAGTGGAATTGACCGGGACGCCACTGCGTCCCTGCCCTCCTTGCCCGCCAGCGGGCGAGCAGGGGCGCGTCAGGCGGACCGTACGGAGAGGTGGCATCCAGGCCATGGCCGAGCAGATCAACCACGACGCCCGCGCGCGGGCGAGCCTGCACCTGCTGGTGCGGGACATCGAGCGGGTGCGGCGGCAGGTCGATGCGCTGCGGACCCTCACCGCCCAACTCGGCAACGTCTACCGGCCCCGGCGGCCCAGCACCTCGGCCGGGTTCGTGGTGTACGGCCGGGCGCCCGCCCCGACCGTCCGGCTCGCCCAGGAGCTCAGGGAGAGCGTGGAGACCCTGGTCGCGGCGGCGGTCGAGTTCGACCGGGCGCTCGGCTTCTCCTGGGACTCGGTCGGCTCCGCACTCGGCGTGACCAAGCAGGCGGTCCACCGCCGGTACGGCATGCGCCGCCCGACCGGCGACCTGCTCACCGCCGCCGCCGTCCCCGCCCCCGGCACCCCGCGCGACGACCGCCTCCCCGAGCCCGTCCCGCTCGCGGCACCGCACCACGACGAACCGGTCGTCCCCAAGCAGCCGCAGCCGCTCTCCCGCTCGGTCCCCCAGGCCCGCCAGGGCGGCCTCACCCCCCAAGCCGCCCGCATCGGCCACTGACCCCACCACCCCAGCGCCCCACCCCCAGGGGCGCTGGGGGTCCCCCTCGGAGCCCAGGGGATCCCCCCTCAGAGCGCTGGGGGTCCCCCTCAGGGGCGCGAGGAACTGCGCGAAAACCCCCCACCACCCCGCACCTCACACCCCCACCGCACCCCCCCACGCTCCGCCGTCCCTCACCCGATGTCCGGCGGATCGATCCGGATCCGCACCGGCTCCGACCCCCGCAGCGCCAACCGCGCGATCTGCGCCGCCTTCAGCGCCGCCGCCAGCGCCGCCCCCTGCCCCGGCTCGACCCGCAGCAACGCCCGCTCGACCTCCTCCTCGCGCCCACCCGCACCGCCGCCGCCACCCACCACCGGCACCGGCCCGAGCACATCCGCCCCATCGGGCAGCCGCAGCAGCCCGAGCAGGTCTGCCACCGCCTGCGGCGCGCCCGTCACCGAGGCCATCCGCGACACCGGCGGGAACCGCAGCGCCGCCCGTTCCTCCAGCTCGAGCGCGGCGTGGCCCGCCGGGTCCCACCGCACCAGTGCCTGCACCGGCCGCGCCGTCGCCTCCGCGACCACCACCACGGTGCCGCCGGCCGACGCCGGCCGTACCAGGGCCGCCGCGGTCAGCCACCGCCGCAGCGCCTCCTCCCCCGCCCGCAGGTCGGGCCGGTTGAGCAGCGCCCACCCGTCCAGCAGCAGCGCGGCCGCGTAGCCGTCCTCGGCCAGCGGTTCGGCGCCGGGGGTGGCGATCACCAACGCGGGCGCGGCGGGCACGGTGGTGAGCACCGCGTCCCGGCCGGAGGTGCGGACCGGGACCCGGGGGAAGGCCTTCCCCAGCTCCTCGGCGGTCCGCCGGGCGCCGACCACGTTCGCCCGCAGCCGGAACGAGCCGCACTCGGGGCAGTGCCAGTCCGGCTCCGGCGTCCCGCACCAGCTGCACTGCGGCGGCAGGTCCGCGCCGACGTTCTCCAGCGGCCCGCCGCACGGCCGGCAGCGGGCCGGCTCCCGGCAGCGCCCGCAGGACAGTCGCGGCTGGTACCCGCGCCGCGGCACCTGGATCAGCACCGGCCCGCGCTCCAGCGCCTCGCGCGCGGCCGTCCAGGCGACCGACGGCAGCCGCGCGGCCCGCGCCGCCTCGTCCCGGGCCTCGTCCAGGTCGGTGACGGTCCGGATCCGCGGTGCCAGCGCCCGTACGGTCTCCCGGTCGGCCGCCAGCGGCCTGGCCCAGCCCGTCCGCAGCAGCTGCGCCGCCTCGACGGTGGTGGACAGCCCGCCGAGCAGGACGCCCGCGCCCTCCTCGGTGGCCCGCAGCAGCGCCACCTCGCGCACGTGCGCGTACGGGGCGTGCGGGTCGCTGTGGCTGCTGTCCCCGTCCGACCAGACGACGACCAGCCCCAGGTCGCGGACGGGCGCGAACATCGCGGCCCGGGTGCCGATCACCGCCCGTACCGAGCCCCGGCGGACGGCGAGCCAGCGCCGGTAGCGCTCCTGCGGCCCCGCGTCGGCGGCCAGCGCGGCGTGCCGGCCGGGGCCGAGCAGCGCGGTCAGCGCGGCGTCGACCCGGCCGGCGGCCCGCCCGTCGGGCAGGACCACCAGCGCGCCCCGGCCGCCGGCCAGGGTGGCGGCCACCGCGCGGGCGATCTCCTGCGGCCAGGACGGTCCGGGCAGGGCCGTCCACACCGCCCGGGGTGCGTGGCCCGCCGCCAGCGAACCGAGGAAGGCCGGCCCCTGCGGGTACCGCGCCCAGCTGCCTGGGTCCGGGGCGGGCGGCGGCGGCAGCGGCGGCGGGGAGGGCTCGGCCTCGGCGCCCGCGTGCCGGGGCGGTACGGCGAGCTGCAGGACGTCGGCGAGGGTGCCCGCGTAGCGGTCGGCGACCGCGCGGCACAGCCGCAGCAGCTCGGGGGTGAGCACCCGCTCGGGCGACAGCACCCTGGACAGCGGCGCCAGCGGCCCGGCGTAGTCGGAGGTGGCCAGCCGCTCGACCACGAACCCGTCGTGCAGCTGTCCGCCCTCGCGCCGCCCGGAGGCCCCGACCCGGGCGCCGAACCGGACCCGGACCCGGACGCCGGGCTGGGCGTCGGCGTCCATCGCGGCGGGCACCGCGTAGTCGAAGTACTGGTCGAGGCTGAGCACGCCCTTGTCGACCAGGACCCGGGCGACCGGCAGCTGCCCGGCCAGCTCCAGGCCGCGCGCGGCCTTGGGCCGGGAGCGGCGGACCGTCTCCCGGATGAAGGCCAGCTGCTCGCCGGCGCCCTCTGCGCTGCCCATCGCTCCCGTGCTCCGACCCCGTGCCACCGCGCCCGGGCCCGGCTCGGCGAGCCGGGCCCGACCACAACATAACCGACCCCGCCGACACCGCAGGCCCGCCGACCTGCCCGGGAACGCAGCGGACGGCGGCCGCCCCGAAGGGCGACCGCCGTCCACCGGCGCGGGCGTCAGGCCTGCACGGCCTGCTTGAGCTGCTCGACGCGGTCGGTGCGCTCCCAGGTGAAGTCCGCGTCCTCCCGGCCGAAGTGGCCGTAGGCGGCGGTCTTCGCGTAGATCGGCCGCAGCAGGTCCAGGTCGCGGATGATCGCCGCCGGGCGCAGGTCGAAGACCTTCACCACGGCCTCCTGGATCTTCAGCACCGGCACCGTCTCGGTCCCGAAGGTCTCCACGAACAGACCCACCAGCTCGGCCTTGCCGATCGCGTACGCGACCTGCACCTCGGCCCGGGTCGCCAGACCCGCGGCGACGATGTGCTTGGCCACCCAGCGCATCGCGTACGCGGCCGAGCGGTCCACCTTGGACGGGTCCTTGCCCGAGAACGCGCCGCCGCCGTGGCGGGCCATCCCGCCGTACGTGTCGATGATGATCTTGCGGCCGGTCAGGCCGGCGTCACCCATCGGACCGCCGATCTCGAACCGGCCGGTCGGGTTCACCAGCAGCCGGTAGCCGTCGGTGACCAGCTTGATCCCGTCGTCCGCCAGCCGCTTGAGCTCCGGCTCGACCACGAACTCCCGGATGTCCGGGGTCAGCAGCGACTCCAGGTCGATGTCGCTCGCGTGCTGCGAGGAGACGACCACGGTGTCCAGGCGCAGCGCCTTGTCACCGTCGTACTCGATGGTGACCTGGGTCTTGCCGTCCGGGCGCAGGTACGGGATGGTGCCGTTCTTGCGGACCTCCGACAGCCGGCGCGACAGCCGGTGCGCCAGGGTGATCGGCAGCGGCATCAGCTCGGGCGTGTCGTCGCACGCGTAGCCGAACATCAGGCCCTGGTCGCCCGCGCCCTGC
>NZ_JBXQQB010000048.1:3454-33750 GCF_057220535.1 Kitasatospora sp. NEAU-CNBT7 | reverse complement strand
TTCCCACGTGTTACTCACCCGTTCGCCACTGATCCACCCCGAAGGGCTTCACCGTTCGACTTGCATGTGTTAAGCACGCCGCCAGCGTTCGTCCTGAGCCAGGATCAAACTCTCCGTGAATGTCTGCTCGTAATCGAGCGGCCACCCGCGTTGAGCGGCACGGCAACCACCGGAATAGGGCGGTCCCGCGCACTGCGTCCTCGCTAGTGTTTTGTTACTAAAGGAATCTCCAACCGATCCGAACGGACCGGCCGGGGATGTCAACATATCTGGCGTTGACTTTTGGCACGCTGTTGAGTTCTCAAGGAACGGACGCTTCCTTCGGACCGCCTTCCAGCGGGCCCTCCGGGCGCTTCGTTCTTTCGTGTTTCCAGCTTATCAGATGTTTTCCGCTCCGTTTTCCGGAGTTTCGTTCATCGGATTTCGCTTTTGCCTTTCGGCGCTCCCGAACTCTACCAGAGTTATTCGGCCCGCTTTTCCGTTCCGATGGCGATCGAAAAGGTGCGCGACGTGTCGCTCGAGTGAGAGTTTGGGGGATCGTCACCTTCGGCCTCGGCCGTTCAGGCGACTCGGACTACGTTACGCCCAGGTGTCGGTCGAGTCAAACATGAGGGGCCGGATCTGGCTGGATCCGGCCCCTCATGGCTGAGCTCGACGGTCAACCCGCCCGCCACCGCGGCGATCTGACGGCGGCTCGGCAGCGGGTGGGGCCCGTCGCGCGGTGTCAGTGCGCGGCCAGCTCCACCGCGGCCAGGTTGCGCTTGCCCCGACGCAGCACCAGCCAGCGGCCGTGCAGCAGGTCGGATGCGGCGGCGGTGGCCTCCTCATCGGTGACCTTGGCGTTGTTGAGGTAGGCGCCGCCTTCCTTGATGGTGCGGCGGGCGGCCGAGCGGCTCGGGGCCAGGCCGGCCTCCACCAGGAGGTCGACGATCTGGCCGAGCTCGGTGACCGTCGCCTTCGGGACCTCGGCCAGCGCTGCCGCGAGGGTGGCCGGCTCCAGGTCGGCGAGTTCGCCCTGGCCGAAAAGCGCCTTCGATGCGGCGACCGCGCGCTCGTACTGGTCCTCGCCGTGGACCAGCGAGGTGAGCTCCTCGGCCAGGGCGCGCTGGGCGAGGCGGGCGGCGGGCCGCTCGGCGGTCTCGCGCTCCAGCTCCTCGATCTCCTCCCGGGTACGGAAGGAGAAGATGCGCAGGAAGGTGGAGACGTCCCGGTCGTCCGCGTTCAGCCAGAACTGGTAGAAGGCGTAGGGGGTGGTCAGCTCGGGGTCGAGCCAGACGGTGCCGGACTCGGTCTTGCCGAACTTGGTGCCGTCGGCCTTGACGATCAGCGGCGTGGCCAGCGCGTGCACCGACTTGGCGTCGGCCTTGCGGATCAGGTCGGTGCCGGCGGTGAGGTTGCCCCACTGGTCGCTGCCGCCGGTCTGCAGGGTGCAGTTGTACCGGCGGTTCAGCTCCAGGAAGTCCATGCCCTGGAGGATCTGGTAGCTGAACTCGGTGTAGCTGATGCCCGCGTCGGAGTTGAGCCGTCGGGCGACGGCCTCCTTGGCGATCATGTTGTTGACCCGGAAGTACTTGCCGATGTCGCGCAGCAGGCTGATGGCCGACATCCCGGACGTCCAGTCCAGGTTGTTGACCATGCGGGCCGCGTACTCGCCGTCGAAGTCGAGGAAGCGGGAGATCTGGCCGCGCAGGCGGTCGACCCAGGCCGCCACGGTCTCGGGGTCGTTGAGGACGCGCTCCGCGGTCGGCTTGGGGTCGCCGATCAGGCCGGTGGCTCCGCCGACCAGGCCGAGCGGGAGGTTTCCGGCCTGCTGGAGGCGGCGCATGGTGAGGATCTGCACCAGGTTGCCGAGGTGCAGGCTCGGGGCCGTCGGGTCGAAGCCGCAATAGAAGGTGACCGGGCCGTCCGCGAACGCCTTGCGCAGTGCGTCCTCGTCGGTGGACAGGGCGATCAGCCCACGCCACCGCAGCTCGTCGACGATGTCCGTCACGGTCACGCTTCTCCTTCGGTCGGGCGTCCGGTGCGCCGCCGGCCCGTTCGGTCGGGCCGTACGCCGGACGGATCCAGCGTCTTAGAGAGTACGCGGTCGGTGCCAACGGGTTTCGGCCGGTCGGCGCGGGGGCGCGGAAATTCCGTTGTTCCGCGGGTGGCGCACGGTCACAGTTGTCCCACCGCCGGGTGGCGGCGGTGAGGGGCGGCCGTGCCGTCGGCACGTGCTGCAGGGAGGTGGCCTGAAGATGCGCAACACGCTGGTACTGAACGCGAGCTACGAGCCGCTGACCACGGTCTCGCTCAAGCGTGCCGTGGTCCTCGTACTGCAGGACAAGGCCGTGGTCGAGCAGGCCCATCCGCTGCGCGTGGTGCGTGGTACCGGTGTGTCCGTCCCGGTGCCCCGGGTGATCAGACTGCAACGGTACGTCCGGGTGCCGTTCCGACAACGGGCCCCGTGGTCGCGCCGCGGCGTGCTGGTCAGGGACCAGCACGTCTGCGCGTACTGCGGACGCCGGGCGAGCACCGTGGACCACCTGGTCCCGCGGTCCCGCGGTGGCGCGGACAGCTGGCTGAACACCGTCGCGGCCTGTGCCGAGGACAACCAGCGCAAGGCCGACCGGACACCGGAGCAGGCGGGGATGCGGCTGCTGCGGCGGCCGTTCGAGCCGACGCCGGAGGCCACCCTGATGCTGGCGCTGGGCCTGCGCGAGGGCGACCTCGGCGACCTGGCCGCCTGGCTGCCGGCCACCGCCTAGCGGACCGCGGCAGCCGTGTCGCCCGGCGGTCCGTGGGACCGGTGGGCGGCGCACGGAGCCGGTGGGCCGACCCGGTCGGGGGACAGGTCGGCCCACCCGTACGTCCCACCGCCGTCCGTGGCGGGCGTCAGCCCTTGCTGCGGAAGGCGGTGGCGACGCCGAAGTTGAACGCGTGCTCGGGCATCGCGACGACCTTCTCGCCGCCGGCGAGCAGGCGGCCCGAGGTGAGCAGCGAGCCGGTGCCGGGCGGGAAGGCGCCGCCCTGGGTCTCCTGTCCGCCGGTCAGCGCGAAACGGCTGATGTGGGCGGGCTGGTCGAGCCGCTCGTCCACGGCGAGCAGCAGGCCCGAGCCGTCCAGGCCGACCGGCCGGGACTTGCGCTTCTCGGCGACCGGGGTGCGCCACACGGACTTGCCGGTGGTGAGGTCGTACGCGGCGACGGACGGGGCGCCGGCGGGGTCGGCCGGGGTGACGGCCGCGATCATGGTGTGCTCGTGGAAGTAGACGCCGGGGACGGCGTCGAAGGTGCCCCGGGCCACCTCCAGCCGGCCGCCCTCGGCCACGACCGGGATCTCGGCGGCGGGGTCGCCGCTCGGCCCCCAGGCGAAGACCCGGTCGTCGGCCGGCTTCTCCCCGGTGGTGAGCACCACGGCGGGTTCGGCGGAGAGCACGGTGACGGTCTTCGGCTGGTTGTTCAGGCCGCGCCACCAGGTGACCTTGCCGTCGGCGGCGTTCAGGGCCACGGCCTGGTCGACCGGGGTCGAGTCGGCGCAGCTGCTGTGCAGCACGACCGTGGCGCCGCCGGCGCCGCCGGAGAGGGTGCAGAACTTGCCCTGGCCCGCGTACTGCCAGACGTCCTTGCCGTCCTCGGCCGCCCAGGCGGCGGCCCGGTCGTCGCCGACCGCGATGACCTTGTCGTCGGTGACGGCGACGTGTGCCGCGTAGGCGTCCTTGGTGTCGGAGACGGCCTTGGTCCAGACGGCCTTGCCGGTCTTGGTGTCGACGGCGGCCAGTGTGGTGCAGGGCAGCTTCGGGTCCGCGCCGGCGCGGAACAGCACGGCGCCCAGGCCCTTGGCGTTGACGCTCGGGCTGAGTCCGCAGGGCACGGCGCCGTCGGCGGGCGCCTGGAGGGTCCAGGTCGCCTTGCCGTCGGCGAGGCCGTAGGCGTGCACGCCGGATCCGTCGGCGCGGACCACCGCGTCGGCCAGCAGCCAGCTGCCGGCCAGGGTGTCGTCGCTGCCGTCGGGCGCGGCGGTGGCCGGCTGGGCGGCCCAGGCCTTGTCGTGGGCGACCGCGATGTTCTGGCTGACGGGGGCGTCGGCGGCGGGCTTCACCGGATCGTCGTCGCCGGTGACCAGGACGCCCGCGGTGACCAGGACGGCGAGCGCGGCGACGCCCGCGCCGACCCGGATCGCGAGGGCCCGGCGGCTGGGCGCCTGCTGGCCGGAGCCGTTGGCGGCGCCGGCGGCGCTCGCGGCGGCGGCCTTGGCGCGGTCCAGCAGCGACGGCTTGGCGGCCGCCGCGGCTCCGGCGCCGGATTCCGGCCCGCGGCCGTCCTCCCCGGCCGGGCCGTCGCCGCCGGGCGCGCTGTCGTCCGGGCGCACGCCCGCGCCGGGACCGGGACCGTCCGGCCCGGCCGCCCCGACGGTGTCGGGCGGTGAGGCCGGGGGGAAGGGCGGGTACCCGGTGGGCGTCCCGTCGGCGGGGTGGCCGCCGGGGTCGAGGTGGCCGCCGTCGTACCCGGTGGTGGCCGGCGCGGCGGGGGCGCTCTCGTAGGGGAGGTAGCCGCCGTAGCCGTCACCGGTGTCCGCCGGGGCGTACAGCTGCTGGTCCTGGCCGGGGGCGGCGGGGTAGCCGTACTGCTCGGCCTGGTACGGCTGGTAGTAGCCGGCCGTCGGGTCGTGCGGGGGGAGGGCGTTCTCCCACTGGTCGCCGGGCTGCCAGGCCGGGGTTCCGGCCTGGGCGCCGTACGGCTGCTGCTGGTGGCCGGGGTCCGGCGCCCACCCGGTGGCGGCCTCGGTCTGCTGGGGATACCAGGGCTGCTGCTGGTCGTAGCCGACCGGCTGCTGCTGCCCGTTGGTGTCGTGCGGGTATCCCTGGCCCGAGGCTGGGGGATGGTCCTGAGCCATGCGTTCCGTCCGTCCCGACTGCGTGCTGCCGTGGGCCAGCATCTCATGGTGGACGGGACGGGCCCGCCGCCGCGGGCTCGGGCGGGCGCTGACCGGGGGTCAGCCGGCGGTCAGTCGGCGGTCCGCAGGGCCTGGTCGATGAGCCCGGCGAGGGTGAGGTCGAGGGCGGTCAGGCCGCCTTCGCTGTGGGTGGAGAGCACGAACCGCAGGGTCCGCCAGCGGATGTCGATGTCGGGGTGGTGGTCCAGCCGTTCGGCGTCCTCGGCGACCGCGCCGACCACCCGGATCGCGGTCGGGAAGCTCGCGGTCTCCGCGGTGCGGACGATCGAGTCGCCCTCGCGCCGCCAGTCGGGCAGGCCGGCCAGGCCTGCGGCGATCTCGTCCTCCGTAAGCCTGACCCTGCTCATGCGGCGGTACCTCTCGTTGGTCCCGGCCGGTCGGCCGGGGTCGGCGGCGGGGCCCGTCGTCCGGACCGCCGGATCAGCCGGTGGTCCGGCGCGGCCGGGTGAGCAGCTCGCCACCGCAGTTGGGACAGGTGGCGGCCATCGCCCCGGTGCAGTCCGGGCAGAAGGTGCACTCGTAGGAGCATATGAAGGCGGGGCCGTCCGCCTTGAGCGACACCTCGCAGCGTTCGCAGATCTCGCGCATTTCCAGGGCCATCGGGGTCCTCCCGGGTGGGGTGGCGGGTGACGGTGGATCAGGACGGTCCACCGGTACGAGGGTGGGGCAGCCTGATCGAGTGCGCCTGGGGTACCGGCTGAGCAGGACGTCCGCCGGGGACGGGACCGCGCGGGCGGGTCAGCCGAAGAGCATCCGGCCGACCGCGACCAGGCCGACCACCACGATCAGGCCGCGCAGCGCCGCGGGGGGCAGCCGGCGGCCGACCTTGGCGCCGAGCTGGCCGCCGGCGGCGGATCCGACGGCGATCAGCAGGACGGCGGTCCAGTCGATGGTGGAGGTGAAGAGGAAGAAGACCGCGGCGACCGCGTTGACGATCATGGCGAGGACGTTCTTGGTGGCGTTGATCCGCTGCATCGAGTCCTGCAGCAGCATGCCCATCAGTGCGAGCAGCAGGACGCCCTGGGCGGCGCCGAAGTAGCCGCCGTAGACGCCGGCCAGCAGGACGCCGGTGAACAGCACCGGGCCGACCTCCTCGGCGGGCGCGCCGTCGCCGTTCGCCCGGCGGGCGGCCATCGCGCGGGCCACCCGGGGCTGGAGGACCACCAGGACCAGGGCGAGCAGGATGAGGACCGGGACGATCGCGTCGAAGGCCTTGGCCGGCAGCCGGATCAGCAGGACGGCGCCGGCCAGGCCGCCGATCAGTGAGGCGACCGAGAGCCGGGCGAGCCGGCGGCGCTGGCCGCTGAGCTCGCGGCGGTAGCCGATGGCGCCGCTGAGCGAGCCGGGGACCAGGCCGAGGGTGTTGGAGACGTTGGCGGTCACCGGGGGCAGGCCGACCGCCAGCAGGACCGGGAAGGTGATCAAGGTGCCCGAGCCGACGATGGTGTTGATGGTGCCGGCGCCCACACCGGCGAGCAGCACGGCCACACCCTCCCAGAGTGTCATCTGCCATCCCCTCGCTCGGTCCTGTCGGGACGATCATGCCGGAGGGAGCGGCGGACGGGCCAGCGGCCATCCAGGATGCGGACCCCGGACGCACCGGGCCCCCGGACCCCGCGCGCCCGGCCGACCGGTGCCCGGACGGCCCGAGGGCCCGTACCGGCGGTGCGGTACGGGCCCTCGGGGCCGGTCTGCGATACGGCTACCGGCGGGGTGTCCCGGTCACTCGGGGTCGATCTTCGGGTACTCGCGGGTCGGCTCGACCCGCGGGCGGGCCGCCGACTTGGTGTCGGTGTCCACCGGGCGCGGCCCGGCCGTCGGGTCGACCGGGATCCGGCCGCTCGGCGCCGCGGCCGGCGCCGCGCCGTTCCCGCCGCCGGTCAGGCCGGTGAAGGCGCCGCCGAGGCCCTTGAGCGCGTCGCCGACCTCGCTCGGGATGATCCAGAGCTTGTTGGAGTCGCCCTTGGCCAGCTCGGGCAGGGTCTGCAGGTACTGGTAGGCGAGCAGCTTCTGGTCCGCGTCGCCGTCGTGGATGGCCTCGAAGACCGTCCGGATCGCGGCCGCCTCACCGTCGGCGCGCAGCACCGCGGCCTGCGCCTCGCCCTCGGCCTGCAGGACCGCGGCCTGCTTCTCGCCCTCGGCGCGCAGGATGGCGGCCTGCCGGGAGCCCTCGGCGGTGAGGATCGCGGCGCGCTTGTCCCGGTCGGCGCGCATCTGCTTCTCCATCGAGTCCTGGATGGAGGTCGGCGGCTCGATCGCCTTCAGCTCGACCCGGTTGACTCGGATGCCCCAGCGGCCGGTGGCCTCGTCCAGGACGCCGCGCAGACCGGCGTTGATGACCTCGCGGGAGGTCAGCGTGGACTCCAGGTCCATCGAGCCGATGATGTTGCGCAGCGTGGTGACGGTGAGCTGCTCGATCGCCTGGATGTAGCTGGCGACCTCGTAGGTGGCGGCCCGGGCGTCGGTCACCTGGTAGTAGATGACGGTGTCGATGTTGACGACCAGGTTGTCCGAGGTGATCACGGGCTGCGGCGGGAACGGGACCACCTGCTCGCGCAGGTCGATCCGGTTGCGGATGGTGTCGATGAAGGGCACCACGATGTTCAGCCCCGCGCCGAGCGTGCGGGTGTAGCGGCCGAAGCGCTCCACGATCGCGGCGCTGGCCTGCGGGATGACCTGGATCGTCTTGATCAGTGCGATGAAGGCCACCACGACCAGGACGACCAGCACGATAAGGACGGGTTCCACGACTCTCCCCTAGACGACCAGGGCGGTTGCGCCCTGGATTTCGACGACGTCGACCTGCTGCCCCGGCTCGTAGACGCTGCCGGGGTTGAGCGCGCGAGCCGACCAGATCTCCCCGTTGAGCTTGATCCGGCCGCCCTCCCCGTCGACCCTCTCCTGTACCACCGCCGAGGCGCCCGGGAGCGCGTCGACGCCGGTGCGGATCTCCGGCCCCTTCTGCAGCAGCCGGTACGCGACCGGTCTGACCAGTACCAGCAGGGCGACGGAGACCCCCACGAACACCAGGAACTGGAGGACCACCCCCGCCCCGAGCGCGGCCGCCAGGGCCGCCGCGCCGGCGCCGAGCGCGAACATGGCGAACTCCGGCATGGCCGTGAGCACCAGAGGTATGCCCAGGCCGACGGCGGCGAGGAGCCACCAGATCCAGCTGTCCACAGGTCCATCCTAGGGAGGGAACGGTCTTGCGGCGGAAAGTTCCCGCAGGTGGACGGGCGGAAACCGGCCGCACGTACGACCGGCCCGCTTCAGCCGAAGTTCAGTTGTTCAGTACCGCGTGCCGGGCCGTGCGTCGCGGGGCTCAGCCGAGCGGCAGGCCCTGCGCGGACCAGCGGTCGCCGTGCCGCTCCAGGGTCAGCGGGAGGCCGAAGCAGAGCGAGAGGTTGCGGGCCGTCAGCGTGGTGTCGAGCGGACCCGCCACCAGCACCTTGCCCTGACGGATCATCAGGACGTGGGTGAAGCCCGGCGCGATCTCCTCCACGTGGTGGGTGACCATCGCCATCGCCGGGGCGTGCGCGTCCTGGGCCAGCGCGCCGAGCCGGCGGACCAGGTCCTCGCGGCCGCCGAGGTCGAGGCCGGCGGCCGGCTCGTCCAGCAGCAGCAGCTCGGGGTCGGTCATCAGGGCCCGGGCGATCAGGGTGCGCTTGCGCTCGCCCTCGGAGAGGGTGCCGAACTTGCGGGTGGTGTACTCGGACATCCCGAGGCGGTCCAGCAGGGCCAGCGCACGCTGCTCGTCGGTGGTGTCGTACTGCTCGCGCCAGCTGACCGTCATGCCGTACGCGGCGGTCAGCACGCACTGCAGCACGGTCTGCTCGGCCGGCAGCTTCTCGAACATCGCGGCGCTGGCCAAGCCGATCCGCTGGCG
Source organism: Kitasatospora sp. NEAU-CNBT7 (assembly GCF_057220535.1). Lineage (NCBI taxonomy): Bacteria > Bacillati > Actinomycetota > Actinomycetes > Kitasatosporales > Streptomycetaceae > Kitasatospora > Kitasatospora sp. NEAU-CNBT7. The sequence continues at coordinate 24,929 of NZ_JBXQQB010000048.1, read as the reverse complement.
CAGCTCGAAGACGTCCACCTCGCCGAGCTTCTCGCCGAGCACCGCGGCGGCGCCCGAGGTCGGGAACAGGTAGGTCGCGGCGACCTGGAGCAGAGTGGTCTTGCCGGCGCCGTTCGGGCCCAGGATGACCCAGCGCTCGCCCTCGGCGACCGACCAGGAGACCTGGTCGATGAGCGCGCGGCCCTCCCGGACCACGGATACGTCCACCAGCTCCAGCACGTCGCTCATGCCTACGCCTTCCCCAATGCAGATTCGGCCGTCCTGGGGCCTGCGCGAAGGCCCAGGGGTGCGGTCCAGTCGTGTCGACAGTCCGTGCGGGCGGGCAGCCTACTCCGCCTACCGGTGGGCGGGGAGCGGGTGCGGCGCACGCACAGGGCAAACCTACGCCACCCGGATGTCGGCGTAGTCCGTAGGCTGGCTGGATGCTCGCTACTCCTTCCGAGAATCCGTACGAAGAGCCGCGATCGGGCCGGCTGACCGCCTGGGGCAACGCCCTGCTGAGCGGTGCCGCCTCGCCCGACGACGCGGCGGCGGCCGTGCTGGGCGCCGACGAGAACCACCGGGTGACCGGGCTGCCGGGGGACGCCGAAGGGGAGCTGCACGGGCTCACCTGGGCGCTCGGGCGGCTGCGGGTGCTGGGGGTGAAGGGGCTGCGGCTGGCGCTGCCGACGGCCGGGCACCCGCTGGGGCTGACCGGGCCGGCCGCCTTCAACGCGCTGGCGCTCGGTGCCGGCGAGGCGGTGCTGGCGGTCGGGGTGCCGGTCGGGCTGGTCCCCGAGGTCGAGGTGTTCGGGCCGGCCGGGGACCGTTCGGCCACCGTGCTGTGGCGCTGCACCGGGGTGAACGACGGGCCGCCCGCCGACGTGCCGTCGCTGCACGAGGCCGAGCGCGAGCTCGCGGACGGGCTGCGCGAGGCGACCGCGCTGCTGGCCCGCCTCGACGTGGCGGGGGCCGGGCCCGAGACGCTGCGGGCGCTGGACGCGTACCGGCGGCGCGGGCACACCGAGCTGCTGGCGCCCGGCTACCCGCCGCGGGCGGTACGGATCCTGGAGTCGGCCCGCCAGGTGTCGGCGCTGCTGTCGATCGCCTCGGGCAGCCACGGCGCGGCCGTCAGCGCCTCCGAGATGGCCGCCCGCCGCGCCACCCTCGCCCCGCTCGAACGCACCGCCCGCCGCGCCCAGGTCGCCGCCTACAACGCCGCCGTCGACGAACGCTGACCGCCCGGCAGGAGCGCCGGGGGTCCCCCGGGAACCTCCGGGCCGCGAGGAACCGTGCGAGGGCGGAGCGGCAGCCGGTGGAGCGGCAGCCGGTGGAGCGTGCCCGCCTTCCCCGGCCCCGGCCTCGTACGGCCGGTCGTGCGGTTCCGCCCCCGGCGCCCCGGCGGGGCAGCGCCCGTCAGGCGTCGCCCGCCGCGCCGTTGCGGACGGCCCAGAGGGCGGCCTGGGTGCGGTCGGCGACGTCGAGCTTCATCAGGATGTTGGAGACGTGCGTCTTGACCGTCTTCTCCGACAGGTGCAGCGCGCGGGCGATCTCGCGGTTGGAGCGGCCGGCCGCGATGTGGCCCAGCACCTCGCGCTCACGGTCCGTCAGGGTGCCGCCGCGGCCCTGCGGGACGTGCGGCCCGCTGTCCGCGAGCAGCGCCGCGGCCAGCTCCGGCTGGAGCAGCACGTGCCCGGCGTGCACCGAGCGGATCGCACCGGCCAGCGCCTCCGGATCGACGTCCTTGTAGACGTACCCGGCGGCGCCGGCCCGCAGCGCGGGGACCATGGTGCGGTGCTCGGTGAAGCTGGTGACGATCAGGATCCGGGCCCGGCTGCCGTCCTCCTTGAGCAGCCGCAGCGCCTCGATGCCGTCCACGCCGGGCATCTTGAGGTCCATCAGCACGACGTCGGGGGCGAGCTCCTGGGTCCGGGCGACGGCCTCGGCGCCGTCGGCGGCCTCGCCGACCACCTCGATGTCGTCCTGGACCTCCAGGAAGGTGCGCAGGCCGCGCCGGACCACCTGGTGGTCGTCGACCACCAGGACGCGGATCGGTGCGTCGGTGTCAGGCACCGGGGACCTCCATCTCGACGACCGTCCCCTTGCCCGGGGCGGATTCCAGGGTGAGCCGGCCGCCGACGGAGGCGGCCCGGTCGCGCATCGACACCAGGCCCAGGTGGCGTCCGCCGCGGCGGACCGACTCGGGGTCGAAGCCCCGGCCGTCGTCGGTGATCCGCAGCACCGCGCCGCGGTCGGCGGTGCCGGTCAGGGAGACCGTGACGGCCCGCGCCCCGGCGTGCCGCAGCGCGTTGTGGAGGGCCTCCTGGGCCACCCGCAGCAGGGCGGCCTCGCGGGCCGGCGGCAGGGCCCGGACCTCGGCCGGGTGGAAGCTGACCTCGGCGCTGTGGGCCCGGTCGAGCACCTGGACCTGGGAGGCGAGGGTGGCCACCAGGCCGTCCTCCTCGAGCGCGGCCGGGCGCAACTCGACGACCACGGCGCGCAGTTCGTCCGCCGCCTCGGCGGCCAGCCGGGCCACCTCGGCCAGTTCGGCGCGGGCCCGGGCCGGGTCGCGGTCGACCAGGGTGGCGGCGGCCTTGGCGGTCAGGCGCAGCGAGAACAGCTTCTGCGAGACGGCGTCGTGCAGGTCGTGGGCGATCCGGGCGCGTTCGCCGGCCAGGGTGAGTTCGCGGCTGCGCTCGTACAGGCGGGCGTTGCCGAGGGCGAGGGCGGCGTGGGCGGTGAGGATCCGCAGCAGTTCCTCGTCGTGGGCGGTGAAGCCGGCCGTGGTGCCCTGTTTGTTGGCGAGGAAGAGCGCGCCGAGCACCTCGGTGCCGTCCAGGATCGGCATGCCGAGGAAGTCGGTCATCTCCGGGTGGGCGGGCGGCCAGCCGCCGAAGTCGGGGGCCCGGCGGACGTCGGTGAGCCGGGTCGGGGTGAGCCGGTGCAGCATGCCGGCCAGGACGCCGTGCTGGCGGGGCAGCGGGCCGATGGCCTTCCACTGCTCGTCGCTGACGCCGTCGACCACGAACCGGGCGAAGCCGCCGTGGTCGTCGGGCACGCCGAGGGCGGCGTACTCGGCGTTCAGCAGGGTGCGGGCGGATGCGGTGATCCGGCGCAGCACCTCGCGGACCTCCAGGTGGCGGCTCATGCCCAGGACGGCGGAGCTGATCGCTTCGATGCCGCCGAGGCAGGGGTCGCAGCCGGGCCCGGGGTGGGCGTTCTCCAACGACATGCCCTCACGCTACCGCCGCCCCCGGGCCGCCCGCGTCAGCCGTCGGCCCTCCTCCCCGGGGCCTAGGACCGGTGGGAGGAGGGCCGACAGCGGCGGTGCGGGCGGGATCAGCCCTTCTGCATGACGTCGGGCTCATGGCGCTTCTGGAAGCGCTGGATGGCGAACGCCAGGCCGGTGGACAGGACGATCAGGGCGATCCAGTTGAGGATCATGTGACCGGCCGAGTGGTCCCACAGCGGGTCGATCGGGGGCTGCTCGGGCGGGCGGACCGCGACCACCGGCGAGATGTGCGCCAGGTCGAGGGTGTTGCCGCTGGCGGCGACGCCCCAGCGGGCCGGCATCAGCCAGGCGAGCTGCTCCAGGCCCGGCTTGTCGAAGAGCTGGAAGATCGCGCCGGTCATCACCATCTGGACGATGGCGAACATGACCAGCAGCGGCATGGTCTTCTCGGCGGTCTTGACCAGCGAGGAGATCGCCAGGCCGAACATCATCGAGGTGAAGCTCAGCAGGATGACGCCGATCGACATCTCCAGCGCCGGGGAGTGGGTGAAGATCAGGCCCTCGGCGGGCAGCGTGCGCACCTTGAAGGCGATGGCCGAGATCAGCCCGCCCTGGACGAAGCTGATCGCGCCCAGCACGATGATCTTCGACATCAGGTACGCCGACCGGGACAGGCCGGTGGCCCGTTCCCGTTCGTAGATCGCCCGTTCCTTGATCAGCTCACGGACCGAGTTGGCCGACCCGGACAGGCAGGCGCCGAACGCGACCACCAGCAGGATCATCCGGGCCACGTCGTTGCGGCCGCTGCCGGCGCAGGCGGCCAGGCCGCACTTGTCCGGGATCACCGTCGACACCCCGCCCAGCACCAGCGGCAGCAGCAGCGACAGCGCGATGAAGCCCTTGTCGGAGGCGATCACCGCCAGGTAGCGGCGGATCAGGGTCCACAGCTGGGAGCCCCAGCTCTGCGGCTTGGGCGGGCGCACCTGGGTGTGCACGTTGGGCGCGCTCTGGGCGGCCACCGCGTCCACGTTGGCCGAGTACTCCTGGTAGTGCACGGATCCGCGGTAGCGGCCGGCCCAGTCGTGGTCGGGGTAGTTCTCGAAGGCCTGGAAGACGTCGGCCCAGGTCTCGTAGCCGAAGAAGTGCAGGGCCTCGGCCGGCGGGCCGAAGTACGCCACCGAGCCGCCCGGCGCCATCACCAGCAGGCGGTCGCACAGGGCGAGTTCGGCCACCGAGTGGGTGACCACCAGGACCGTGCGGCCGTCGTCGGCGAGGCCGCGCAGGGTCTGCATGACCTCGCGGTCCATGCCCGGGTCGAGGCCCGAGGTGGGCTCGTCCAGGAAGATCAGCGAGGGCTTGGTGAGCAGCTCCAGGGCGACCGAGACGCGCTTCTGCTGGCCGCCGGACAGCGCGGTGATCCGGTTGTCGGCGCGCTTGTCCAGGCGCAGCTCGTACAGCACCTCGTCGATCCGGCGCTCGCGCTCGGCGGGCTCGGTGTCGCCGGGGAAGCGCAGCCGGGCGGCGTACTTGAGGCCGCTGCGGACGGTGAGCTCCTTGTGCAGGATCTCGGACTGCGGGACCAGGCCGATCCGGGAGCGCAGCTCGGCGAACTGCTTGTACAGGTTTCGGCCGTCGTAGCGGACCTCGCCGCGGTCGGCCGGGCGGTAGCCGGTGAGGGCGCGCAGCAGGGTGGACTTGCCGGAGCCGGACGGGCCGATCACCGCGACCAGCGACTTCTCCGGGACGGAGAAGCTGACGTCGTTGAGCAGGACCTTCTTGCCGCCCTTGTGGTCGACCTCGACGGTCAGGTGGTGGGCGGAGAAGGTGACCGCGCCGGTGTCGACGAACTCCTGCAGCTGGTCGCCGACCAGGACGAAGCTGGAGTGGCCGACGGTGAGGCGGTCCTGCGGGCCCATCAGCTGACGCTGGACCGGTTGGCCGTTGAGGAAGATCCCGTTGTGGCTGCCGAGGTCGACGATCTCCCAGCGGCCGTCGGCGAGCTGGCGCAGCTCGGCGTGGTGGCGGGAGACCTGGAGGTCGGAGACGACGATGTCGTTGTCGAGCGCGCGGCCGATCCGGATGGTGCGCATGCCGGCGGTGAGGCTGCGGACCATGGTCGGGTTGCCGAGGCCGGGGGCCGGGGCCGCCTGGCCGGGGTGCGCCTGCTGCGGTACCGGCGCGTGCTGCGGGCCGGTCCGGAACTCGCCGGGCTCGCCCGGGAAGGACTGCTGCTGCGGGAAGCCGGGCTGCGGGGTGGGTGCGTCCCAGCGCTGCTGCACGGGCGGCTGCTGGGCCGGGGCCTGCTGGGCGGCCGGCTGCTGGACCGGCGGCTGCGGCTGGGCGGTCCACGGCTGCGGGGCGCCCGGGGTGACCCGGCGGGTGGTCGCCTCGTGGATGGAGCCGGCGGCCTCCGCCGGGGCCGCGGGTGCGGCGGCGGGGGCGCTGAAGCTCAGCCGCGGGCCGTTCTCCGGGTTGCCCAGGTTGACCACGCTGCCCGGGAGGAGCTGGACGTGCAGCGTCCGGGTGCCGCCGGCGAAGGTGCCGTTGGTGGAGCCGTGGTCGTCCAGCTGCCAGGCGGCCCCGGTGAAGGAGATGGTGGCGTGCCGCCAGGACACCCTGGCGTCGTCGAACGTGAGGTCCGAGTTCGGATCCCGCCCGATGGTGTAGCTGCGGCCGGGTTCCAGTACCCGCCGCTGCCCGTTGAGTTCCAGTACGAGTTGCGGCACTGTCGGCCTGCCCCGCTCTCTCGGTCCCCCGGTTCGCCCCCGGTCGCGGGGGTCATGTGATGTGACGGGGGGAATCATTCCAGCCGTTGTGCCGTACCTGAAAGTCACCTAGGAGACTGTGACCGGGTGGCAACACAGCTCGTGGGGGCCGGTGACACGGGTGGTGCAGGCGAACGGTCCGGCCGTCCCAGGGGGCGGACCGGTGCGGTGGGCCCGGCCCTCGGCCCGGTAGCGTGGGAGACACCATGGACGCAACTGATCCGGCCGCTGAGCCTCTCCCCGCCGCACAGTCCCGGACCGCCGACGAGCGCACGCTGCTGGTCAAGGTGTTCGGCAAGGACCGCCCCGGTATCACGGCGGGCCTGTTCACCACGCTCTCCGACTTCGGCGTCGACGTGATCGACTTCGAGCAGATGGTCACCCGGGGGCGGATAACGCTCTGCACCCTGGTCACTCCCCCGCACGCCGCGGACGCCGAGGGCGAGCTGCGGGTCACGGTGCACCGCTGGGCCGAGGAGATGAAGCTCCAGACCGAGATCATCTCGGGTACCGGCGACAACCGGCCGCGCCGGGAGGGCCGCTCGCACGTCACCGTGCTCGGCCACCCGCTGACCGCCGCCGCCGTGGCCGCGCTGAGCGGACGGATCTCCGACGTCGGCGCCAACATCGACCGGGTGTTCCGGCTCGCCAAGTACCCGGTCACCGCGGTCGAGCTGACCGTCTCGGGCGTCCCCACCGAGGTGCTGCGCACCGAGCTCGCCCAGGAGGCGGCCGCCCAGCGGGTGGACGTCGCGGTGGCGGAGGCGGGGCTGCACCGGCGGGCCAAGCGCCTGGTGGTGATGGACGTCGACTCCACGCTGATCCAGGACGAGGTGATCGAGCTGTTCGCGGCGCACGCCGGCTGCGAGCAGGAGGTCGCCGAGGTGACCGCCGCGGCGATGCGCGGCGAGCTGGACTTCGCGGAGTCGCTGCGGGCCCGGGTGGCGCTGCTGGCGGGCCTGGACGCCGGTGTGGTGGAGAAGGTCCGCACCGAGGTCCGGCTGACGCCGGGCGCCCGCACCCTGATCCGCACCCTGCAGCGGCTCGGCTACCAGGTCGGCATCGTCTCCGGCGGGTTCACCCAGGTCACCGACCACCTGGTGGAGCTGCTCGGGCTGGACTTCGCGGCGGCCAACACCCTGGAGGTGGCGGACGGGAGGTTCACCGGCCGGGTCACCGGGGAGATCGTGGACCGGGCGGGCAAGGCCCGCTGGCTGGCCAGGTTCGCCGAGCAGGCCCGGGTGCCGCTGGCCCAGACGGTGGCGATCGGGGACGGCGCCAACGACCTGGACATGCTGAACGCGGCCGGGCTCGGGGTGGCGTTCAACGCCAAGCCGGTGGTCCAGGAGGCCGCCGAGGTGGCGGTGAACCTCCCGTTCCTGGACACCGTGCTGTACCTGCTGGGCATCACCCGCGAAGAGGTCGAGGCCGCCGACGAACTGGACGGCACGCCCACCGAGTGACCGCGCCCGCACACGGCGGAGGCCGGGGCCCGCTACGGCGGCCCCGGCCTCCGCGCGCCGGCCTACTCCGGCAGCGTGTGGTACGAGTCGAGCTGGGCCGCGCCGGGCTCGATGCCCTTCCAGTGGCCGGTGAAGCTGAGCACCGCGATGGCGCCGGTGGGGAAGCCGTTCAGCCGCAGCCGGTTGAGCGCGTCGGCGTCGCCGTCGTCCCCGGCGAGCACCTGGGTGAGTCCGAGCACCCCCGGGTTGTGGCCCACCAGCAGCAGGTCGGCGCTGTCGTCCGGGGTCTCCTGGAGGACCTCGATGATCTGGCCGGGACTGGCCTCGTACACCCGCTCCTCGAACACCGTCCGGCGGTGCCGCTTGGGCAGCTCGTGGGCGACCAGCTTCCAGGTCTCCCGGGTGCGCAGCGCGGTGGAGCAGAGCACGTGGTCGGGGTTGATGCCGGAGTCGACCAGCCACTGGCCGGCCTCGGTGGCCTGGACACGGCCCCGGTCGGCCAGGGGGCGCTCATGGTCGGCGACCTGGTTGGGCCAGTCCGCCCGGGCGTGGCGGAGAACGATGATCCTTCGGGGTGTGTCGGCGCTCATACCCCCAGAGCTTCGCAGAAAATCAGCCGCCGGGCGCGGGCTCCACGGTGGCGCCACCCGCAGGAGTGGAGCGGCTGCGGTGGGCCACCGTCAGCCGAGGTTGGCGGCGACGGTGGCGACCACGGCCACCACCACCACGACGCCGGCGATCATGCCGAGCAGCTGCAGCAGCTTCTTCTGGCCGTTCGGGGGGTTGGGTTCGAGAACTGGCATACCGGAAAGTGTGCCATCCCTTACGGGGCCGCCCGCCCGGGGGCGGCTCAGGCCGCGGGCAGCGCCTCGTCCTCGATGTGCCGGGCCCTGGCGGCCCGCAGGCCGACCGCCATCTGCGGGACCAGCAGGACCGCGAGGAAGCCCAGCGGCAGGTACCAGCCGCCGGTCCACTGGTAGAGGCTGCCGATCAGGATCGGGCCGGGGATCGAGATCAGGTAGCCGACGCTCTGGGCGAAGGCCGACAGCTGGCCGACCCCGCCCGGGGTGCGGGCGCGCAGGCCGATCATGGTCAGGGCCAGCGGGAAGGCGCACATCGACAGGCCCACCAGGCAGGCCCACAGCCAGGACGCGGTACCGGCGGCCAGCGCCAGTCCGGTGTAGCCGGCGATCCCGCACAGGGCCAGCACCACCACGAAGATCCGCTGGTCGCCGCGGCGCACCGCGAGGTTCGGCAGCACGAAGGAGGCCGGCACACTGATCGCCATCACGATCGCCAGCAGCACCCCGGAGCTGGACTCGGAGACCCCGGCGTCCTGGTAGATCTTGGGCAGCCAGCCCATCGCGGCGTACGCGCTGGTGGACTGCAGGCCGAAGAAGACCGCCAGCGCCCAGGCGGTGCGGCTGCGCAGGATGGGCAGCTTGGCGGCGCCCGGACGGGCCGGGCCGGCCTCGCCGCGGTCGCGGCGCGCGAACGCCGTCACCGCCCACAGCGCCAGCGCGGCGGCGGCGAGCAGGCCCCAGACGCCGAGGCCGAGCCGCCAGCTGCCGCCGAGCGCGGAGGTCAGCGGGACGGTGGCCGCCGCGGCGGCCGAGGTGCCGACCGACAGCGCCATCGAGTAGAGGCCGATCATCGGGCCGACCCGGTCCGGGAAGTACCGCTTGATGACCACCGGCAGCAGCACGTTGGAGACCGCGACCCCGGCCAGCGCCACGGCGGTGAGCAGCAGGAACAGCGCGGTCGAGCCGGTGAACGCGCGGGCCAGCAGGCCCAGGGTGATGGCGCCCATGCCGCCGGCCACCACCGCGATCGGGCCGGTCCGGCGGGCCAGCGCGGGCGCGGCGATGCCGAAGGCGGCGAAGCAGAGCGAGGGGACGGCGGTGAGCAGCCCGGCCACCGTGGCGCTCATCCCGAGGCCGGAGCGGACCTGGTCGAGCAGCGGGCCGAGGCTGGTGACCACCGGGCGCAGGTTGAGCGCCGCGGCCACGATGGCGGCCGCCAGCAGCCAGGTGAGGTGGCGGGAGCGGGTGCCGGCGGGCGTGGTCGCGGCGGCGGTGGCCTCGGCGGGTGCGGGCCCGGCGGGTGCGGGCTGCGGTGCCCGGGACCCGGGCCCCTCGGTCGTGGTGGTGTCTGCTGCGGTCGCCATAGCGGCCATCATAGAATCATGGGATGAATTAATGCACGCCGGTATCCTGGAGACCCTCACCACAGCAGCAAGGAGCCCTGACCCATGGCCCTGTCGACCACGCGGCGCGCACCGCTCTCCGATCAGGTGATCGCGCAGCTGCGCGCCCAGATCACCTCGGGCGAGTGGCCGGTCGGCTCGCGCATCCCCACCGAGGCGGAGCTGGTCGAACAGCTCGGGGTGGCCCGCAACACCGTCCGCGAGGCCGTGCGGGCCCTCGCGCACAACGGGCTGCTCGACATCCGGCAGGGCTCCGGCACCTACGTGCTGGCCACCAGCGAGCTGGCCGGGGTGATGCACCGCCGCTTCGCCGACGCCGACGGCGCCCAGGTCGCCGAGTTGCGGGCGACCCTGGAGACCGCCGCCGCCGGGCTGGCCGCGCTGCGCCGCACCGACCGGGACCTCGAGCTGCTGGAGTCGACGCTGACCCGCCGGGACGCCGCCTGGCACGCCGGCGACCCGGAGCACTTCGTCCAGGCGGACGCCGCCTTCCACCAGGCCGTGGTGGCCGCGGCACACAACGACGTGCTGGCCGCCGTCTACGCCGACCTCGGCGAGGTCACCCGCGCCCACCTGCGCCGCGACGTCGGCCCCGAGCTCACGCCGGACCGCTTCCTGGACCACCGGGGCATCATCGACGGCATCCGGGCGATGGACGCCCAGGTCGCCTCCGCCGAGGCCGGCCGGGCCATCGGCTGCGGGCAGGACGGCTGACCCGCCGCCCGCCGCGCAGGCGCCCGCCGCGCACCCGCCCGCCACAGCACACTGCCCGGCCCGCTCCGAGGAGCGGGCCGGGCAGTGGTGCGCGGGGCGGGACGAAGGGCGTCAGGCGCCGATCGCGTGCAGACCGCCGTCGACGTGGACGATCTCGCCGGTGGTCTTCGGGAACCAGTCCGAGAGCAGCGCGACCACACCGCGGCCGGCCGGCTCCGGGTCGTTCAGGTCCCACTTCAGCGGGGACCGGTGGTTCCAGGTGTCGGCCAGCTCGCCGAAGCCCGGGATGGACTTGGCGGCCATCGAGCCGATCGGACCGGCCGAGACCAGGTTGCAGCGGATGTTCCGCGACCCCAGGTCACGGGCCAGGTAGCGGGAGGTGGCCTCCAGCGCGGCCTTGGCCGGGCCCATCCAGTCGTACTTCGGCCAGGCGAACTGCGCGTCAAAGGTCAGGCCGACCACCGAGCCGCCGTCCTGCATCAGCGGGAGCAGCGCCATGGTCAGCGACTTCAGCGAGAACGCCGAGACGTGCATCGCGGTCGCGACCGACTCCCACGGGGTGTTCAGGAAGTTGCCGCCCAGCGCGTCCTGCGGGGCGAAGCCGATCGAGTGGACGATGCCGTCCAGGGTCGGCAGGTGCTCGCGCACCTGGTCGGCGATGCCCGCCAGCTGCTCCTCGCTGGACACGTCCAGCTCCAGCACCTTGGCCGGGGCGGGGAGCTTCTTGGCGATGCGCTCGGTCAGGCTGGGGCGGGGGAAGGCGGTCAGGATGACCTCGGCGCCCTGCTCCTGGGCCAGCTTGGCGGTGTGGAAGGCGATGGAGGACTCCATCAGCACACCGGTGATGAGGATCCGCTTGCCTGCAAGGATTCCGCTCATGTCGGTCAGTGACCCATGCCCAATCCGCCGTCGACGGGAACGACGGCTCCGGTGATGTATGCGGCCTCGTCCGAGGCGAGGAAGCGCACGGCCGAGGCGATCTCGGCGGGCGCCGCGTAGCGGCCCAGCGGCACGCCCGCGACGATCTCCGCGCGGCGCTCGTCGGTGAGCACGGCGGTCATGTCGGTGTCCACGAAACCCGGGGCGACCACGTTGACGGTGATGTTGCGCGAGCCGAGCTCGCGCGCCAGCGACCGGGCGAACCCGACCAGGCCGGACTTGGACGCTGCGTAGTTGACCTGCCCGGGCGAGCCGGTCAGACCGACCACCGAGGAGATCAGCACGACCCGGCCCTTGCGGGCCCGCAACATCTTCGCCGACGCCCGCTTGACCACCCGGAAGGTCCCGGTGAGGTTGGTGTCCAGGACCGAGGTGAAGTCGTCCTCGGTCATCCGCAGCAGCAGCGTGTCCTTGGTGATGCCGGCGTTGGCGACCAGCACCTCGACCGGTCCGTGCGCGGCCTCGACCTCGGTGAACGCCGCATCGACCTGCGCGGCGTCGGTGATGTCGCAGCGGACCGCGAGCACGTCGAACTTGGCCAGCTGCTCCGGGACCTCGCCCGAGCGGCTGGTGATCGCGACCTTGTCGCCGGCCTCGGCGAAGGCCTGGGCAATCGCGAGGCCGATGCCCCGGTTGCCTCCGGTGACGAGAACCGAGCGGCTCACCATCCACCTCTCTCCTGGTTGACCTGCATGCGTACGCACTGTGACGGTATCGGTCCGGCCGAAGGTCGGGCCCATACGGCTCCGACAGGTACGCCTCGCGGTATCTGTCGCTTCCCGACAATACGTACGGTCCGACCTGGCCCAGGAGGCCCCCGAGGGGGAACCATGGACCGGTCACACCCGTTGCCCACTGGGCCTCGCACCCCACGAGGCCCGGCGAGCAGCCGGCCCGGCGGCCGGAGAACCCACACAAGGGAAGCGGAACGCGGATGAGCAACCACCCCCGTAACAGCGGCAGCGGCCGAGGTGCCCGCCTGCTGGCCCTGACCGCGCTGGCCACCGCGGCCGGCGCCGCCGCCTGGTCGCTGCGCGACCTGCCGGCCGCGTTCGGCCGCCGGCCGGACGGCAGCAAGGACGCCCGGGTCCGCAACTCGCCGCAGTTCCGCGACGGGGTGTTCCACAACGCCCCGAGCGCGCTGGCGCAGCAGGAGCCGGGCCGCCCCGACGGCGACACCTTCCGCCGGATGCTGCTGGACGACCGGGCGGCCCGCCGCCCCAGCCTGCCGGTGCCGCTGGAGCGGGCCGCCGGCGGCGCCGCCCGCCCGGCCGCCGAGGGCGTCGAGGTGGTCTGGTACGGGCACGCCTCCGCGCTGGTCGAGGTCGAGGGCGCGCGGGTGCTGATCGACCCGATCTGGTCCGACCGCTGCTCCCCCGTCCACCAGGTCGGCCCGAAGCGGCTGCACCCGGTGCCCGTCGCGCTGGCCGAGCTGCCGCCGGTGGACGCGGTGCTGATCTCCCACGACCACTACGACCACCTCGACATGGCGACCGTCAAGCAGCTGGTCGAGCTGCAGTCCGCGCCCTTCGCGGTGCCGCTCGGCATCGGCGGCCACCTGCGCCGCTGGGGCGTGCCCGAGCACCGGATCATCGAGCTGGACTGGGACGAGACCTGCACCCTCGGCGAGCTGACCCTCACCCTCACCTCGGCGCACCACTTCTCCGGCCGCGGCACCACCCGCAACACCACGCTCTGGGGTTCCTGGGTGATAGCCGGTCCGACCCGGAAGGTCTACTACACCGGCGACTCCGGCTACTTCGAGGGCTACGCCCGGATCGGCGAGCAGCACGGCCCGTTCGATGCCGCGCTGGTCCAGATCGGCGCGTACGACGTGGCGTGGCCCGACATCCACATGACGCCCGAGGACGCCGTCCGGGCCCACCTGGACCTGCGGGCCGAGCTGCTGATCCCGGTGCACTGGTGCACCTTCAACCTGGGCCTGCACCCGTGGGCCGAGCCGATCGAGCGGCTGCTGGCGGAGGCCAAGGCCCAGGCCGTCCCGCTGGTGGTGCCGCGACCCGGCCAGCGGGTCGACGTGGACAACCCGCCGGAGCTGGACGGCTGGTGGGAGACGGTCATCTGACGGCGGACCGGTGACGGCGGGTCGGACCGGCGCGGCCGACCCGCCGCGGCCCGAAATTCCCTGGCCACAACCGGCTGGACGGGAAATGATGCGATGCGGGTTCCCCTGCGGTCCGCGGGGTGCCCGCCGCCGACCCCCCGACCCAGGGAGCCCGATGCCGCCCACCTCCAGCGCCGGCACGCCGCACAGCCGTGCCGTCGACCCGCTGTTCCTCGCGTACCCGCTGCGCACCCTCGCCGACGCGGCGCTCACCCGGGCGCGTGAACTCGGCGTCTCGCACGCCGACTTCCGCCTGGAACGGGTGCGCAGCGCCTCCTGGCGGCTGCGCGACGCCCGCCCGTCCGGCAGCTCCGACACCGTGCAGCTGGGCTTCGCGGTCCGGGTGCTGCTGGACGGCGCGTGGGGCTTCGCGGCCGGGGTGGACCTGACCACCTCGGCGGCGGCCCGGGTCGCCGAGCAGGCGGTGGCGGTGGCGCGGCTGTCCGGCGGGATCAGCCGGGCCGCGGGCTCCGAGGACCTGGTCGAGCTGGCGGCCGAGCCGGTGTACACCGACGCCACCTGGGTCTCCTCCTACGAGGTCAACCCGTTCGACGTCCCGGACGCCGAGAAGAGCGCGCTGCTGGCGGACTGGAGCAGCCGCCTGCTGGGCGCCGACGGCGTCTCGCACGTGATGGCCTCGCTGCTGACCGTGCAGGAGAACAAGTTCTACGCGGACACCGCGGGCACCGTCACCACCCAGCAGCGGATCCGGCTGCACCCCTCGCTGGAGGCCACCTCGGTCGACGAGCGCACCGGCGCCTTCGACTCGATGAGCACCATCGCCCCGCCGGCCGGCCGCGGCTGGGAGTACCTCCAGGGCAAGGGCTGGGACTGGGACCAGGAACTCGCCGAACTGCCCGGGCTGCTGGCCGAGAAGATGAAGGCCCCCAGCGTCGAGGCCGGCCGCTACGACCTGGTGATCGACCCGTCCAACCTGTGGCTGACCATCCACGAGTCGATCGGCCACGCCACCGAGCTGGACCGGGCGCTCGGCTACGAGGCCGCCTACGCGGGCACCTCCTTCGCCACCTTCGACAAGCTGGGCTCGCTGAAGTACGGCTCCGAGCTGATGCACGTCACCGGTGACCGCACCGCCGAGCACGGCCTGTCCACCATCGGCTACGACGACGAGGGCGTCGCCACGCAGTCCTGGGACCTGGTCAAGGACGGCGTCCTGGTCGGCTACCAGCTGGACCGCCGGATGGCGAAGCTCAAGGGCCTCGGCCGCTCCAACGGCTGCGCGTTCGCCGACTCCCCCGGCCACGTGCCGGTGCAGCGGATGGCCAACGTCTCGCTCCAGCCGGTCGAGGGCGGCCCGGACACCGAGGGCCTGTTCGAGGGCGTGGAGAAGGGCCTGTACATCGTCGGCGACCGGTCCTGGTCGATCGACATGCAGCGCTACAACTTCCAGTTCACCGGCCAGCGCGCCTACGCGATCAGGAACGGCCGGCTGGCCGGTCAGGTCAAGGACTTCGCGTACCAGGCCACCACCACCGACTTCTGGGGCTCGATGAGCGCCGTCGGCGGCCCGCAGACCTACGTCCTCGGCGGCGCCTTCAACTGCGGCAAGGCCCAGCCGGGCCAGATCGCGGCGGTCAGCCACGGCTGTCCGTCCGCGCTCTTCCGCAACGTCAACGTGCTCAACACCCAGCAGGAGGCGGGTCACTGATGTCCGACACCACACCCCGGCCGCACGAGCTGGTCGAACGCGCCCTGGAGCTGTCCCGCACCGACGGCTGCGTGGTGATCGCCGACGAGGAGTCGACCGCCAACCTCCGCTGGGCGGGCAACGGCCTGACCACAAACGGCGTCACCCGGGGCCGGCGGCTCACCGTGATCGCCACCGTGGACGGCGCCGAGGGCACCGCCTCCGGCGTGGTCTCCCGGGAGGCCGTCACCCGCGGCGAGCTGGAGGACCTGGTCCGGGCCGCCGAGGCGGCCGCCCGGGACGCCGGCCCGGCCGAGGACGCCCGGCCGCTGCTGTCCGGCCTGCCGGTGTCGGCCGGCTTCACCGACGCCCCGGCCGAGACCTCCGCCGAGGTCTTCGCCGCCTTCGCGCCCGCCCTCGGCGAGGCCTTCGCCCGGGCCCGCTCGGGCGGCGAACTGCTGTACGGCTTCGCCCGGCACGAGCTGACCACCAGCTACCTGGGCAGTTCCACCGGTCTGCGGCTGAGGCACGAGCAGCCCACCGGCTCGGTCGAGCTCAACGCCAAGACCGCCGACCTGACCGGCTCCGCCTGGGGCGGCGCGGCCACCGCCGACTTCACCGACGTCGACCTGGCCGCCCTGCACGGCTCGCTCAGCACCCGGCTCGGCTGGGGCCGCCGCAAGCGGATCGACCTGCCGGCCGGCCGGTACGAGACCCTGCTGCCGCCCTCCGCCGTCGCCGACCTGATGGTCTACCTGACCTGGTCGGCGGGCGGCCGGGACGCCGCCGAGGGCCGCTCGGTGTTCAGCCGGCCCGGCGGCGGCACCCGGGTCGGCGACCGGCTCAGCGGCCTGCCGCTGACGCTGCGCTCCGACCCGGCCGAACCGGGCCTGGCGGCCGCGCCGTTCGTGCTGGCGCACTCCTCCGGCGACAACTCGTCGGTCTTCGACAACGGCCTGCCGCTGACCGCCACCGACTGGATCCGCGACGGCGAACTGGCCAACCTCTCCACCACCCGGCACTCGGCCGCGCTGACCGGCCTGCCGGTGACGCCGTCGGTCGACAACCTGGTGCTGGAGACCGCCGACCAGGCCGGCGCGCCCACCCTGGAGGAGATGGTCGCCCGCACCGAGCGCGGGCTGCTGCTCACCTGCCTCTGGTACATCCGCGAGGTAGACCCGGCCACCCTGCTGCTCACCGGCCTCACCCGGGACGGCGTGTACCTGGTCGAGAACGGCGAGGTGGCCGGCGCGGTGAACAACTTCCGGTTCAACGAGTCCCCGGTCGACCTGCTCGGCCGGATCACCGAGGCGGGCCGCACCGAGCGCTGCCTGCCCCGCGAGTGGAGCGACTGGTTCACCAGGGCCGCGATGCCGCCGGTCCGGGTGCCGGACTTCAACATGAGCTCGGTCAGTCAGGCCTCCTGACGGGGGCCCAGCCAGGAGGGAACACGGAGAAGGTGGACGAGAAGCAGACGGTCCGGGTGTCCAAGACGCTGTCGCGCGTGCTGCGGCACGACCCGGCGTCGGTCGGGATCAGGCTGGACGCGGCGGGCTGGGTCCCGGTGGACGAGCTGCTGGCGGGCCTGGCCCGCAGCGGGCGGCGGATCAGCCGGGCGCAGCTGGACCACGTGGTGGCGACCAACAACAAGCGCCGGTTCGCCTTCTCCGAGGACGGCCGGTCGATCCGGGCCAGCCAGGGCCACACCGTCGAGGTGGACCTGGGTCTGCCGCCCGCCGAGCCGCCCGCGGTGCTCTACCACGGCACCGGCTCGGCGACGGTGGGCCTGATCCTGGCCGAGGGCCTGCGCCCGATGAGCCGGCAGGACGTCCACCTCTCCGCGGACACCGACACGGCCGTGCGGGTGGGTGCCCGGCACGGCCGTCCGGTGGTGCTGGTGGTGGACGCGGCGGCGATGTCCGCGGCGGGCCACGTCTTCCGGGTCAGCGCCAACGGCGTCTGGCTGACCGACGCGGTGCCGCCGCGGTACCTCACCCGCACCGGCTGACCCGGGGGCCCGCCCCGGCCGCTCCCGTCCCGCCGCGCCGGGACCCGCCCGCGCACCCGCTCTCCTGCACC
Organism: Kitasatospora sp. NEAU-CNBT7; assembly: GCF_057220535.1. Classification (NCBI taxonomy): domain Bacteria; kingdom Bacillati; phylum Actinomycetota; class Actinomycetes; order Kitasatosporales; family Streptomycetaceae; genus Kitasatospora; species Kitasatospora sp. NEAU-CNBT7. The sequence continues at coordinate 7,779 of NZ_JBXQQB010000048.1, read as the reverse complement.
GCCGTCCGGCGGCGTACCGTGAAGAGGCCGCGGCCGGGCCGGGCGGCGGAGACGGGACGAGGGCGGTACACATGGGCAAGAGCCAGGACGACGGGCAGGTCTTCCGGATCACCGGGGCACGGACCAGCCTCTCCGAGGACGTCCGGGGGCGTCAGCGGCGCTACGTGATCTCGATGCTGGTCCGCACGGCCTGCGTGGTGCTGGCCGTGGTCATGTGGGACGTGCAGCGGTACGTGGCGTACGTGGCGCTGGTCGGCGGGGTGCTGCTGCCGTACTTCGCGGTGCTGATCGCCAACGCCGGGCGGGAGCGGGCGCCCGGTCTGCCGAGCACCTTCGCGGTGCCGCCCGAGGTGCCGCTGATGCTCGGTCCCGGGGGCAGCGGCGGAGGCGGCCGGGGAGCCGAGGGCCGTCCGGCGGACTGAGCTGCGGACGACGGAAATCCGCTGAGGAAAACGCCGGAACTCACCCCGATCTGTCCTGGTTTATGGACGATTGACCGGCAGAAAGCTCAGAGCAACCTCAGATTAATCATGAAAGAGGCCCCCACGGGGGCCTCGGACCGTGCCATACTGCGTAGGCGCTCCGCATCCCCCGTCGGAGCGACAGACCGACGCCGGGCAGCTCCCCCCGTGGCTGCCCGGCGTCGTCATGCCCGGATCCGGGCGGGCCCGGCGGTCGTAGCCGCCGGCGCAGGTGCGAGACTGGCCGCAGACATCCACGCCAGCGGCACCCGGGACGGCATCACCATGGACACCCCCTCGCTCGGTCTCTTCGGCTCGGCTGACGGCCCCGAGGGCCCGCCGGTCTGCTCGGGCAAGGGCTGCCGGGAGGCCGCCGTCTGGGTGCTGGTGTGGAACAACCCCAAGCTGCACACCCCGGACCGCCGGAAGACCTGGCTGGCCTGCGAGGAGCACCGCGAGCACCTGTCCCAGTTCCTGGGCGTGCGCGGCTTCCTCAAGGAGGTCGTCCCGCTCGACGGTTTCGAGGGCTGAGCGGCCCGCGGGACGGGCCTCGGCGGTCAGCCGCCGATCGCCGACATCGGCCGGTCGGGCTGGAGGAACTCGGGGTCGTCGATGCCGGCGCCGGCCTTCTTGCCCCACATCGCGGTACGCCACAGCTCGCCGATCGCGGCATCGTCGGCGCCGCCCCGCAGCGCGGCCCGCAGGTCGGTCTCCTCGGTGGCGAACAGGCAGTTGCGGATCTGGCCGTCGGCGGTGAGCCGGGTCCGGTCGCAGGCCCGGCAGAACGGCCGGGTCACCGAGGCGATCACGCCGACCCGGCCCGGGCCGCCGTCGACCAGCCAGCGCTCGGCGGGCGCAGCGCCGCGGGCCGCCGACGGCTCGGGGGTGAGCGTGAAGCGCTCCCGCAGCCGGTCCAGGATCTCCTCGGCGGTGATCATCCGGGAGCGGTCCCAGCCGTGCTGGGCGTCCAGCGGCATCTGCTCGATGAAGCGCAGCTCGTACCCGCGCTCCAGGCACCAGCCGAGCAGGTCGGCGGCCTCGTGGTCGTTGACGCCGCGCATCAGGACGGCGTTGAGCTTGACCGGGGTCAGCCCGGCGCGCTCGGCGGCGGCCAGGCCCGCCAGCACGTCCTGGTGGCGGTGGCGGCGGGTCAGGGTGTGGAAGGTGTCCGGGTCGAGGGTGTCCAGCGAGACGTTGACCCGGTCGAGTCCGGCCTGCCGCAGGGCGGTGGCGGTCCGGGCCAGGCCGATGCCGTTGGTGGTCACGGAGAGTTCCGGCCGGGGGGTCAGCGCCGCGCAGGCCTCCACGATGGCGACCAGTCCGGGGCGCAGCATCGGCTCGCCGCCGGTGAAGCGGACCTCGCGCACGCCGAGGTCGCGGACCGCGATCGAGACCAGCCGGACGATCTCCTCGTCGGTGAGCAGCTCCGGCTTGGCCAGCCACTGCAGGCCCTCCTCGGGCATGCAGTAGGTGCACCGCAGGTTGCACCGGTCGGTGAGGGAGACCCGCAGGTCCACGGCCTGACGGCCGTAGGTGTCCAACAGCATGGGGGCTCCCTTCCCACAGCGCACGGCCGGCCCGGCCGCCGGGTGGGGCGGACCGGGCCAGCTTAGCCGCAGGGGCGCGGAGCGGTTCTTACGGTTTCAGTGCGCACCCAGTCCGGTCAGCGAGCGGACCTCCAGTTCAGCGTACTTCGCCGGGTCGGCGCGTTCACGGGAGAGCAGGGTGCCGATCAGCCCGGCCAGGAAGCCGACCGGGATGGAGACCAGCCCGGGGTTCTCCAGCGGGAACCAGTGGAAGTCGCTGTGCGGGAACAGCGAGGTCGGCTTGCCGGAGACCACGGTGGAGAAGACCACCAGCAGGACCGAGGTGACCAGGCCGGCGTAGACCGAGCTGACCGCGCCCGCGGTGTTGAAGCGCTTCCAGAACAGCGAGTAGAGCAGCGTCGGCAGGTTGGCCGAGGCGGCCACCGCGAAGGCCAGCGCGACCAGGGCCGCGGTGTTCAGCTTGTCGGCGAAGATCGACAGCACGATGGCGACCGCGCCGATCGCGACGGCGGCCAGCTTGGCGGAGCCGATCTCCTCGCGTTCGCTCGCCCGGCCGCGGCGGATCACGTTGGCGTACAGGTCATGGGCGAAGGAGGCCGAGGAGGCCAGGGTGAGCCCGGCGACCACGGCGAGGATGGTGGCGAAGGCCACCGCGGAGATCACCGCGAGCAGGACCGCCCCGCCGGTGGTGCCGGCGCCGCCGCCGAGGTGCTCGGCGAGCAGCGGGGCGGCGGTGTTGCCGGCGGCGTTGGACTTCTTGATCACGCCGGGTCCGACCAGCGCGGCGGCGCCGAAGCCGAGCGCCAGCGTCATCAGGTAGAAGCCGCCGATGATGCCGATCGCCCAGAGCACCGACTTCCGGGCGGCCTTGGCGGTGGGCACGGTGTAGAAGCGGACCAGGATGTGCGGCAGCCCCGCGGTGCCGAGGACCAGGGCGAGGCCCAGGCTGAGGAAGTCCAGCTTGCTGGTGTCGCTCGCGCCGTACTTCAGGCCGGGTTCGAGGAAGGACGCGCCCTTGCCGCTGGCGTCGGCGGCGGCGCCCAGCAGCGCGGAGGGGTTGAAGTGGTACTTGGCGAGGACCAGCACCGTCATCAGCGCGGTCCCGGCGATCAGCAGCACCGCCTTGACGATCTGCACCCAGGTGGTGCCCTTCATCCCGCCGATCACCACGTAGACCACCATCAGCGCGCCGACCGCGACCACCGTCCAGCGCTTGGCGGCGTCCCCGCTGACGCCGAGCAGCAGCGCCACCAGGGAGCCGGCGCCGACCATCTGGGCCAGCAGGTAGAAGATCGACACCACGATGGTGGAGATGCCGGCCGCGGTCCGCACCGGGCGCTGGCGCATCCGGAAGGCCAGGACGTCGGCCATGGTGTAGCGGCCGGAGTTGCGCAGCGGTTCGGCGACCAGCAGCAGGGCGACCAGCCAGGCGACCAGGAAGCCCACCGAGTAGAGGAAGCCGTCGTAGCCGAACAGGGCGATGGCGCCGGCGATGCCGAGGAAGGACGCGGCCGACATGTAGTCGCCGGAGATCGCCAGGCCGTTCTGGAAGCCCGAGAAGCCGCGGCCGCCGGCGTAGAAGTCGGAGGCGTCCTTGGTCTGCCGGCCGGCCCAGACGGTGATGCCGAGGGTGGCCAGCACGAAGACGCCGAACAGCGTCATGGTCAGGCCGCGGTGCTCGGTGGCGGAGCCGGCGGCCAGCAGGGTCGTGGTCATCCGGCCACCTCGTCCTCGGGGGTGCGGGCATCGGCCTCGGCCGCCCGGGCGCGGATCCCGGCCGCCGCGGGGTCGAGCCGGGAGCCGGCGTAGCGGGCGTACCGGGCGGCGATGGCGAAGGTGGAGACGAACTGCAGCAGGCCGAGCACGAGGGCGGTGTTGACGTGGCCGAACAGCCTGGTGCCCATGAAGTCCGGGGCGTAGCAGGACAGCAGCACGTACAGCAGGTACCAGAGGATGAAGCCGGCGGTGACGGGGAACGCGAAGCCGCGGAAGGAGCGGCGCAGGTGCCGGAACTCCTCGCTGCGGTCGATCGCGGTGGGCCGGTCGGGCGGGGCGGGACGGGCGGTCGACGGGTTGTCCACTCGGTGTCCTCCTGGGGTCGGCGGGTGCACAGGTGGAACGATCGGACGTGAGGGGCGTCACAGTCGCGCGTGCCGCTGCATGCTAGGTCCGCCGCCGGAGCGCGGCCAGACTCCGCGCGGGGATAGCACGCGTGTACACCTCAATTGGCCGAAAACCGCCGCACACGGCGGCGGGGGGGAAACCGGCCGGGGGGAGGCGCGCCAAAAACAAGTCGAGTGAGGGGGGGGGACGAAAA
>NZ_JBXQQB010000048.1:0-3444 GCF_057220535.1 Kitasatospora sp. NEAU-CNBT7 | reverse complement strand
TGTACACCTCAGTGGACAAAAACCCCCCACACATGGCGGGGGGTCCCCACTTGTCCGGGTGGCGCCCCGCCGGGCCCGGGCTGCGTGCGGGTGGGATCAGAACGCGATCCGCACCTTCAGCGCCGAGCGGTCGTCCATCGCGCGGTAGCCGTCGGGCACACCGTCCAGGTCCACCGTGCGGTCGAAGACCAGGCCGGGCTCGATCGCACCGGAGAGCACGTCGGGCAGCAGCTCGGGGATGTACGCGCGGGCCGGGGCGACCCCGCCGCGCAGCTGGACGTTGCGGTCGAACATCTGGCCGATGTCCACGCCGGCGCTGCCGCCGTGCGGGACGCCGACGTACCCGACCGAGCCACCGTCCCGGGTGATCGAGACCGCGGTGCGCATCGACTCCTCGGTGCCGACCGCCTCCAGCACGGCGTGCGCGCCCTGCCCGCCGGTCAGCTCCCGGACCGCCTCGACCGCCGCCTCGCCCCGCTCGGCGACCACGTCGGTGGCGCCGAACCGGCGGGCCAGGTCGGTCCGCGCGGTGTGCCGCCCGAGCGCGATGATCCGGCCGGCGCCGAGCCGGTGCGCGGCGAGCACCCCGCACAGGCCGACCGCGCCGTCCCCGACCACCGCGACCGTCGCACCCGGCCGCACCCCGGCGCTGACCGCCGCGTGGTGGCCGGTGGCCATCACGTCGGAGAGCGCCAGCAGACCCGGCAGCAGCTTCTCGTCGCCCGCCGCGTCCTTCGGCAGCGCCACCAGGGTCCCGTCCGCGAACGGCACCCGGACCGCCTCGCCCTGGCCGCCGTCGGAGCCGACCGAGCCCCAGAACCCGCCGTGCGGGCACGAGGTCTGCAGCCCCTCCCGGCAGAAGTCACAGGTGCCGTCGGACCACACGAACGGCGCCACCACCAGGTCGCCGGCCCGGAAGCCGGTCACCTGCGCACCGACCTCCTCGATCACCCCGAGGAACTCGTGGCCGATCCGCTGCCCGGGCTTGCGCGCCGCGACCCCGCGGTACGCCCACAGGTCACTGCCGCAGATGCAGGCGTTGACCACCCGCACCACCGCGTCGGTGGGCTGCTGGATCCGGGGGTCCGGCACCTCCTCGATCCGGATGTCGTTGGGGCCGTGGATCACGGTGGCGCGCATGGGGATGTCCTTTACCAAAGCCGCCGCCCAGGGGTGCGGGCGGCGTGGGAGAGCTTCGAGAGGTTGTACGACTGCTCCGCCGTCCACTCTATGCGCAGGTGTGGTGCACGCCACCGCTCGTACCGGTTCGGCCACCGGCGTCGGTGACGGCCCTTAAGCTGGTTGACCATGCACGCGATCCAGTCACCGTGGGACGGCTCCGCCCGGCCTGTTCCGCTCCCGGCGCAGCGCACCGAGGAGCGCGACCGGGGCTTCGCCGTGGTCGACGTCGAGACCACCGGGCTCGGCCGCTCCGACCGGGTCATCTCGGCCGGCGTCTACCAGCTGGACGGGCACGGCGAGGTGACGGACCACTGGTACACCCTGGTCAACCCGGAGCGCGATCCGGGCCCGGTCTGGATCCACGGCCTGACCAGCGCCGTCCTCGCGGGTGCGCCGACCTTCCCGGAGATCGCCGACGAGCTGGCCGACCGGCTGGCGGGCCGGGTGATGGTGGCCCACAACGCGCTCTTCGACTGGAACATGATCTCCCGCGAGTACTCCCGGGCCGGCCGACGGGCCCCCGTCGAGCAGCGGATCTGCACCATGGTGCTGGCCCGCGACCTCGCACTGCCGCTGCCCAACGGCAAGCTGTCCTCGCTCGCCGCGTACTTCGGCGTCCAGCAGCGGCAGGCGCACAACGCGCTGGACGACGCCCGGGTGCTGGCCGAGGTGTTCCGTCCGAGCCTGCGGCTGGCCCGGGAGGCCGGGGTGCCGCTGCCGCTGACCACCTGTGTCGCCGTCACCGACCTCGGCGAGGAGTCCCCGGCGCCGCAGCGCGGCACCTGGAGCTCCTCGTACCGGCCCGCCCGCAAGCGCCCGCCGTGCCCGCACCCGAACCCCGGGCGGTGGGTGGACGGCAAGCCGCTGATGCAGGGCATGCGGGTCGCGATCACCGGCGACACCGCCACCGACCGCGAGCTGCTGGAGGACCGCGCGGTCGAGGCGGGCCTGCACATCGCCACCTCGGTGAGCCGGCTCACCAGCCTGCTGGTCACCAACGAGCCGGGCAGCTGGAGCGGCAAGGCGCGCAAGGCCCGCGAGCACGGCACACCGGTGGTCGGCGAGGACGCCTTCCTCCAGCTGCTGCGCGAGGTCGCGCCGCACCCCGGTGTCTGACGCGGGTGTGAGGTGGGCGTAGCGTGCCGGGTGTGTACCGTTTTCTGCTCTCCCGGCGCTGGGCGATCATCACCCTGATCGCCCTGCTGCTGATCCCCGCCATGATCCGGCTGGGGTTCTGGCAGCTGCACCGGCACGAGGCCCGGGTCGCCCGCAACGAGCTGATCGCGAGCAGCCTGACCGCGCCGCCGGTCGCCTTCGACTCGCTCTCGCCCGCCCCCGGCTTCGCGGTGCCCACCGGGCTGACCTGGCGGACGGTCACGGCCGCGGGCCACTACGACCCGGCGCACGAGTTCGTGGTGCGCGGTCGCACCGAGCCCGGCGGCAGCAGCATCGGGTACTTCGTGGTCACGCCGCTGCAGCTGGCCGACGGCCACGGCGAGGTGCTGGTCAACCGGGGCTGGGTGGAGTCGGGCGCCGACGCCACCAGCTACCCGCCGGTGCCGGCCCCGCCGGCCGGCGAGGTCACCGTGACCGGGCGGATGCGGGCCGACGAGACCACCGCCAGCAGCGGGATCCGGGACCGCGGCGGCCTGCCCGACCGCCAGTACAAGCTGATCAACAGCCACCAGCAGGCCGAGGCGAGCGGCGCGAGCGTGCTCGGCGGCTACCTCGAGCTGGTCTCCACCCGGCCGGACCCCGGCACCGGCCCGGAGCCGCTGGCCGAGCCCGACCACTCCGACATCGGACCGCACATGGCGTACGCGGTGCAGTGGTGGCTGTTCTGCGCACTGGTCCCGGTCGGCCTGGTGGTGCTCGCCCGGCGCGAGGCCAAGGACAACGCCGAACAGGCCCGCACGGCGGCCGAACCGGAACTGGTCGAGGCCTAGTACTGCAACGGTGCTTAACGTGACGAGGCATCAGCTCTTGGGGTGTTGCCTCGTCTCTTGTAGTGGCTGGTCCGGGCCTGGTGCTGGCGTCGTCGGCGCCAGTGGGACCAGTGCAGGACGTGGGCGATGCTTCGGCGAACGGGCCGGGTGAGGTGGGCGATCAGTCGACGGATCTCGGGGACGGTGAGTGGGATCAGGTCTGGCGTTCGAGCCGGTCCGGCCCCTTTTCGAGCTGCTGGGCCCGCATGACTGTCAGGTAGGCGTGGGCGGCCATGGCGAGGGTGATGTGCCGATACCAGCCCGGGTAGCGACGGAT
>NZ_JBXQQB010000047.1:0-35398 GCF_057220535.1 Kitasatospora sp. NEAU-CNBT7 | reverse complement strand
CGATCCGGTTCAGCAGCCGTTGGATCCGGTCGGGGCCGCCATGGCCGGCCTCCTCGGCCACCGTCCAGCCGTTCTTTCGCTCCAGCGGCGCCAACAGGCCCCGCATGTAGGCCAGCGCCGACTCCCGCGACTCACTCCGCGCGAACCGGCGGGCAAACCGCTCATGCAGCCCGGCCAGCCCGTCCGACCAGCGACGAGCATCGATCTCGGATATGTCCCCACCCATGAACGGTGCAACGAGCGGACCCGACAACCGTCACGGTAAGCACCGTTGCAGTATTAGATCGGACGAGGCGACGCCGGCGGGGGCCGCGGAGGCGGCCCCCGCCCGACGGATGGAGAGACGATGAGCAAGGCCACGGGGACGGGCACGCGGTCGCCCGCGCCGCACAGCGCGGACAGCCACGATCTGATCCGGGTGCACGGCGCGCGTGTGAACAACCTGAAGGACGTCAGCATCGAGATCCCGAAGCGCCGGCTGACGGTGTTCACCGGCGTGTCCGGTTCGGGCAAGTCCTCGCTGGTGTTCGGCACGATCGCGGCGGAGTCGCAGCGGCTGATCAACGAGACCTACAGCGCGTTCGTCCAGGGCTTCATGCCGGCCATGGCCCGGCCCGAGGTGGACGTGCTGGACGGGCTGACCACCGCGATCAGCGTCGACCAGCAGCGGCTCGGCGCCGATCCGCGCTCCACGGTCGGCACCGCCACCGACGCCAACGCGATGCTGCGGATCCTGTTCAGCCGGCTCGGCACCCCGCAGATCGGCCCGCCCTCGGCGTACGCCTTCAACGTCCCCTCGGTCCGGGCGAGCGGTGCGATCACCGTGGAGCGCGGCGCCCGCAAGGCCGTGAAGGCGACCTTCAGCCGCACCGGCGGCATGTGCCCGCGCTGCGAGGGCCGGGGCACGGTCACCGACATCGACCTGACCCAGCTGTACGACGACTCCAAGTCGCTCGCCGAGGGCGCGTTCACCATCCCCGGCTGGAAGTCGGACAGCTTCTGGACCGTGCGGGTCTACGCCGAGTCGGGCCTGCTCGACCCGGACAAGCCGATCCGCAAGTACACCAAGAAGGAGATGCACGACTTCCTCTACCGGGAGCCGACCAAGGTGAAGGTGGAGGGCGTCAACCTCACCTACGAGGGGCTGATCCCGAAGATCCAGAAGTCCTTCCTGTCCAAGGACAAGGAGGCGCTGCAGCCGCACGTGCGGGCGTTCGTGGAGCGGGCGGTCACCTTCACCACCTGCCCCGAGTGCGACGGCACCCGGCTCAGCGAGGGCGCCCGCTCGTCCAGGATCGGGCGGATCAGCATCGCCGACGCCTGTGCGATGGAGATCAGGGACCTCGCGGAGTGGGTCCGCGGCCTGGCCGAGCCGTCGGTGGCGCCGCTGCTCACCGCGCTCGGGCAGAGCCTGGACTCGTTCGTGGAGATCGGTCTGGGCTATCTCTCGCTGGACCGGCCGGCCGGGACGCTGTCGGGCGGCGAGGCGCAGCGCGTCAAGATGATCCGCCACCTCGGATCCTCGCTGACGGACGTCACGTACGTCTTCGACGAGCCGACCATCGGCCTGCACCCGCACGACATCCAGCGGATGAACGGCCTGCTGCTGCGCCTGCGGGACAAGGGCAACACGGTGCTCGTGGTGGAGCACAAGCCGGAGCTGATCGCCATTGCCGACCACGTGGTCGACCTCGGCCCCGGTGCCGGTTCGGCGGGCGGCGCGGTCTGCTTCGAGGGCACCGTCGAGGGGCTGCGGGCGGCGGGTACCGTCACCGGCCGCCACCTCGACGACCGGGCGGCCCTGAAGGATTCGGTGCGGACGCCGACCGGCGCGCTGGAGGTCCGCGGCGCGAGCGCGAACAACCTGCGCGACGTCGACGTGGACATCCCGCTCGGGGTGCTCACCGTGATCACCGGGGTGGCGGGTTCCGGGAAGAGTTCGCTGGTGCAGGGGTCGCTGGTGAAGGGCGCGGGGGCGGCGGAGGCCGGGGTGGTCTCGGTCGACCAGGGCGCGATCGGCGGCTCGCGGCGGAGCAACCCGGCGACGTACACGGGTCTGCTGGACCCGATCCGCAAGGCGTTCGCGAAGGCCAACGGGGTGAAGCCGGCGCTGTTCAGCGCCAACTCCGAGGGGGCCTGCCCCACCTGCAACGGCATCGGCGTGGTCTACACCGACCTCGCGATGATGGCGGGCGTCGCCACCGTCTGCGAGGAGTGCGAGGGCCGGCGCTTCCAGGCGTCGGTGCTGGAGTACCGGCTCGGCGGGCGGGACATCAGCGAGGTGCTGGCGATGTCGGTGACCGAGGCGGAGGAGTTCTTCGGCGCGGGCGAGGCCCACACCCCGGCGGCGCACCGCATCCTGGTGCGGCTCGCCGATGTCGGGCTCGGCTACCTCGGGCTCGGGCAGCCGCTCACCACGCTGTCCGGCGGCGAGCGGCAGCGGCTGAAGCTGGCCACCCACATGGGCGAGAAGGGTGGTGTCTACGTGCTGGACGAGCCGACCACGGGGCTGCACCTGGCCGATGTGGAGCAGCTGCTGGGCCTGCTCGACCGGCTGGTCGACGCCGGGAAGTCGGTCGTCGTGATCGAGCACCACCAGGCGGTGATGGCGCACGCCGACTGGATCATCGACCTCGGTCCGGGCGCCGGCCACGACGGCGGCCGGATCGTCTTCGAGGGCACGCCCGCCGACCTGGTGGCCGCCCGCTCCACCCTCACCGGCGAGCACCTGGCGGCGTACGTCGGCGCCTGACTGCGGGCGCCCGGACGTGGTGCGCCCGCCGGTCCGGAGGTTCACGCCCCGGGCCGGCGGGCCACCTCCAGCCACACCGTCTTGCCGTGCTCGTGCAGCGCGTACCCCCAGTCGGCGGCGAGCCGGTCGACCACCCGCAGCCCGTGGCCGCTGGGGATGCCGGGGTGCTGGCCGGTGGCCAGGCGCGGCAGCTTGCGGCTGCCGTCGGAGACCTCCACCCGGATCGCGGGCCCGGCGGACACCAGGGCGAGTTCGTTCGGCCCGCCGGCGTGCAGGCAGGCGTTGGTGACCAGTTCGGTGACCAGCAGCAGCACGTCCCCGGCCAGCTCCTGCCCCTCCCGGTCGGCGGCCGGCAGCCAGCCCCAGTCCTCCAGCGCGGTGAGCGCGAACGCCCGGGAACGGCCGACCGATCCGCGCGACTCGCCCAGCAGCAGTCGACGGACCTGGCCGACCGGGGGGTACGCGGCGGCGGGGCGGGCGGTGTCCATCAGCGGCCCTCCCGGCCGGCGAGGGCCTCGTCCAGCGTGCCGTACACCTCGAAGACCTCCCCGGTGCCGGTGACCTTCAGCATCCGGGCGACCATCGGCGCGGGCCGGGCCAGCACCAGGTCGCCGCCGCCCTCGCGGGCCGCCGAGCGGGCGTGCAGCAGGAGGTTGAGGCCGGTGGAGTCGCAGAACAGCAGTCCTTCGCAGTCGACCACGGTCCGCCCGCCGGGCCCGGCCGCGTGCGCCGCGTGCAGCGCGCGTTCCAGGGGCTCCGCGGTCTCGTGGTCCAGCTCGCCCTCCGGGCGGACCACCACGCCGGATTCCCAGGGGTGTGCGGACACGGTCAGCCGTCCGGTCGTCCTGCCGGTGTCGGAGTCCATCGGCTCCGCTCCCTCGCCTCGCCGGGGTTTCGCCCCTCCACCATAGATCCGCGGCCGCCGCGATTCGCCCGGTCACTGCGGCCCGGGGGGTTTCAGGGTGCGGCCGACCGGTCAGGAGTCGGGCATACGGTCTGTTGATCGGACTGTCGATCGGAGTCTGTGATGCACATCGCCATCGTCTCCGGAGGACGCCGGCCCACCGACGACGCGGTGCCCGAGCGGCTGCTCGCCCTGGCCGGGGCACTGGCGGCGATCGGCCACCGGGTGACCCTGACCGGCCGGTGGGAGGCGGCGCTGCCGGCCGGGTACGAGCTGCCCCCCGAGGTCGTGATCCGGCCGCTCGACTCACCGTCGACGGACGGCGCCGGCACCGAGGCCCTGCTCGCGCTGGTCCCCGCCATGGCCGACCAGCTGGAGCAGGGCTGGCGCGCCGACCCGCCCGAGGTCGCGCACGCGATCGGGCTGGACGCCGGGCTGGCCGTGCTGGTCGCCGCGCGCAGCGTCAAGAACCTCTTCACCGTGCACGAGCGGATCGCCGTCCTCCCCGACGAGGGCTCCCTGCCCGCCTCCATGGCCGGGAGCGCGCACCGGCTGCAGAGCGCCGTGGCGCGCAGCGCGGACGCGGTCGTCGCCCGGTCACCGGAGGAGGCCCGGGTACTGCGGCGGCTGGGCGCACGGCACGGCCGGGTGATGCTGCTGCCGCAAGGCGTGGACACCGAGCGCTTCGCCCCCGCGGGCCGTCACCCGCCGCACGAGGTGGCCCAGCTGCTGTGCCTGGACGGCGGCCGGTCGGCCGCCAGCGTCGGCGCGGCCGTCCGGGCGGCGGCCGAGGTGCCCGAGGCCCAGCTGGTGGTGGTCGGCGGCCGGGCGGGCGACCCCGGCGCGGGCCCGGGTTCGGGCACGGGGTCGGGGCCGGGTGCGGTTACGGGGTCGGGCGCGGACGGCGAGATCCGGCAGGTGCCCGAGGTCCCGCACGAGGCCGTACCGGCGCTGCTGCGCTCCAGCGACATCCTGGTCACCGCACCGCAGACCGACCCGTCCGGAACGGTCGCCCTGGAGGCGATGGCCTGCGCCGTCCCGGTGGTGGCCGGCGCGGTGGGGGCGCTGCGCAGTCTGGTGGTGGACGACGTGACCGGGCTGCTGGTCCCGCCGGACCGCCCCGACCTGCTGGCCAAGGCGGTCCGGCGGCTGCTGGAGGACCCCGCACTGCGCCGCTCGCTCGGCGTCGCGGGCCTCGACCGGGCCAGGTCGGAACACTCCTGGCCGGTCGTGGCGGGCCGGCTGGACCGGGTGTACCAGGGGCTGCACCACTGACGGGCAGCACGGGCAACACGGTCAGCAGCGGCCGGCCGGGGTGTCCGAGGTCGCCGGGGTGCCTGCGGTCAGGGTGCCGCTCCGCCGGTCGTCCCGTCCGCGTCGGCGTCCTCCAGCCGTTCGCGCAGCCGGCCGAGGATCCCGGCCAGCAGGCGGGAGACCTGCATCTGCGACACGCCGATCTCGGCGGCGATCTCGGACTGGGTGTGGTCGCCCCAGAAGCGGGCCAGCAGCACCGCGCGCTCGCGCGGCGCCAGCTCGTGCAGCAGCGGCCGGACGGCCACCCGGAACTCCACCAGGTCCAGGTCCGGGTCGCGGTGGCCGAGGCGCTCCAGCAGGGCGCCACCGCCGTCGTCGGCCTCGTCGGTGCCCGGGGCGTCCAGTGAGTGGGTGCGGCAGAGGCGGGCGGCCGTCAGGCCGGCGGCGATCTGCTCGGGGGCGAGGTCCAGTTCGGCGGCCAGTTCGGCCTGGGTGGGCGGCCGGCCGAGCCGCTGTTCCAGGCGGTCGGAGCCGCGCGCGGTCAGCAGGTACATCTCCTGCATGCTGCGCGGCACCCGGACCGGCCAGGAGGTGTCCCGGAAGAACCGCTTCACCTCGCCGGTGATGGTGGGGACGGCGTACGTCAGGAACTCCACGCCGCGGTCGGGGTCGAAGCCGTCCACGGCCTTGATCAGGCCGACGGTGCCCACCTGGAGGATGTCGTCCAGCTCCTCGCTGCGGTGGCGGAAGCGGGCGGCCACGAAGCGGACCAGCGGCATGTTCAGCTCGATGATGGTGCCGCGGACGTAGCTGTACTCCCGGCTCTCCCGCTCCAGACCCGCCAGCCGCCGGAACAGCGCGTCACTGAGCGCGCGCGCCTCGGTCTTGCCCATCGAACGCAGCTGCTCGGGGGTCGGGCGCGCCGCGGCGACGGCTTCGGCCGTCAGGGCCGGGCCCTGGGCCTGGGCCGGTTCGGATGCGCTCTCGCGCGGCGACGGTCCGGCGGGGGCGTCCGTACGGTCTGCGGTCAGGGTGATGCTGGCGGTGAGCACGACGTTCAGCTCCCTGCGGGTTTCGGGGCTCCGGCCCTCCGGCGTGCCCCGGCACGGGCCGGGAACGCCCGGGAAGGGGAGTTCGTGGTACCGCCCGGCCCGGGCTGAGCCGCGCGGGCCGACGGCGGGAGGCGGGCAGAAGAGACCGCACCTCCATCTGACCGGTCTACCCGGTCGTACGCCGATCACGCCCGATCCACCCTACTTGTCCGCAAAAGATCCGAGCCGCCCCGGAATGGACGCATGCCGGAACGGCACCCGGGTAGACGAGCACCCGCAACCCCGAGCGAACCACGGCCGGAGAGGAGCAGCCGCCATGCCCCGTGGAGCGAGCCCCAAATGGGAACGCCAGTACGAGCACATCAAGGAAGGCCTGCTGGAGCGCGGCCGCGACGAGGACACCGCGGAGGAGATCGCCGCCCGGACGGTCAACAAGGAACGCGCCCGCCACGGCGAATCCAGGACGGCCGGCCGCAGCTCGCTGCAGGACATCTCCTCCGGCCGGCGCGGCGGCCTGCGCTCGCACCGGGGCCCCGGCGGGCGAACGTACCAGCAGCTCTACAACGAGGCGCGGCAGCGCAATCTCAAGGGCCGCTCGACGATGGACAAGAAGCAGCTCGCCGACGCACTCGGCCACCGGGACGCCTGACGCCCGCGGCGCGGACGGCGACGAGAACCGAGGAGGAACCGGACCATGCCCTCCATCCCCGTACCGCCCGGGCCCGACGTCGGCCCGCCGCCACCCGACCCGGCCCCGGTCCCACCCGAGCCCGTACGGCCCCCGGGCCCGACCCGCCCGGGCGACCCCGCCCCGACCCGGGCCCGCCCTATCCCCCGCCCCCCGGCCCGGACCCGGACCCCCCGGTCCCCCGCCCAGCGGGCTGAGCCGGATCCCGAGCGACCGGCCGGGGTTCAGCGGCCGCGCAGGGTGCCCACCGTGTTGCCCGTGCGGTCGCGGAGGAGAATCCGCAGGGTGTTGGCGTGCTCGTAGCCGACCCGGCCGGCGATGGCGTCGAGGGACAGGTCGGTGGTGCGCAGCAGGTGGGAGGCGTGTTCCACCCGGAGGTCCTGGACGAACCGCACCGGGGAGGTGCCGAGGGTGCGGCGGACGGCGCGTTGGAGGGTGCGTTCGCTGACGCCGAGCGAACGGGCGGCGTCGCCGAGTGCGAGCGGCCGGTCCAGGTGTCGGCGGGCCCAGTGTTCGAAGGCGGCGACGAGTGGGTCGTGCTGGGCGAGCGCGCTCGTGATGGTGTAGGCCGACTGGGAGGGGCGTTCGTCGATCACCAGGTAGCGGGCGACCAGGTCGGCCAGCGCGGGGCTGCTCATCCGGACGATCGCCAGCGCGAGGTCCACGTGCCCGAAGGCCGCTCCCGCCGTGGTCACGCCGTCCGAGGTGGTGACCATCCGGGTCTGGTCCACCGTGACGGTCGGGTAGCGCCCGCGGAAGACCGGCGCCAGCCACCAGCTCGTGGTGGCCCGCCGCCCGTCCAGCACCCCGGACTCCGCCAGCAGGAAGGTGCCCGTACAGGCCGAGGCGACCGGCGTGCCGCGTTCCCGGGTCTCGGCCACCAGCCGACGGACGGACGCCGAGGCGGGCCCCGAGACGTGGTCGATGAGGGCGTCGGGCCGCCGTTCGGCGAGCGCCGGGACGAGCAGCAGGTCGGCGCGGCGGGCCTCGGCGACCGGCACGGTCGTCACCGTGTGCCCCATCCCGGTACGGACCCGGCGGCGGAAGCCGACGGTCGTGACCTGCCAGGCCGGCGGCGGCTGCGGCAGCTCGCCCCGCATGGCGTTGGCCCCCTCCAGCACGTCGAGGACCGACGAGAGACCGGAGTCGAACACGCCGTCGTAGGCCAGCACCGCGAGTTCCATGTCGGGAACGGTAGCAGAGTCGTCGTTTACGACACTGGGACGGGACCGGCCGCGCCCGTAGGTTCGATCACGCCCCGCAGGAGCGGGGCACCCGACGAGATGGGAGCGACCACCATGAACATCGGCCTGCTGGCACGGATCGAAGCCAAGCCCGAGTACGCCGACCAGGTCGAGGCGATGCTGCGGGAAGCGGTACGGCTCGCCAACGAGGAGGCGCACACCACTGCTTGGTTCGCCTTCCGGGAGAACGCCACCACCTTCGGCGTCTTCGACACCTTCGAGAACGAGGAGGGGCGGGCCGGGCACCTCGGGGGCAAGATCGCGGCGGCCCTGATGGAGGCGGCGCAGACCATGCTCAGCTCCGCCCCGGACATCCGCCCCGTCGACCTCCTGGGGGTCAAGCTCCCCTGACCTGACCAGACCTGACCGGACCGGCCGGTGGGATGCCCGCGCGTCCCACCGGCCGCGCCGGGCCGGCACCCCGGTGAGCGGCCGGAACAGGCGCACGGGAACAATCCGATCATGGACGCCGACGTGGTGGGGATCCGGGCGCAGCCCGGGGTGGCAGGGCACGGACGGCCCGCGCGGGTCACGGACCGGGGGTTGCGTGCCGTCACGCCCGCGGACGTCGAGGTGATCGCCGACCTCCGGGCCGAGGTCATGCGCGCGGACCTGGAACGCCTCGGGCGCTACGACGAGCACCGGGTCCGGCAGCGGTTCCGGGACTCCTTCTCCCCCCGGTACACCTCCGTCATCACGGTCGGCGGGGAGCTCGCGGGCTGCGTCACCCTCCGGCCCGCCGAGGACGGCCGGCAGTGGCTGGAACACTTCTACCTGGCCCCGCAGCACCAGGGCCGGGGGCTCGGTTCCGCCGTCCTGCGCCAGCTGCTGGAGCGGACCGACCGGCAGGGCGCGACGGTGGCCCTGCACGTCCTCCGGGACAGCGCCGCCCGCCGGCTCTACGAACGCCACGGCTTCGCCCTGGCGGCCGAGGACCCCGTCGACGTCCTCCTGATCCGCCCGCCGGGGCGGGGCGGCGCCGCGTAGGCGCTCGTGCGCGCACCGGCCGGACCCTCGCGGGCCGCGTCCAGGCGCGGCCGTCAAGTTCCGGGGCGGTGTGGGATCGCGGGTGCGGGGCAGGCGAGGCGGTGTGAGGCCGCCGGGCCCGGTGCCGCGGCGGCGGGAGCCGGGGCGGGCGGCCTCGCGTCAACCGACGGAAGGGAACGCAGCGATGAGCACGCGGATCTGGAACTACCAGGAGACGGCCGGCCACCTCGAGGGGCTCGACCTGGTGGGCTACAAGGTCGAAGCGTCCGACGGCCACATCGGGCGGATCGACCGGCACTCGGCCGAGGTCGACTCCTCGTACGTGGTCGTCGACACCGGAGTGTGGATCTTCGGGCGGCAGGTGCTGCTCCCGGCGGGCACCATCGCCCGGATCGACACCGAGGAGCAGAAGGTCTGGGTCGACGCCACCAAGGACCAGATCAAGGACTCACCGGAGTTCCACCCGGACAAGCACATCGAGGATCCCGACTACTACAACCTGATCGGCGGCTACTACCTCGGCGGGTACCCGCCGATCCGGTGAGCCGACGGGGCGCCGGGCGCCGGGGCGGGGACACGCCCGTTTGGCGCCCGGGACGCCGGGCAGGCGAGCCGCATGACGCCGCAGCCCGCCGCGGGCCCGCCCGAGCACGTCCCGCCCGAGCACGTCCCGCTCGGGCACGTCCCCGACATCGCGTCCCGTCGGGCCGTCGCCGGGGACTCCGAGAGCACCCGTACCGTCCTGGTGGCCACCGCCGCCAACCTGGTGATCGCCGTCGCGAAGCTCTTCACCGGGATGCTCGGCGGCTCCGCCGCGATGCTCTCCGAGGCCGCCCACTCGTTCGCCGACACCGTCACCGAGCTGCTGCTCCTGACGGCGCTGCGCCGCTCGGACCGGCCCGCGGACGAGGATCACCCGTTCGGCTACGGGCACGAGGCGTACTTCTGGGCCTTCCTCGCCGCGCTGGCCACCTTCCTGGCGGGTTCGCTGGTCTCCGTCGTGCACGGCGTGCAGGAGATCACCGACGGGCACGAACCGGGCCACTACCCGCTGTCGTACGCGGTGCTGGCGCTGGCCGCCGTCTGCGAGGGGATCTCCTGGCGGCAGGCGGCGCGGCAGGTCCGCCGGGAGGCGGCCCGCTGGCGGGTCTCCTCGCTGCGGCTGCTCAGGGTCACCCCGGACACCACGGTCAAGGCCGTGGCGCTGGAGGACTCCGCCGCGCTGGTCGGCCTGGTCATCGCGGCGGGCGGGCTGGCCGGCTCGCAGCTGACCGGTTCCCCGGTCTGGGACGGCACCGCGTCGGTGCTCATCGGCGTGCTGCTGGCGGTCGTGGCGGTGGTGCTGACCAGCGCCAACAAGTCGCTGCTGATCGGGCAGTCGGTGCCGCCCGCGATGCGGGAGGCGCTGCGCGCGGAGCTCCTGGCGCTGCCCGAAACGGCCCGGGTGATCACGCTCTTCACCATGGTGCTCGGCCCGCGCGAGGTCCTGCTCGCGGCCCGGGTCGACTTCCACGACGAGCACGGTTCGGCCGCCGTCGAGGCGGCCTGCGAGACGGCGGAGCGGCGCATCCGCGAGCGCTTCCCCACCGTCGGTCAGGTGTTCATCGATCCCACCCCGCCGTGGTCGGACGCGGCGGACGGTCCGGCGCACGAGCCGGCGCAGCAGTCGGCGCAGCAGTCGGCGGAGGAACCGACGCGGGAACCGACACAGGAGTCGGCGCAGGAGGAGGAAGGGCATGGCGAGGGTTGAGGGGGTCCGCAGCGGGGTGCGGCGAGCCGCCGAGGTGGCGCAGGAGTACGAGCGGCTGCGGGCGGCCGACGGGGGTGCTCGCCGCCGGGGAGCCCTGGCGGCCTACCGCTGGGCGCTGGGTCTGGCCCGGTCGGGACCGCTGACCGGCACCCAGGCCCGCGAGGTGCCGACGCTGGAGGAGCTCACCGCCGAAGTGGACGCCTCCCTGGTCCAGTTGGAGGCCTCGACCCGGCCGTCGGTGGGCCGGGAGTACATCGAGGGTGCGCACGACGCGCTGGCGTGGGTGTGCGGCCACACCGACACCCGGCCCTGAGCCGGGCCGCGGACGGTCCGGCAATGTCGGCAATGTCGGCGAGGTCGGCAATGTCGGCGGTGTCGGCGAGCGGCCACGGGTTTGAACCGTCCGATCGCGGTCACACGACCGGTCGAGGCCGGGTCCGGGGATTCAGGGGTCCCGGGTCCCGGGTACCGGCCTCGGCAGCCGGCTCCCGGGTCTGACGACGACCGAACGGCCCGGGGGCGGCGCTGCCCCAGTCGGCTACCGGCCCGAACCGGTTCCCCGCCCGAACCGCGCCACCGCGCGAACCAACGCCGCGCGAACCAACACCATGCGAACCGTCCGCACTGGGCCGTCCGGTCGATGTCGGGCCCGGCTGCGGAGCGTCCCGCGCCCGCGACGGCCGGGCCGCTCCTACGGTGAGCGGGTCCGCGTGCCGCCGACGACGGCTGGAGACCGATGCCCGACAGCCGCACTCCCCGCTGGCGGTGGCGTGTCGTCGCGGCGGTTCTCGCGCTGCTGGCCCCGGCCCTCGGCGGCTGTGCGAGCGGCGGCGGTGGCGGCGCCGGGGCGGTGACCCTCAACTGGTACAACTTCCCGGACGATTCGGGTGCGCTGCAGCAGGCCGCCGAGCGGTGCAGCAAGGCTTCACAGGGCCGCTACGTGATCCGGTACAACAAGCTGCCGCGGACCTCGGACGGGCAGCGGCAGCAGCTGGTACGGCGGCTGGCCGCGCACGACGCCGGGGTCGACATCATGGGCCTGGACGTCACCTGGCCGGCCGAGTTCGCCGAGGCGGGCTGGATCCGCGAGTGGACCGGGGAGCGCGAGCAGCAGGCCACCGCCGACACCCTGGACGCCGCCGTCCGGACCGCGACCTGGAAGGACCGGCTGTTCGCCGTCCCGTACAACTCCAACACCCAACTGCTCTGGTACCGCGACGACCTGGTGCCGGTGCCGCCGAAGAGCTGGGCCGAGATGCTGGCCCAGGCCGAGGCCCTCGCCAAGGCGGGGAAGCCGCACTACGTGGAGATCCAGGGCGCCCAGTACGAGGGCCTGACGGTCTGGTTCAACACCCTGGTGACCAGCGCGGGCGGGTCGATCCTCACGCCGGACGCCCAGGCGCCCTCGCTCGGCCCGCCGGCCGTGGTCGCGGCCGGGATCATGCACGACACCGCCGTCTCGGCGGCCGCCGACCCCTCGCTGCCCAACCAGATGGAGGACCAGAACCGGCTCGCCATGGAGTCCGGCACGGCCGCCTTCGAGCTCAACTACCCGTTCGTCTACCCGTCGATGAAGGCCAATCAGCCGGAGCTGTTCCCGCACTTCAAGTGGGCCCCCTACCCGGGGGTCACCGCCGACCGGCCGGCCACCGTGACCATCGGCGGCATCGACCTGGCGGTCGGCGCGTACACCCGGCAGCCCGACCTCGCCTTCGAGGCGACGCTGTGCCTGCGCGACCGGGAGAACCAGCTCGCCAACGCACTGGAGGGCGGCCTGCCGCCGTCGCTGCGCAGCCTGTACCAGGCCGCGGAGCTGACCGAGAGCTACCCGTTCGCGGCGGACGTGCTGGCCGCGCTCGACACCGCCAGTGTGCGGCCGCAGACCCCGGCCTACCAGAACGTGTCGATCGCCATCTCGCACACGCTGTCGCCGCCCGCCTCGATCCGGCCGGAGAGCACCGTCGCGGACCTGCGCGGCCAGATCCAGGACGCCCTCGGTTCCAAGGGGTTGATCCCGTGAGCCCGTCCGGAGAGCCCGCCGGGGCCACCGCGACCACCAAGACCGCCGGGGCCGGCCGGGCCGCCGCCGGACGCGGCCGGGCCGCGCTGTCCGAGGGCGCCCGGCAGGAGCGCCGGCTCGGCCTGCTGCTGTGCGCGCCCGCGGTGGTCGTGATGCTCGCCGTCACCGCCTACCCGATCGGGTACGCGGTGTACCTCTCGTTCCAGCGCTACGACCTGCGCTTCCCCGGCCAGGCGCACTGGGTGGGGCTCGGCAACTACGGGGCGGTGCTGTCCTCCCCGTTCTGGTGGCAGGCGCTGTGGGTGACGGTGCTGATCACGGTGGTCTCGGTCGCCGTCGAGCTGGTCCTCGGTCTGGCGCTGGCGCTGGTGATGCACCGGGCGGTTGTCGGCCGGGGGACGGTCCGCACCGCGGTCCTGGTCCCGTACGGCATCGTCACCGTCGTCGCCGCGTACTCGTGGCAGTACGCCTGGACGCCGGGCACCGGCTACCTGGCCGCCCTGCTGCCGCCCGGCAGCGCGCCGCTGACCGATCAGTGGCAGGCCATCGGACTGATCATCCTGGCCGAGGTGTGGAAGACCACGCCGTTCATGGCGCTGCTGCTGCTGGCCGGGCTGGCCCTGGTCCCCGGGGAGGCGGTGCGGGCGGCGATGGTCGACGGGGCGGGGTTCCGGCAGCGGCTGCGGCTGGTGATCCTGCCGCTGATGAAGCCGGCCATCCTGGTCGCGCTGCTGTTCCGGACCCTGGACGCGTTCCGGATCTTCGACAACATCTACGTGCTGACCGGCGGCTCCAACGACACCGGATCGGTCTCGATCCTGGGCTACGACAACCTCTTCACCGCCCTCAACCTCGGCATCGGGTCGGCGATCTCGGTGCTGATCTTCCTCTGCGTGGCGGTCATCGCCTTCGTCTTCATCAAGATCTTCGGCGCCGCGGCGCCGGGCGGCGAACCGGAGCGGCGATGACCTCCCAGCGCACCAGGACCCTCACCGGCTGGGCCGTCGTCGACCTGCTCGTGGTGCTGTACGCGCTCTTCCCGGTGTGGTGGATCGTCGCCCTGTCGTTCAAGGACCCGAGCACGCTCGGCGACGGCGACTTCATCCCCCGCCGGTGGACCTGGGCCAACTACCGGGGCATCTTCCAGACCTCGGAGTTCACCCGCGCGCTGGTCAACTCGATCGGCATCGCCGTGATCGCGACCACCGTCGCCGTCGTCCTCGGCACGATGGCCGCGTACGCCGTCGCCCGGCTGCGCTTCCCCGGGAAGCGGCTGCTGATCGGCATGTCGCTGCTGATCGCGATGTTCCCGCCGATCTCGCTGGTCACACCGCTGTTCACGATCGAGCGGACGCTCGGCATCTTCGACACCTGGGCCGGGCTGATCATCCCGTACATGACCTTCTCGCTGCCGCTGGCCATCTACACCCTCTCCGCGTTCTTCCGGGAGATCCCGTGGGACCTGGAGAAGGCGGCCAAGGTGGACGGCGCCACCCCCTGGCAGGCGTTCCGGCTGGTGATCGCGCCGCTGGCGGCGCCCGGCGTCTTCACCACCGGGATCCTGGTCTTCATCTTCTGCTGGAACGACTTCCTGTTCGCGATCTCGCTGACCTCCACCACCGCCGCCCGCACCGTCCCGGCGGCGATCGCGTTCTTCACCGGCAGTTCGCAGTTCCAGCAGCCGACCGGCTCGATCGCGGCGGCCGCCGTGGTGATCACCGTGCCGATCGTGGTCTTCGTGCTGCTGTTCCAGCGCCGCATCGTCGCCGGCCTCACCGCCGGCGCAGTCAAGGGATGAGCCCGCCCACCCGAGCGGGCCAGGAAGGCGGACCGTGGCCGAGATCGTCCTCGACGGCATCACCAAGCGCTACCCGGACGGCGCCCTCGCCGTCAGCGAGTTCGACCTCACCATCGCCGACGGCGAGTTCGTCATCCTGGTCGGCCCCTCCGGCTGCGGCAAGTCCACCACCCTCAACATGATCGCCGGGCTGGAGGACATCACCGAGGGCACCCTGCGGATCGGCGGCCGGGTCGTCAACGACCGCCCGCCCAAGGACCGGGACATCGCCATGGTGTTCCAGAGCTACGCCCTCTACCCGCACATGACGGTCCGGGCCAACATGGGCTTCGCCCTGCGGCTGGCCAAGGCCGACAAGGCCACCATCGCCGCCAAGGTCGAGGAGGCGGCCCAGATCCTCGACCTGACCGAGCACCTCGACCGCAAGCCCGCCAACCTCTCCGGCGGGCAGCGCCAGCGGGTCGCCATGGGCCGGGCCATCGTGCGCGACCCCAAGGCCTTCCTGATGGACGAGCCGCTCTCCAACCTGGACGCCAAACTGCGCGTCCAGATGCGCACCCAGATCGCCGCCCTCCAGCGCCGGCTGGGCACCACCACCGTCTACGTCACCCACGACCAGGTCGAGGCGATGACGCTCGGGGACCGGGTGGTGGTGATGCGCGGCGGCGTGGTCCAGCAGATCGGCACGCCCCAGCACCTGTACGACGCACCGGTCAACCTCTTCGTGGCCGGCTTCATCGGCTCGCCCGGCATGAACTTCCTCGGCGCCACCCTCGAACAGGGCGCGCTGCGCACCTCGCTCGGCGACCTCCCGGTCGACGACCGGCTGCGGCGCGTCCTGGAGCGGCAGAACGCCCCCCGCGAGCTCATCGTGGGCCTGCGCCCCGAGGACTTCGAGGACGCCGCCCTGGCCGACGACCGGCGCACCGGGCCGACCTGCACCGCGACCGTGGACGTCCGGGAGTCGGTGGGGTCCGACGTCTACGTCCACTTCACGGAGGAGTCCGGGACCGGGACGGCCGGGCCGGAGGCGGCCGGGTCCGCGGGCGCCGCCGGACTGGCGGAGCTGGCCGCGGACTCGGGGCGGGCCGACACCGGTCTGCGGGGCCGCCGGATCGTGGCCCGGCTGCGGCCCGAGACCCTGGCCCGCGAGGGCAGCCCGCTGGAGCTGTGGATCAACACCGACCGGATCCACGTCTTCGACCCGGCCACCGGCGCCAACCTGACCCGTACCGGGCCCACCGCCGACGGATAGCCGGGCGGGCGGCCGGACGGTAACCGGACGGGCGGGCGGCCGAACCGGTAGGTGGCCGGGCGGCCGCCCGCGGTCAGTCCCGGAAGTTCGCCCGGCCGTCGGCGATGTAGATCATCCCCGGGCGGATCGACGCGCCGCCGCCCACCGGCCGCAGCTCGACCCCGAGCCTGCGGACCGCCGTCGGCGCCCAGGCCATGGACTCGCAGAAGGACTGCTGGCGCCACTCGTCCTGGGCGGCGAACAGCGGGCGCACCCCGTCCCAGCCGCGCCCGGGGACGAAGCGGCACGCCGTCCCGGCCGGGTCGCGCCGGACGTCCCAGAAGGTCCCGACCAGTGAATCGCCGTGCCAGACCTCGTAGTCGGCCACTCTTCGTGCGTCCTTCGGCATGTGACCACCTTCCTGTGCGGCAGACCGTAGCCCCCGACGGGTCCGCGCCGTCGGACGCCCAGTGGTCCGGCAGCCCAACGGCTCGTAACGCTTCGGTGGTACCCGTGCGGCTAACCGTTCCGGGCCGGGCGGGGTCACGGCCCCAAGGGGCGGGAACGTCGGCGGGGTGGGAAGGGCCGGCGGTGGGCACGGTTGGGGGGTGGGCCGCCGGCCGGGAGGGTCCCGGGGCGGGGCGGCCTCCGGAAGGCGGGGCACACGATGGATCCGGTGTTCGGAGCGCAGTACGGCGACTACCAGAACGAGATCTACCTGAACGGGCTCGCCGGTGTGCTGCCGACGATGCCGATGGTGTTCGCGGAGCTGGAGGAGCGGGCGCGGGCGGCGATGCCGCCGTCGGTGCTGTCCTACGTCGCGGGCGGGGCGGGCGACGAGTCCACCCAGCGGGCCAACGTGGCCGCGTTCGGGCGGTGGGGACTGGTGCCCCGGATGATGGTCGGCGCGGCCCGGCGCGACCTGTCGGTGGACCTGTTCGGGCTGCGGCTGCCCTCACCACTGTTCCTGGCCCCGGTCGGGGTGGTCGGACTGTGCGCCCAGGACGGCCACGGCGACCTCGCCACCGCCCGGGCCGCGGCCCGCACCGGCGTACCGATGGTCGCCTCCACCCTGACCGTCGACCCGCTGGAACAGGTCGCGGGCGAACTCGCCGACACCCCGGGCTTCTTCCAGCTCTACACACCGACCGACCGGGCACTGGCCGAGAGCCTGGTCCACCGCGCGCAGGCGGTCGGCTTCCGGGGCATCGTGGTCACCCTCGACACCTGGGTCACCGGCTGGCGCCCACGCGACCTGGCCACGGCCAACTTCCCCCAGCTGCGCGGACACTGCCTGGCCAACTACACCTCCGACCCGGTCTTCCGCGCCCGCCTCGCCAAGGCACCCGAGGACGACCCGCAGGCGGCCGTACTGGAGTGGGCGCAGATCTTCGCCAAGGCGCTGACCTGGGACGACCTGCCGTGGCTGCGGTCGCTCACCGACCTGCCGATCATCCTCAAGGGCATCTGCCACCCCGAGGACGCCCGCCGCGCCAAGGACGGCGGCGCGGACGCCGTCTACTGCTCCAACCACGGCGGCCGCCAGGCCAACGGCGGCCTCGCCGCCCTCGACGCACTGCCCGGCGTGGTCGAGGCCGCCGACGGCCTGCCCGTCCTCTTCGACTCCGGGGTCCGCTCCGGCGCCGACGTGGTCAAGGCCCTCGCCCTCGGCGCCACCGCCGTCGGCGTCGGACGCCCGTACGCCTACGGCCTCGCGATCGGCGGCGAGGACGGCATCGTCCACGTGCTGCGCACCCTGCTGGCCGAGGCCGACCTGATCATGGCCGTGGACGGCTACCCGACCCTGGCCGACCTGCGCGCGCCGGGCGCGCTGCGCCGCACCACCTGACCCTCAGGTCCAGGGTCAGGCCCAGGGCAGGGCGGACCGGGTGCGCCAGTACGCCTCGGCGGGTTCGGCGAGGGCGGACAGTGCGGCCAGGTCCTCCGGGGTGAGCGGGAGGTGCGCGGCGGCGAGGTTGGAGGTGAGCTGGTCGATGGTCGCGGCGCCGCTGAGGACGATGTCCGCCCACGGCTGGGCGGCGACCGCCGCAAGCGCGACGGCGTCGCAGGCCGCGCCGGTACGGGCGGCGCAGGCGCGCAGCGCCCCGGTGTCGGGGCCGGTGGCGTTGCGGTCGGCGAGGCGGCCGTTGGCCATGCCCTCCTTCACCACGACCAGCCAGCCGGCGGCGTGCGCCTCGGCCAGCGCCGCGCCGGCGGAGGTCTCCAGGACGTTCCAGGTGCTCTGGACGGCGGCGAACAGCGGCCGTCCGTCGACCGTCACCTCCAGCGCCGCGCGGACGGTGTCGGCCTGGGCCGGTCCGCTGGTGGACAGGCCCACCCGGACGCCCTCGGCGGCCAGCGCGGCGAGCCGTCCGTGCAGCGCGGGGTCGGTGAGGGCGGGGCTGTCAGGCGTCACCGAGTGCACCAGGTACACGTCCAGGGACGTGCCCAGCAGCGACCTGCTCCGGGCGATCTGGCGGTCGAACACCGCCGTGGAGTGCTCCTTGACCTCGTGCACGGGCACGCCGGTGGCCTGCCAGCCGGCGGTGTAGGTGTAGCCCCACTTGCTGCCGACCGTCAGGTTCGGGGCGAGCCGGGTGGCCAGCCACTCCGCGACGAACTCCTCGGCCCGGCCGTAGGAGCGGGCCGTGTCGAAGTACCGCACGCCCGCGGCGAAGGCGGCGTCCAGCAGCGCGTGGGTCCGCTCGCGCATCGCCTGGACGCTGCGATCGGACGGCAGGTCGAGGTCGCGGCCGAGCGTGATGTACCCGGGACGCCCGACGGCGGCCGTCCCCAGCCCGAACCGTCCGATCCCGGGGCCTGCGGCCCCGGGGGTGGCGGCGGAGTCGGTGGCGGCGGAGTCGGCCGGCATCTGGTGGTCCCTTCGGTGGTTCCCACGGGTGGGACCGTGCGCCCCACCAGCACCGCCAGCCTAGGTGGTCGGTTCCGGACGCCACCACAACGGGTTGATCATGCGGGTGGTACGGCGTGGCCGGGCCCTTCCCGCCGGTCGCTGCGGCGCCCGTCCAGGTCGTCGGCCCGCCGCCCGAGGTCCGCCGCGATGTCGTCCCGGTCCGGACCGAACAGCTCGAGGCTCAGGGCGGCCTCCCGCATCAGCGCCGGCTCGTCCGGCCGCTGCAGGAGCACCAGCCGGTACGCCAGGTTGCGCACCCGGACCGGCAGGTGGCCGTTGACCGGGGGCGGACACAGACCGGCCGATGGCTGCCAGGGCGCCTTCTGCGGCCCGGATGTGCGGGTGGTCCGCGCCGAAGTGCTCCAGCCAGGCTGCTCGTTGCGGGTGAGCACGTCGCCCGCCTTGGCGGTGCTGCCCTGGCCGGCGAGGACCCTGCCGTCCAGGGTTCCGGCCTCCAGCATCCGGTGATGGTAGGGACCCAGCCCCGCCCGGCAGTCGGCCAGGGCGGAGTCGACGGATCGGCGGGCCTCGGTGAGACGGTCGAGACCGAGCTGTGCCGTTCCGATGGCGAGACGGACGGCGGTGACGAGGCGGCCCCGGGCGCCGGGCGGCCCCACGTAGGCGTCCACCGATGCGTTCAGCGCACCCAGCTCTCCTGGCCGAGCCGGCGGGCCTCCGTTCGCATGGTGCCGAGCGCGGCCCGGAGCCCGTCCAGTGCTGCCTGGAAGGCCTGTGTCGTCTCGGGGCCCAGCGAGGGTGGGGGCGGGGTGACCGAGTCCTTCGGGTAGTCGTTGCCGACCGCCGTGGCGAAGCGTGCCCATGCGCTTCGGTAGAGGCTCGTACACCGGTCGAGCTCGGCGGCGCTGTCGGCCCACACATCCCTGGCCAGCCTCCCCTTGGTGCGCGCCAGGAGGTGGTTCAGCTCCTCGTGGACGGCGATCAACTCGCCGGTCAGGGCGCGCCGGTGGGCTCCCGCGTGGCGGTGGGTCAGTACCTCGATGAACATCCGGTCCCGCTTCCTCGTCCCCGGGCGGCCCGCCCGGCATGACCGTCCTACCACCGCCGGTGGGCGCGGGTCACGCGCACAGGGCCCGGTCCACCACCGCCGTGAGGTGCTTCAGGCCCGCCTCGTCGGCGGGCTGGACGGTGATCGCGACGTTGGCGGCGCGGCCGGTGCGCGGTCCGGGGCGATCCCGCTGTCCCCCGGCCCCCGGCCCCCGGTGGGGCTACCCCCCGGGGGTCCGCATCCGGGGGGCCGGGCCGCGCGATCCGTCCTGACGCTCGCTCACTCCCTTGAGTGCGAGCCGGGCGTAGGCGCGGACGTCGGCGTCCGCGTCGGCGAGCCGTTCGCGCAGGCCGGCGGCGGTGTCCGGGTCGGCGGCGAAGGCGGCGAGGGCGCGGACGGCGGCCTTGCGGACGTCGGCGCCGGTGTCGTCGAGCAGGGTGCGCAGCGGCGGGAGCAGCCCGGCGGCGGCGAGGGCGGCGGCGGAGGCCTTGCGGACCTGCCACGCCGGGTCCGGGGCGGCGGCCCGGGCGGCGAGTTCCGGCGGGCAGCCGATCCCGGCCGCGCCGGTGAGCGCGGCGGCGCGCACCAGCGGGTCCCCGTCCCCGGCGAGCAGGACCAGCGCGGGTGCGGTGGTGGGGTCGCCGATGGTGCCGAGGCCTTCGCCGACCGCGACCCGGACCTCGCGGGCCGGGTCCGCGGCGGCTGCTGCGAGGGCGGTGGCGGCGCCCAGCGCGACCAGCCCGCGGACGGCCTGCAGCCGGACCGGGATCTCGGTGTCGGCGAGGGCGGCGGCGAACAGGGCGGGCGATCCGGTCCGCAGGGCGCGGGACAGGTCCAGCGCGCCCGCCCGTACCGCCGGGTCGGGTGAGGTGGCGGCGTGCGTGAGGGGGGCGCCGAGGGAGCCGTCCAGTACCTCGGCGAGTTCGCGGAGTCCCGCGACGGCGGCGGCCCGCACCTGCCGGTCGGTGTCGTGGAGGGCGGCGGCGAGCGCCGCGCCGGTTCCGGGCGGCGCGGCCTCGGTGAGCACGGCCACGGCGGTCCGCCGGACCTCGGGGGCCGGGTCGTGCAGGTAGGCGGCCAGCCGCTCCAGGGCGGGCTGCTGGTCGGCGAGTTCGAGGAGTTCGAGCAGCCGGGGGGAGGCGGGTGCGGTGGCGGGCCGCTCGGTCGGCCGGGCGGTCGGGGTGGCGCCGGTGCGGCCGACGGGGGGCGGCTGGAGGGTGCCGAGTACGGTCACCGGGAGGTCGGGGGGCTCCAGGCCGTCGACCGGGACCAGGTAGGGGGCGACCGGGCGGGTGAGGAATTCCATTGCGCCGTCGGCGTCCTTGCGCAGGTTGAGGTGGCTGAACCAGCGGCGGTCGTCCCGCTCGGGGTGGTCGACGCGTTCGTGGTAGCGGCCCCAGCGGCTCTCGGTGCGGGCCAGGGAGGAACGGGCGGCCATTTCGGCGCAGTCGCGGATGAAGTCCACCTCGACCGCGCGCATCAGCTCGTGCGGGGTCCGGGCGCCGATCGCGGCGATCTCGCCGCGCATCCGCTCGAAGTGGTCGAGGGCCACGGTCAGCCGGGCGCCGGTCTTCGGCGGCGCGACGTAGTCGTTGACGAAGCGCCGCAGCTTGTACTCGACCTGGGGCTGCGGGGGTCCGTCGGGGTGGCGCAGCGGACGGTAGATCAGTTCGTGGGCGGCGGCGATCTGGTCCTCGGGGAGGGCGGCGCGGGCGGGCGGCCGGTCGGTGGCGGCGTGGGTGCCGGCCAGGTCGCCGAAGACGAAGGCGCCGATCATGTAGTTGTGCGGGACGCAGGCGAGGTCTCCGGCGGCGTACAGGCCGGGGACGGTGGTGGCGGCGTTCTCGTCCACCCAGACGCCGCTGGCCGAGTGTCCGCCGCACAGGCCGATCTCGGAGATGTGCATCTCGATGTCGTGGGTGCGGTAGTCGTGGCCGCGGTTGGCGTGGAAGGTTCCGCGGCTGGGGCGTTCGGTGGTGTGCAGGATCGATTCGAGGGCGCTGATGGTCTCCTCGGGCAGGTGGGTGGTCCGCAGGTACACCGGGCCGCGGTCGGAGGCCAGTTCGGCGGCGAACTCGGCCATCATCTGCCCGGACCAGTAGTCGGAGTCGACGAAGCGCTCGCCGTGCCGGTTGACCTGGTAGCCGCCGAACGGGTTGGCGACGTAGGCGCAGGCCGGGCCGTTGTAGTCCTTGATCAGCGGGTTGATCTGGAAGCACTCGATGCCGCTGAGTTCGGCGCCCGCGTGGTACGCCATCGCGTAGCCGTCGCCGGCGTTGGTCGGGTTCTCGTAGGTGCCGTAGAGGTAGCCGCTGGCGGGCAGTCCGAGCCGCCCGCACGGGCCGGTGGCGAGCACCACCGCGCCGGCCTCGACGGTGACGAACTCCCCGCTGCGGGTGTCGAATCCGGCCGCGCCGACGGCCCGGCCGCCGGCGGTGAGCACCCGGACCGGCATCACCCGGTTCTCGATGGTGATCCGTTCGCGCAGGTGGCGCCGGCGCAGCACCCGGTACAGCACCTTCTTGACGTCCTTGCCCTCCGGCATCGGCAGCACGTAGCTGCCGGAGCGGTGCACCTGGCGGACCTGGTACTCGCCGGCGGCGTCCTTCTCGAACTTCACGCCGTACCGCTCCAGCCGCTGCACCATGGCGAAGCCGCGGGTGGCGGTCTGCCGGACGGTGCGCTGGTCGACGATGCCGTCGTTGGCGCGGGTGATCTCGGCGACGTAGTCGTCCGGGTCGGCGCGGCCCGGGATGACGGCGTTGTTCACGCCGTCCATGCCCATGGCGAGCGCGCCGGAGTGCCGGACGTGGGCCTTCTCCAGCAGCAGGACGTCGGCGCCGGCCTCCGCCGCGCTGATCGCGGCCATCGACCCGGCGGTGCCGCCGCCGACCACGAGGACGTCGCAGCCGAGCCGTCGCGCTGCGGCGAGGTCGGGGATCTCCATACCGGTGAATCCTCTCGGAAGGGGTGAACGGGATTGCCGGTGGCTACAGTTGGGCGAGGATCCGGGTGCGCAGCGCCAGGACGGACGGCTGGTCGCGGGCGGCGGGGTCGCGGGGGTGCGGTACCTCGTGGACGGCCGTCAGGGTCCCGCCGCCGAGGACGGCGACCCGGTCGCCGAGCAGCAGGGCCTCGTCGACGTCGTGGGTGACGAACACGACGGTGCAGCGTTCCTGCTCCCGGACGGTGAGCAGGAGTTGCTGCATCGCGGCGCGGGTCTGCGGGTCGAGTGCGCCGAACGGCTCGTCCATCAGGACCGCCCGGGGTGCGCCGACCAGCGCACGGGCCAGCTGGACGCGCTGGCGCTGGCCGCCGGAGAGTTCGCGCGGCAGCCGTCGCTCCAGTCCGGCGAGCCCGACCCGGGCGATCCAGCCGTCCACCGGTGCCCGCCGTCCCGTGCGGGGCACTCCCCTGATGGTGAGCGGGAGTTCGATGTTGCGGCGGACGGTCCGCCAGGGCAGCAGGGCGTCGTCCTGGAAGACCAGCGCCCGGTCCGCGCCGGGGCCGCGCAGCGGCCGGCCGTCGGCCAGCAGGTCGCCGCCGGTGGGTGGCAGCAGGCCGGCGAGGGTCCGCAGCAGGGTGGACTTGCCGCCGCCGGAGGCGCCGACCACCGTCAGCACCTCCCCCGGCCCGATGTCCAGGTCGACGCCGCCGAGCACCGGCCGTCCGGGGTGTCCGACGCTCAGTCCGCGCGCCGTCAGCCGTACGGTCATACGCCCGCCTCCACGGGTTCGGGCCGGGTGGCCGGCCGGTCGGGTCCGGGGTCGGTGCGGGTCCGCGGGCCGGGCGGCGGCAGCCAGACCGTCAGCCGGCGGCCGAGCAGTTCGACGGCGCCGGAGGTGGCCCGGCCGAGCAGCCCGATGGTGGCCATCCCGACGAAGACGCCGGGGTAGTCCAGCACGGTGTACGCCGACCAGGTCCGGTAGCCGACGCCGAACTGCCCGGAGACCATCTCGGCGGAGATCACGCAGATCCAGGCGACGCCGATGCCCACCGACAGGCCGCCGGCCACGCCGGGCAGGGCGGCCGGCAGGACGACGCTCCACAGCACCCGGCCGCGTCCGCCGCCGAGCGTGCGGACGGCCTCCTCCCAGAGCGGGGGTACCGCCCGGACGGCGTGCCGGGTGGCGACCGTCACCGGGAAGAAGGCCGCGACGAAGGTGATGAACACGATCCCCTGCTCGTTCTCCGGGAAGAGCATGATGGCCACCGGTACCAGGGCGATCGCCGGGATCGGGCGGATCAGTTCCAGCACCGGCCCGAGCAGGTCGGCCGCCGTCCGCGAGCGGGCGGTCAGTGTCCCGACGGCCACGCCGAGGACGGCCGCCAGCAGGAACCCGCTGCCGATCCGCCGCAGGCTGTCCGCCAGGTCCTGCCAGTACGGGCCGGTCCCGAGCTGCTGCCAGAACACCTGGGCGACCTGGGTGGCGGTCGGCAGGTGGTCGAAGCGCACCCACCACCGGACCCGCTGCGAGGTGAGCAGCTGCCACAGTCCGAGGAACCCGGCCAGTGCGGCCACCCGCACCAGCCGCCGCCGCAGGGTCATGACGCGGCCAGCGCTTCCCGGTACGTCAGCTGCCGGGCGCCCGGGTGGGCCGCCAGGTAGGCCCCGGCGCCGTCCTCGGTGGTGAACGGCAGCAGGGCGGGGCCGTCCTGCACCCACCGGTCCTTGTCGGCGAACCAGCGGGTCCCGGTCGCGGCGTCCGGTACGTACGCGGCGCGGACCTTCTTCCCGGCGGGCCCGGCGGCGCCGGCGGCCCTGAGCGCGCGCAGCAGGCAGCCGGGGTCGGCGGCGGGCCGCGTGGTGTCCTCGCCGTCGTACCAGATCTCGCCGGCGAGCTTCGGGTCCTGCACCGGGCGGCCGCAGACCGGGTCGGTCCCGGTGATCCGGGCGGGTTCGACGGCCGGCAGCGCGGCCTGCGCCTGGTACGAGGGGTCGACGAAACGGTCCAGGTCGAGTGCCTTCAGCACGCCGACGGACTTCAGGAACGGGACGTCCTGGCGCAGCGCGTCGAGCAGGGCGGGGTCCAGCGGGGTGGCGAAGGTGGCGATGCCGCCGGGGCCGTTGTAGAGGTGGACCACCTCGGGTGCCAGGCCGGTCGCCCCGGCGACCTTGCGGCTGGCGTCCAGCGGGTGCTCGGCGAGGAACCGGGTGGCGTCCGCCTGGGCGCGCAGGAAGTCCTGGACGACCTCGGGGTGCGCGCTGCCGTACGCCTGCCGGGTCACCACCCCGTGCAGGGTGGGGCGGCCCAGTGCGGCGCCGTCGTACAGCAGCCGGCCGTCGCCGGCGAAGACCACCGCACCGGGCCAGGCGACGAACTGGGCCAGCGCGTCGACGCTGCCGGCCTTGAGCGCGGAGGCGCCGACGGCGGGCTGCTGGTTCTGCTTCTGGATCTCGCCCTCCGCGACCCCGGCCTTGGCGAGCGCCTGGATCAGGGTGCCGTCGGCGGCCGAGCCGACCGAGGTGGAGACCTTGCGGCCCTTGAGGTCGGCCAGGGTGTGCGCGGGCGAGGAGTTCGGCACCACGACGCCGTTGAGCGCGCCGAGCAGGTTGTATCCGGTCACCGAGACCAGCCGGGTGCCGGGACCGCCGGCCTCCTGGGCGCGGGAGCCGTTGATCAGCAGCGGGTAGTCGCCCATCGAGCCGATGTCGATCTTCTCGGCGAGCATCTGCGCGGTGATCGGGGCCCCGGAGTCG
Source organism: Kitasatospora sp. NEAU-CNBT7 (assembly GCF_057220535.1). Lineage (NCBI taxonomy): Bacteria > Bacillati > Actinomycetota > Actinomycetes > Kitasatosporales > Streptomycetaceae > Kitasatospora > Kitasatospora sp. NEAU-CNBT7. The sequence goes on along the minus strand of NZ_JBXQQB010000047.1, from coordinate 10,094 downwards.
TAGTCCTGCCAGGTGACCTTGTAGTGCCGGCCGTCCTGCCGGCCGCGTTCGGCGAGGCGCTGCTCGAAGTAGCCCTGGGCCCGCAGCAGGGTGCCGGCGGTGACGGTGTTGATGGTCTTGGACTGGTAGCCGACGACCACCTCGACGGTGTCGCCGGAGGCGCTCGCGGAGGTGCAGGCGGTGGCGGCGGTCAGGGCGGCGGCGGCGAGCAGCGCGCCGAGCGGCCTGGTGGTCGCGGGTGTCCGGGTGGTCCGCGCGGGCAGGGGTATTCGGGTGGTCAGGGGTGTCCGGGTGGTCCGGGTGGTCCGGGTCATCTGATGAGTCCTCAGCGCAGCAGGTAGGGCATGTTGACGGTGACCGCGCCGGTGGGGCAGCGGGCGGCGCACGGGCCGCAGTACCAGCACTCGTCCACGTGCATGTAGGCCTTGTCGGTGTCCGGGTCGATGGCCAGCGAGTCCAGCGGGCACATCTCGACGCAGAGCGTGCAGCCGTCGATGCACAGCGAGGCGTCGATGGTCACGGGGACGTCGGTGCGGTGGTCGGCGAGCGCCATGGGCGTGGTCCCTCAGGTCAGGTCGCGCAGCAGCCGGCCCTGCATGGTGATCCGGTCGCCGCGGAAGCGGATGTACTCGAGGTCGACGGGGCGGCCGTCGGCCAGGGTGGTGAGCCGTTCCAGCATCAGCAGGGCGGCGCCGCGCGGGACCTCCAGCACGGTGGCGGAGTGCGGGTCGGCGTTGACCGCCTCCAGGGTGATGTCGGCCCGGCCGAGCGGCAGGCCGGCGACCTCCTCGATCAGCCGGAAGACGTCCTGGTGGACCAGGTCGGCGGCGTCCAGCCCGGCACAGATGTCGGGGACCAGGTAGGTCAGGTCGAGCGAGAGCGGCAGCCCGTTCAGCCGCCGCAGCCGCTCCACGTACACCACGTCCGCGCCCTCCGGCAGGCCGAACCGGCGGGCCACCGGGCCCGGTGCGCGGACCGGGCCGAACGAGCGGACCTCGTTGGTCACCTCGCCGTGCTCGTGCAGGGTCTCGGCGAGGCCCTGCAGCCGGTTCAGCCCGTGCGGCACCTTGTCCGCCACCACCAGCGTCCCCGAACCGGGCACCCGGCGGACCAGTCCCTCGCCGCGCAGCAGGTCCAGCGCCTCCCGGATGGTGTTGCGGGACGCACCGAACTCCTCCGCCAGCTGCTCCTCGTGGGGCAGCTGACCGCGGCCGAACACCTCGCTCAGGACCTGCTGCCGCAGCACGTCCGCCACCTGCCTGGCCCGGTCGGCCCGCAGTCTCCGGGCGCCGGGACGGACGGTGTTCTCGCTGGTCATCGGCGCTGCTCCGGGCGTCGGCGGCTGGTTCGACCTGAACCCTAGGGCCGTACCGGCGGGTTTATCGTTGCCGCGGCATTACGCCACCTGACGGAGCACCGAGCAGGTGCCTGACCTGCGGGAAACCCGGCCCGCGCGGCCGAACTGCCACCCCGCGCGCCGCCCGTCGCCCGCCGGCGGCGCGCGTCAGGGCACCGCCGACGCGTGTCAGGGCACCGGCCGCCGGCGTCGGACGGCCTGCCGCGCCCCGGACCGGATGATCCGCCCGACCGCGGGGACGGTTCCGTTCCTCCCGGTGGGTCCGCCCCTGCGGCGGTCAGCCACGGTGCCCGTCCGCGTACGGGTCGCGGGCGGCGCCCTCGGGGGCCTCACGCTCCAGCAGCTGCTTGGCGGCCCGCAGTTCCTTGCGGGCCTTCTTCCCGACGGTCGGGTACCGGGGGTCGATCTCCATCAGCGTGTGGGCGAGCACCGCGGCGGCGCAGATCCGCGCGAACCACTTGCGGTCGGCCGGCACCACGTACCAGGGCGCCCACGGGGTGCTCGTGGCCGAGAGCATCTCGGAGAAGGCGTCCTGGTAGTCGTCCCACCGCTCGCGCTCGCGGAGGTCCACCGCCGAGAACTTCCAGTTCTTCTCCGGCAGGTCGATCCGCTTCAGGAAGCGGGTGCGCTGCTCCTCCTCGGAGAGGTTGAGGAAGACCTTCACGACCCTGAACCCGTTGTCGCAGAGATAGCGTTCCCAGTCGTTGATCTCCCGGTAGCGGCGCGCCCAGACATCGGGCCCCCTCGCCTCCCGGGGCAGCCGCTGGCGGTCGAGGTTCTCGGGATGCACCCGCACCACGAGGACCTCCTCGTAGTGCGACCGGTTGAAGATCGCGATGTCCCCGCGGGCCGGCAGGCGCGAGGCGTAGCGCCACAGGTAGTCGTGGTCGAGCTCCTCCGCCGAGGGCACCTTGAAGCTGCTGACGTGCACGCCCTGGGGGTTGACCCCGCTCATCACGTGGCGGATCGTCCCGTCCTTCCCGCCCGCGTCGATCGCCTGGAGGCAGAGCAGTACGCCGAAGGTGTCCTGGGCGGCCAGCCTCGCCTGGTACTCGGCGAGCAGTCCGACGCCGGAATGCAGCAGCCCGGCTCCGTCCCGCTTCTTCATCCGCGCCTTGTAGCGGGGGTCGAAGTCACGGGCGAGATCCACCCGCGTACCCGGCTGCACCCGCAGCGGCTCGATGAACTTCGCGATCCGTCCGGCCTGTTCGTCCGACATCGCCGACGCCGCTTCCTCTCGGTCCGCGACGGCTGGGCCCCGCCGCACCGGCTCGTGTCCCCCACTTGTGGTCCGGCCGCCGGTCCGGTGGGTCAAGTGGGTCCGGTGGGTCCGGTGGGTCGGGTACCCGGCGCGGGGTGGTCCCGCCGCGGCTTCGATCCGGCTCGCCGTCCGATGGATTTCGGTCCGGTGGATTTCGCCATCTGCCAGCCTCGGTCCGGCCGGTGGGGGCGTCAATCCGGGCACCGCCGTCCGGGTGACCGCCCGGGGGTGTCGTCGGGGTGTTGCCGCCGTAGCTGCTCGGCCCGGACCCGGGCGGTCGGGCGAGGGAGCACAGCGGAGGTCCCGTTGGTGAGCCGGCGGCATCCGGGCTCAACCACCGGCGGTACCAGCACAGTTGTCCCGTCCCATCCCGTCCCGTTCCGGCGGGTTCGGTCCGCGGCGGCGGCTGTCGGCCGGGCCGGGCCGGGCCGGGCCGGGCCGGGCGATACTGCCACGCATGAGAGTCAGATGCTTGGAGATCATCCATCCCGACGGCGACCACCCCGTCGCGGAGTTCGGCGGGATCCGGGTGGGTGGTGTCTACCCGGTTCTGGAGCTGGTCACCGACGACGACCAGTGCTACATCCGGGTGCTCGGCCCCGACTCACCGGACCCCGGACTGGAATGGGACCCCGTCTCCTTCGAGACGGTGGACACCGGGATACCGCCCGGCTGGACCCTGGCCATCGCCGGTGGCCGCACCCGCCTCGCCGATGCCCGCTGGCAGCGCCCCGGCTTCTGGACCGACTACCATCGCGGCGACCCGCAGGCCCGGGCCGACTACGACCACGTGAAGCGCGAACTCCTCGCCGCCGCCCCACCGCACGAGAGCTGACCCGCCCGGGCCTCCCGCGGAGGTCGCCGGCGGAGACCCCGGGCGGAGGCTCCCCCCGGACCACTTCGGCGTCATCGGCGCGGCCGTCACGACCGTGCTGTCAGCAGGCGCAGTCGCAGTCGCAGTCGGTGGCAGCCTGGCGGGTGGGGTCGGCCGCCTGCTCGTCGAGGGCGCAGCAGGTGGCGGGTGCAGCGGGGGCCTTGCCCGGGGCCTCGGCGTCGGCCTTGACGACGTGGACCTCCCAGGGTTCCCGGCCGGGGCCGGCCACCCGGACCTTGTCCTGCCGTGCGGAGCAGCAGGTGGTGTCGTTCTCCGGGGAGGTGGCGAGGCCCGCGTCCTGGAGGCGGACGGCAGCGGCGGATACCTGCCCGGCGGTCTCGACCTCGACGCCGAGGTGGTCGAGGCGGGTGGGCTCGCCGGCCTCGCCCTCGACGAGCACGAGCTTGAGCGGGGGTTCGGTGATGGCGAAGTTCGCGTAGCCGGGGCGGAGTTCGGCCGGTTCGGTGTCGAAGAGCCTGGAGTAGAAGGCGACGGAGCCTTCGAGGTCGGCGACGCGCAGGGCGAGCTGAACGCGGGACATGGCGTTCTCCTCGGGTCCGGGATTCTGTTTCGACATCTGTCGATACAGCGAGCTTGCTCCCGACTTGGATGACTGTCAATATAGATGCATGTCGAAATCTGAGCTGGTCGTCCTCGGGCAGGACGACGCCGCGGTGTGCTGCTCGCCGCTGGTCCGCGAGCCGCTGGGCGAGGTGGCCGCCGTCGACCTGGCACGGATGTTCAAGGCCCTCTCGGACCCGGTCCGGCTGCGGCTGCTGTCACTGATCGCCTCCCACGAGGGCGGCGAGGCCTGCGTCTGCGACCTGACCGGCCCCTTCGACGTCTCCCAGCCGACCATCTCCCACCACCTGAAGGTGCTGCGCGAGGCCGGCCTGGTCGGCTCCGAGCGCCGCGGGACCTGGGTCTACTACTGGGTCCTGCCTGCCGCTCTGGCCAGGCTGTCCGCCCTGCTCCAGGCTCCGACCGGGGCTGCCGCGGCCACCACGGGGAGTACGGGATGAGACCGATGGCGCCCCTGGGCCGGCGGACGGCGGTCGAGTTCGTCGGCACCGGAGCGCTGGTCGCGGTCGTGGTCGGCTCCGGCATCCAGGCGACCGAGTTGTCGAAGGACGTCGGCGTGCAGCTGCTCGCCGACTCGCTCGCGACCGTGTTCGGTCTCGGTGTGCTGATCGTCCTGCTCGGCCCGGTCTCCGGCGCCCAGTTCAACCCGGTCGTGACCCTGGCGGCGTGGTGGACCGGGCGCCGGGACGGCAGCGGCCCGACCCTGCGCGAGGCCGCCGCCTACCTGCCGGCGCAGGTCGCGGGGGCGATCGGCGGCGCGGTGCTGGCGGACGCGATGTTCGCGCGACCACTCGTCCAATGGTCGTCCCATGACCGGGCGGCCCCGCACCTGTGGCTGGGCGAGGTCGTGGCGACCGCCGGCCTGGTCCTGCTGATCTTCGGCCTGACGCGGACCGGGCGGGCGCACTTCGCGCCGGTCGCGGTGGCCTCTTACATCGGCGCGGCGTACTGGTTCACCTCCTCCACCAGCTTCGCCAACCCGGCTGTCACGATCGGCCGGGCCTTCACCGACAGCTTCGCCGGCATCGCCCCCGCCTCGGTCCTGCCGTTCGTCGCCGCCCAACTGGCCGGCCTGGCCGCCGGCCTCGTCCTGGTCGCCGTACTGTTCGGCCGTCCCGTGCCCGCTCCGGCGGACATCGTCGTTCCGCACGGCGAGCACCGAGCCGCCACCGCGGGCCGCTGACCGGCCCCCGCCCGCCTCTCCCGTCCCGACCCGGCCGTCCCGACACGGCCGTCATGTGCCGTCCCGACCGAGGAAGCATCCCGCCGTGAACACTCCCGCCGTCCCGTCCGTCCTGTTCGTCTGCGTGCACAACGCGGGCCGGTCCCAGATGGCCGCCGCCTTCCTCACCCACCTCGGGCAGGACCGGGTGGAGGTCCGCTCGGCCGGTTCCGCCCCCGCCGCCACGGTCAACCCGGCCGTGGTGGAGGCGATGCGCGAGGTCGGCATCGACGTCTCGGCCGAGGTGCCGAAGGTGCTCACCGTCGAGGCGGTGCAGGCCTCCGACGTGGTGATCACCATGGGCTGCGGCGACGCCTGCCCGTACTTCCCCGGCAAGCGCTACCTCGACTGGCAGCTGGACGACCCGGCCGGCCAGGGTGTGGACGCCGTCCGGCCGATCCGCGACCGGATCGAGCAGCGCATCCGCGGCCTGCTGGCCGAGCTCGGGGTCCCGGCTGCCGTCTGAGCGCCGCCGGCGCGACTGCGGCCGCCACGCTCCCGAGCACGCCGAACGGGTACCGGCGAGCAGGTACAGGCGATCCACCGGCCAGGAATCGACGTCGGCGCCCGGGTGCGGGAACGGCGGGAGAGAGCTGCTGGTGGCTCGGTCCCGCCGTTCCCGAGGCGCGCGGTCATCGGCGTTCGCCGGTTCGGGCACGTCTCCCACCGGCTTCCTCAGTCCTCGTCCCAGTGGTCGAGGACGAGCCGGCGGATGCGGGCCGGGTAGGCCTCGGCGAACGAGCTGTGCGGCATCCGGCCCTGGCCGGGGGCGGGCTGGAGTCCGTCGTGGAGGACGACCGGGCCGGTCATGGTGGCGCGCTCGTCGTGGTGGTAGCAGGTCATCAGGGGGTGGATCGGGCCGTTCCACGTCTCGGCCCGGTCGGTGGGGTGGATGCGGGTGGCCAGGGCCCACATCAGGTCGGCGTCATCGGCGGGGTCGATGTCGTCGTCGAGGACGAACACCTTGGCGTGGAGCCTCCCGGTCCGGGATCCCCCGGCCATGACCTCGCCGATGCGGTGGACGAACTCCTGGGAGTCGGTGTCCGGGAGGAGTTCGCGCCAGTTCGCCGGGACGGTGAGCACCAGCCAGTGGGAGGCCGCGCGCAGCGGGGACCAGGCCGTGGTGACCGGCAGGCCGGCGGTGCGCAGGTCCTGCAGGACGTCGGCGGCGATGCCGACCCCGGTGACGGTGTGGAACTCGTCCACCGGACGGCCCTCGGCGACGATCGGCCAGATCGGGGCATCGCGGTGGGTGATGCACTCGACGGTGTAGACGGGCTGGTGGGAGGACTCGTCGGGGACGTAGCCGGCGAACTCCCCGAACGGCCCCTCGATGGCGGAGCGTTCCACCGACAGGTGGCCCTCGATGACGACCTCCGCACCGGCGGGCACCTCGAGGTCCGACAGCTCGCACTTCACGACCTCGACGGGCTCGCCGTGCAGGGCGCCGATGAAGCCGGCCTCGTCGACACCGTCGGGGAGCGGGATGCCGCCGACGAAGGGGATCGCCGGATCGCCGCCCTGGACGAGTGCGTAGGGCATCGGCTTGCCGATCTTCACCCATTCCTGCCAGATGAGGCCGATGTGCTGGGGCGGGATGACCAGGCCGGTCATGCGCTTGCCGTCGATCATCATGATGCGGGCTATCGACCAGTTGGTCCACGAGCCGTCCGGGGTGCGCGCGACGATGATCCCCCAGGTGTTGAGGTACCGGCCGCCGTCCTGCTCGTGGACCCGGGGTACCGGGAAGCGGTCCAGCGTCGCGTCCTCGCCGAGGAGGACGTTCTGCTTGCACGGGGCCTCGTCGCGGGACACCAGCTTGGGCGGTACCGGCGGCAGGTCCCGGGTCGCCGCCAGCGTGTCCACGAGCTGGGCGGCCGTCAGGTCCGGCGGCAGGCCGAGGGAGAGCGCGACCCGGGCGAGCGGCCTGCCGGGTGCGGAGCTCAGCGAGGCGGGTGCGCCCATCAGCCGGAAGCCGGGCTCGGCGCCGCTGACGTTCTCGAAGAACGGCGCGGGGGCGGTGCGCTCGTAGGAGAGCCGGGTGATGGCCGCGGCTTCCAGGTCCCAACTGACCTCGCGACGCACGCGCTTGAGGTCGCCGAGGGCGTCGAGTGCGGCGAGGTGCGCACGGAGGTCCTTGGGGTGGTTCATGGGTGTGGTTCCTTTCCCTGGTGCGTCAGTTCATCTGGAGGGCCCGCGGGTGCGTGGCGGCGGCCCGCATGCCCTCCCAGCGCCGGGCCCGGGTGGAGTCGATCCCGAACTGGTCGCAGATCCTCGCCACGATGTGGTCGACGATGTCGTCCACGGTGGCGGGGTGGTTGTAGAAGGCGGGCATGGGCGGCACGATGGCGGCGCCCATGCGGGCGAGGGCGAGCATGTTGTCCAGGTGGATCTCGCTCAGCGGGGTCTCCCGGGGGACGAGGACCAGCTTCCGGCGCTCCTTGAGCGTGACGTCCGCGGCGCGGGCCACCAGCCCGTCGGCGTACCCGGTGCGGATCCCGGCCAGCGTCTTCATGCTGCACGGGACGATCACCATCCCGTCGGCGCGGAACGAGCCGGACGCGATGGACGCCCCCTGGTCGTCGGGCGAGTGGACGACGTCGGCCAGCGCCGCGACGTCGCGGGTGCTCATCCCGGTCTCCAGTTCGACGGTGGCCCGCGCCCAGCGGGTCAGCACCAGGTGCGTCTCCACGCCGGGATGCCGGTGCAGTTCTTGCAGGAGCCGGGCTCCCAGGACGGAGCCGGTCGCTCCGGTCATTCCGACGATCAGACGCACTTCTGTCTCCCCACTGCTCTCGTCGGTCGACGGACAGTCCGCGGACCGGGCCCGTCGCGGTGTTGGATCGCCAAGTAGTTCAGGCAGCACTGGTGTTGACGTTGAAGGTGTCGTCGAGCCAGTCGTAGATGCGGGCCTGGGTCAGGCGCATGGCGCCGGGGTGGCAGTGGGCGCCGGCGCCCTCGTCGGCGGTGAACACCATCAGGGTCTTCGGGCAGGTGAGGTGGTCGTAGAGCTGCTCGGGCTGGCCCTTGAAGAACATGTCGTCCTCGGCGTCGCAGACCAGGGTCGGGCACTGGATCTGCTCGGCGATGCCGTCGGCGAGGGTGTAGTCGAGGTAGGAGGCGTTGAAGGCGCGGGGGGTGTCGACGCCCATGACGTACATGCCGTGGTTGATCGCCCAGCGGGCGATCGGGTCCTTGGTCATGATCTGCTCCATGGCGGCGTCGAGTTCGGGGGCGGACTCGGCGCGCAGGAGGCGTTCGGCCTCCTCGCGGGTGCCGGGGATGTTGCGCACGGAGGTCTCGCCGAGGTCGTAGAGGCCGTCGACGGCGATCAGTGCGGCGAGGCGGTGCTCGAAGGCGGCGGCGCGGGGGGCGAGGATGCCGCCCATGCTGATGCCGACCAGGGCGATGCGGCTGTTGTCGACGTCGGGGAGGGTCTCGGCGAAGTCGACGACGGGGGTGATGACGTTCTCCCAGTCGGGGCGGAAGACCATGTCCTGGTGGTGGCGGGGGCCGGGCATGCCGGGGCCGTCGAAGACGAGGACGGTGTAGCCGCGTTCGACGCCGGCCATGGCGCCGAAGAAGTGCATCTCCTCGGCGGTGCCGTCGAAGCCGTTGTGCATGATGAGGGTGGGGCGGGGGGTGCCGGAGTCGTCGACGCGGTAGAGGTAGCCGGGCAGGGTGGTGCCCTGGTAGGGGATGGCGACGGGTTCGATGACCGGGGTGAACAGGGCGGCGGCGGCGCGGAAGCAGGCGACGCTGCGGTCGTAGGCGTGGTCGTGGCGGGGGTCGCAGGGGTGGCCGTGCAGGAAGAACTCGGCGGAGCGGTAGTAGTTGGAGGCGCGCAGGTAGCCGTCGCGGGCGCTGATGCGGTGGCCGGCCTTGAGGGCCTTGTCGGCCTCGGTGCGGACGCGGTCGGCGGTGGCGGTCCACTCGGTGTACCAGCTGTCGTAGTCGCCTTCGGTGATGCGTTCGCCGGTGGCGACGACCTCGCCGAAGTCGGCGCCGCCGTAGGCGATGTGGCTCATGGAGCGGAGGGTCTCGTACCAGAACTGGATGTTGTTGGGGAACAGCAGCTGCTTCATGGGGGTCTCCCTGGATCGGTTAAGCACTGATCTGTGCTTGTGGTGGGAACTGTAGACCCTCCGGGCGCGAGAAGCAAACATCTGTGCTTACGATGGGAGGGTGACCACGAAACAACCCACCGAACGCATCCGCAGGAGCCCCGAACAGGTCCGCGCGGCCGTCCACCAGGCCGTCATCGACCTGCTCTCCGAGCCCGACGGGGCCGAACCCACCATCCCGGCCATCGCGCAACGCGCCGGCGTCAACCACACGGTCGTCTACCGGCGTTGGGGCAGCCGGGAGGCCCTGCTCGCCGACGTCGTCACCACCCGCCTCGAGCGCACCTCACCCCTGCTCGACACCGGCAGCCTGCGCGGCGACCTCACCGCCTGGGCCCGGGCCAGCGTCGACAGCATCCGCACCCCCGAGGGCCGCGTCCTCATCCGCGCCGTCGCCCTCTCCATGCCCACCAACCCCGACGCACAGAGCGACCGCGGTGAGCAGTTCCGGCGCCGCGTGCGCTCCATCGAAAGCATCCGCGAGCGGGCCACCGCCCGCGGCGAACACCCCCCGCCCCTGGAGGACATCTTCGACCAGCTCCTCGCCCCGTTCTACGTCCGCGTCATCTTCGGCATCGACCCCCCGGCCACCGGCTACCCCGAAACCCTCGTCAACCGCCTACTCGGCCCCCCGGCCCCACCGGCCACCACCTGACCCGACCCGCCCGTGCGGC
>NZ_JBXQQB010000046.1:0-38147 GCF_057220535.1 Kitasatospora sp. NEAU-CNBT7 | reverse complement strand
GCGACGAGCCAGGAGACGGTGGGGAGGGTGCCGTCCTTGCAGTGCTGGTCGAAGGCGGTGGGGTCGAACTTGGTCATGGCGTTGATGTAGCGCGGGTCGGTGGTGGGGTAGTTGTGGAACTGTTTGAAGTAGGAGAGGGCGTTGTCGTCGTAGTCGCCGGTGCGGTCGTCCTTGCTGGGGTTGTGGTAGACGCGCCAGGTGACGCCGGCGTTCTGGAGGCGTTCGGCGTAGGTGGTCCAGTCGGCGACGGGGTTGTCGGTGACGGGGGTGTTGTCGATCCAGGGGCCGGTGGTGCCGTCGCGGCCGGGGCCGCTGGTGCCGGTCCAGAGGTAGAGGCGGTTGGGGTCGGTGGGTCCGGCGAGGGAGCAGAAGTAGGCGTCGCAGAGGGTGAAGGCGTCGGCGAGGGCGTACTGGTAGGGGATGTCTTCGCGGGTGAAGTAGCCCATGGCGCGTTCGCCCTTGGCGGCGATCCATTTGTTCATGGCGCCGTTGTTGATGGCTTGGTGGCCGGTGGCCCAGTCGTGGGCGAGGCCGCCGGCGTTCTGGGCGTTGTACTTGGTGGTGTCCATGCGGTAGGGGAGCATGACGCCGCCGTCGGAGCGGCCTGCGTCGGGTTGGCGGAAGACGTTGCCGCCGTCGGGGAACTGGAGGGCCTGCTTGTCGGCGAAGCCGCGGACGCCGCTCAGGGTGCCGAAGTAGTGGTCGAAGGAGCGGTTCTCCTGCATCAGGATCACCACGTGCTTGACGTCCGCCACGGTGCCGGACGTCGGCTTGGCCTTCGCCTCGGCCTCGGTGGCGCCGGCCAGACCGGTCAGGGTGGCCGCGCCGGCGGCTGCGGTGGCCGACACGAAGGTGCGGCGGCTGAGCTGGGGTGTCATCGGTCGGCCTCTCAGAAGGTGAAGGTGGCGACGGCGGCGGCGGTGTCCGAGGGCCACTCGTTGACGGCGGAGGAGGGCTCGGGCTGCGGCCAGCCGGTGGCCAGCGTGTGCGCCTCGACCAGGACCAGCCGGCCGGCGAAGTGGATCTGGTCGATCCGGTCCTGCGGCTCGGCCTTGGTGCCGCGGGTGCGCCGGGTCACGGACCAGGTGTTGCCCGGCGAGGCGGCCGGGTCGGGGTGCGCCGAGCGGTATGCGTCGGTGAGGCCCGCGTTCTGCAGGGCCACGGTGACCGGCCAGGCCAGTGCGGTGACGCCGCTGTGTGCGGCGGCGGTGGCGGGCGTCCAGTCCAGGTGCGAGGGCGAGGCGAGGTCCGCGGCCAGCACCACGACCTTGCGGGCGGCGAGCTCGGCCTTCAGCAGGGCGGCCAGGGCGGTGGCCTGCTTGCCGCGGGTGGAGGCGTTCTCGCTGGTCACGGTCGCGTCGGCGGTGCGGCCGTCCTGGACGGCGTACGGGCCGTAGTCGGCCTCGTCCAGGTGGGCGGCCCAGAACCGGATGCTGCGGTTGCCCGGCAGGGTCACGGTGGCGCCCGCGGCGGGCAGCTCCGCGGTGGCGGCGGTGATCTCGCTGAGCGGGTAGCGGCTGACGATGCCGACGCTGCCCGCGCTCTGGTACGCGTACCAGCCGAGCGCGGTGGCCAGGGTGGTGGCGGCCGTGCCGGCGGTCTCCTGGAGGGCGACGAGGTCCAGGTTCTGGGCGAGGATCACCCGCAGCTGCTTCTCCAGCGCGTCCTCGAAGCCCGCGCCGGCCTTGCAGAGGTTCCAGCTGGCGGTCTTGAGGATCACCTTCTTGGTGTTGACCGGGACCTGGACGGTGATGGTGTCGGTGTTGCCCGCGGGGTCCTTCACCCCGACGGTCAGCACGGCGGGCTTGACCGGCGCGGTGTTCGGCGAGGTGCCGCTCACCGTGCCGTCGGCGGCCACCGACAGCCAGGAGTCACCGCTGATCTTGCGGAAGACCGGGGTGCCGGACGGGCGCATCCACAGCCCGCCCAGCTTGATGCTGAACGCGGTGGCGGGCGCCACGGCGGTGGCGGTCAGCGCGTCGACGGCAGCGTGCGAGCGGGGCGCGGCGGGCTTGGGCTTGAAGCTGAACGGCGCGCTCCGGGCGAGGATCCCGTACCCGTCCTTGGCCAGCAGGTAGGCGGTGTAGGGGCCGCCGGTGAGGGCGGAGGTGTCGAGCTGGAGGTCACCGGAGGCGTCCGGGGTGTACTTCCACAGCAGCGAGGAGCCGGTGCCGGGCAGCCGGGTGCCGTCGTAGATGCCCACCCAGTTCTTGGCGTCCGGAGCGTCGGTGGTCCAGTGGAAGGTGAGCTTGTCGCCTTCGGTGGGACTGGTGGGTGAGGAGAGGACGAGGGAGGATCCTGTCGCCACGGGGGTCCTGTCCGCCGCGCCGGGCCTGGGCGGCTGAGTTGAGTTGGCTGTACAACTTGGCCAATTCAGTCGGGGTGCGGCGGACGGAGGATGAACGGGATGTGACCGGTCGTCGGGCGGCGCCGGAACTCCTGGCCGGTAACAAAGGGGCAGTTCGGGGGATGCCTGACGCCCCGGCGGTAACCGCCGGGGCGTCAGGGTGCGTCAGGGGGCGCCGGATGTGCGCGGGTGGGCTCAGTGGCCGCCGCGCAGGTTGAGCACGACCACCCCGATGATGATCAGCGCGATGCCCAGCCACTGGGCGCGGCCCAGCGATTCGCCGAACGCGACGACGCCTATCCCGGCCACCGCGGCGGTGCCGGCGCCGGACCAGACCGCGTACGCCACCGAGACCGGGATGTGCTTGAGCGCGCGGCCCAGCAGCAGGAAGGAGAGCGCGTAGCCGATCCCGACCCCGATGCTCGGCCAGAGCCGGGTGAAGCCCTCGGTCAGCTTGAGGCAGCTGGTCGCGCAGACCTCGCTGGCGATGGCCAGGGCGAGCAGCAGGTACGGCATCAGGCGGGCCGGGGCGCGGCGAGCCGCCCGAGCAGCGCGAGGTCCGCCTCGGTCAGGCTCTCCAGCAGGGTGACCCGGTCGGCCGCGGGGATCGGCACGGTGGAGGGCACCGCCAGGACCGCGCAGCCGGCCGCGTACGCGGAGGCCACCCCGGTCGGCGTGTCCTCGACGGCGACGCAGACGGCCGGGTCGAGGCCGAGCCGCTCGGCGGCGGCCAGGTAGGGGGCCGGGTCGGGCTTGGTGCGCTCGGTGTCCTCGGCGGCCAGGGTCACGGTGAACCACTGGCGGCCGAGGCTGTCCAGCACCAGGTCGACCACCCGGCGCGGGGAGGCCGAGACCAGGGCGGTGGGCACCTCGGCGGCGCGCAGCGCGGTCAGCAGGTCGAGTGCGCCGGGCCGGGGCGTGACCTGGGCGGCGACCTTGCCGGTGAAGGACTCGTTCAGCACCTCGACCAGCTCCTGCTCGGCCCGGTCGGTGCCGCTGGCCCGGTGCAGGTGGGCTGCGGTGTGCTCGACGGCGCGGCCGAGCACCTCCGGCAGGTCGCGCTCGGTGAGGGTGAGGCCGAGTTCGGTGGCCAGCTCGGCGGCGCACTGCCACCAGAGGTGTTCGGTGTCGACCAGGGTGCCGTCCATGTCGAACAGGACGGCGGCGGGGCTGGGATGGGAACGGGCAGGCATGGCGGTACCTTCGGTGGAGATCGGGATCAGGAGGCGCGTCGGTCGACCAGCACGGGACGGTCCGGCAGGGCGATGTCGGCGGTGGAGCCTACCGGCAGGCCGGCGGCGAGCTCGGTCGCGAGGTCGGCCTTGACCTCGGTGCCGTCGGCCAGCCGGACGGTGAGCCGGGTGACCGCACCCAGGAAGGACGCGCCGACCACCTGGGCGCGGCCGTGCGGGGCGGGGACCAGGGTGACGTTCTCCGGGCGGACCAGGACGTCCAGCTGCCCGTCGGCGGGCACCGCGCCGTCCACCGGGTGGCGGCGGCCGAGCACCTCGACGCCGTCACCGGCCCGGACGGCCGGGATCCGGCTCATGGTGCCGACGAACTCGGCGACGAAGGCGGTGGCCGGGCGCGCGTACAGCTCGGACGGGGTGGCGCACTGCTCCAGGCGGCCGGCCCGCAGGACGGCGACCCGGTCGGCCATCGACAGCGCCTCCTCCTGGTCGTGGGTCACGAACAGGGTGGTGATGGCGAGTTCCTGCTGGAGGCGGCGGATCTCCTCGCGGAGGTTGAGCCGGACCTTGGCGTCCAGCGCGGACAGCGGCTCGTCGAGCAGCAGCACCCGGGGCTGCAGGGCCAGGGCGCGGGCGAGCGCGATGCGCTGCTGCTGGCCACCGGACATCTGGTGCGGGTAGCGGTCGGCGTGCTGCGGCAGGCCGACCAGCTCCAGCAGCTCCTTGGCGCGCTTGCGGCGCTCGGCCTTGCCGGCGCCGCGCATCCGCAGCCCGAAGGCGACGTTGTCGGCGGCGGTCAGGTGCGGGAAGAGGCTGTAGGACTGGAAGACCATGCCCGCGTCGCGGCGGTGCGCCGGGATCCTGGTGATGTCCTCGCCGTCGACCAGGACCTGGCCGGAGTCGTGCTGCTCGAAGCCGGCCAGGATCCGCAGCGCGGTGGTCTTGCCGCAGCCGGACGGGCCGAGCAGGGCGAGCAGCTCACCGGGGCGGACGGTCAGGTTGAGGCCGTCCAGTGCGGTGGTGGCGCCGAACGAGCGGCGCAGCGAACGGAATTCGACGGTCGCGCTGCCGGGTGCGGGCTGCACGTCGGCAACGGGGGCGGTAACCGTGGTCATGGGGGTTTCTCCGCTGGTGGTTCAGGAGTGGGCGGGCTTGTGGCGGCGCTCGCGGCCGGCGGCGGCCAGCAGGAGCAGCAGGACCCAGGTGATCAGCAGGCTGAGCACCGAGACGGCGACGGACATCTGGCCCTGGCTGTTGCCGACCGCGTAGATCCAGACCGGGAAGGGCTGGTAGCCGAGGATGGAGGCGGAGGTGAACTCGCCGAGCACCAGGGCGAGGGTCAGGAAGCCGGCGTTCAGCAGGGCGCCGCGCAGGTTCGGCAGGATCACCGTGAAGACCGAGCGGGGCCAGCTGGCGCCGCAGTTGCGGGCCGCCTCGACCAGGGTGCGGACGTCCACCGAGCGCAGTCCGGCGTCGAGCGCGCGGTAGGCGAGCGGCAGGGCCATGAGCACGTACGCGAGGACCAGGACGATCGGGAACTCGGGCTGCTGGATGAACACGAAGGTCTGGAAGAACGGCGTGTCCATCAGGTAGTCCGGGCCCCAGCGCAGCACGCCGATCATGCCGGCGGTGAGCGCCACCGGGGGCACCACCAGCGGCAGGGTGCAGAGGATCTCCAGGGCGGTGCGCAGCCGGGCCGAGCCGAGCCGGGCGGCGATCATCGCGGGCACCAGCAGCAGCAGGAGCACCAGCACGGTGGCCAGCGCCAGCTTCAGGGTCAGCCAGAGGCTGTCGGTGAAGCCCTCGGCGCCGAGCAGGCCGGTGTAGGCCTGGAAGCCGATGCCGTTGTTGTCGCTGATGGAGAACCAGATCGAGGCGCCCATCGGGACCAGGAAGTACAGCGCGGCCACCAGCAGCACGAGTGCGCGGCCGGGCTGGAACCGGGCCAGCGGGGAGCGGGAGGTCAGCTGAGCCATCGTGCGCTCCGACGCTGGAGGGGAAGGTAGATCGCCATCACCAGGACGGCGACGATGATCATGTCGAGGCTGAGGGCGAGCGCGAGGTTGCCCTGCCCGACCAGGACGTTGCCGGACAGCGCGTCCGCGATCTGGCGGCTGATCAGCGGCACGGTGGCGCCGACCATCGCGGCGGCGGTCGCGTAGGCCGCGAACGCGCTGCCGAACAGCAGCACGAAGCCGCCGAGCAGCGAGGGCAGCAGGATCGGCAGTGCGACGTGCCGCCAGTACTGCAGGGAGGTGGCCCGGTTGTTCTGGGCCGCCTCGCGCCACTGGACCCGCAGGCCGTCCAGGGCCGGGGTGATGGTGAGCACCATCAGCGGGATCAGGAAGTACAGGTAGGCGACGGTCAGGCCGGTGAAGCTGTACAGCGTCCAGCCGTGGTCGGTGAGGTGGAACAGCTTGGTGAGCTCGCCGGCGTTGCCGAGGGTCGCCACGAAGGCGAACGCGAGCGGGAGGCCGCCGAAGTTGGCGAGCACGCCGGAGGCGGTCAGGACCGCCTCGCGGAGCATCCGGAACCGGCTGGTCACCACGGCCTGCGCGATCGGCAGCCCGACCAGGGTGCCGATCAGCGCGGTGATCGCGGACAGCTTGACGCTGCTGACCAGGGCGGTCCAGTAGGCGCCGGAGACCGAGTCGGACAGGTTGGCGGTGGTGAAGGTGCCGGCGCCGGTCTCCGCGTCGTTGGAGACGGTGAAGGCGCCGATCGCGATGGCGACGGCGGGCAGGCCGAAGGCGATCGCGAAGAACACGAACAGGGGCAGGGTGGCCAGCCACGAGCCGCCGCGCGGGGCGCGGCGCTTGGCGTGGGAGCCGGGGGCGGGGGTAGCGGTGCCGGACGCCCCGGGGCCGCCACTGAGCTTCTCAGTGGCGGCCGGGGTCGGCACCGGGGTGGGAGCCGTGGTCATGTCTGTGATCAGCCCGCGATCGCCTTGGTCCAGTTCTCGGTCACGACCTTCTTCGCGGCCGTGATCTGGTCCTGGGTCGGGAAGGTGGTGAAGGGCTTCTCGACGGTCGGCAGCTTGGCGGCGGCGGTGGCGTCGAGGGTGCCGTCCTTCTTCAGGGTGTCGAAGAGGGCCGGGGTGGCGTAGCCGCCGAGGAAGAGGTTCTGGCCCTCGGCGCTGAACAGGTACTCCTGCCACAGGCGCGCGGCGGCCGGGTGCGGGGCGGTCTTGTTGATCGCCTGGTTGTAGTACTGGGCGTAGGAGCCGTCGGACGGGACGGCGACCTGCCAGTCGATGCCCTTGCCCTTGAACTCGTCGGTGTAGCCGGCGTTCAGGTAGGACCAGTCGATCGAGATCGGGGTCTCGCCCTTCTCGACGGTGGCCGGGGTCGACTCGACCGGCACGAAGTTGCCGCTCTGCTTCAGCTTGGCGAAGAAGTCGATGCCGGGCTGGATGTTGTCCAGCGAGCCGCCGTTGGCGAGCGCCGCCGCGTAGACGCCGCCGAAGGCCGAGCCCGACTTGGTCGGGTTGCCGTTCAGCGCGACCTTGCCCTTGTACTCGGGCTTCAGCAGGTCCGCGAAGGTCTTCGGGCAGACCGGGATGGCCTTGGCGTCGCAGCCGATCGAGATGTAGCCGCCGTAGTCGTTGACGGTGAGGCCGGTGGCCTCCTTCATGGTGTCCGGCACCTTGTCGAAGTTGGCCACCTTGTAGGGGGCGAGCAGGCCGTCCTTGGCGGCCGAGACCGCGAAGGCGCTGCCCAGGTCGACGACGTCGGGGGCGCGGTCCTGGCCCTTGCGGGAGGTGATCGCGTTGATCTCGTCCTGGCTGGAGCCGTCCGGGTTCTCGTCCTCGATCTCGATGCCGTACTTGGCCTTGAACGAGTCCATGATCTTGCCGTAGTTCGCCCAGTCCTTGGGCAGCGTGATGACGTGCAGCTTGCCCTCCTTCTTGGCGGCGGCGACCAGGGCGTCCATGCCGCCGAAGTCGGCGGCCGACGTGGCGTCCTTGGCCTCCTTCTTCGCACCGGCGGCCGTGTCACCGGACTTGGCGGACGTCCCCGCCGAGCCACAGGCGGAGAGGGAGAGTGCGGCGGCGGTCAGTACGGCCGCGAGGGCGGCGGCACGAGGGCGGTGCACGGTCACTGGTGGTTCTCCTGAATGAGGTGTACAGGCGGGGAGTTTCGAATCAGGGGGTCAGCTGACGCTGGGCCAAGTTGGCTGGCCAACTTGTGCTGACGGGGGTAAGTACGCCCGAGCCCGGTGACGGGAAGGTGAACGGATGGCCCAGAACAGGGGGCGGCTGCCGGAACGGTCGAATCCCGTCCGTCCACGGAGATCCGCAGCGGCTACAGTCGGTGGCGTCCCGCGCGACACCAATGCCCGGGCCAGCGCCCGAGGAGGGACCTTGACCGACATGGCACTCGACCAGGACCGCGCCGCCGGCTCGCTCTACCGCAAGGTGGCCGCCGACCTGCGGGAAGCGATCACCTCCGGCAGCTTCGGGGAGGCCGGCCGGCTCCCGGCCGAGGGCGCGCTGGCCGAGCAGTACGGGGTCTCCCGCGGCACCGTCCGCCAGGCGCTGGCGATGCTGCGGGCCGACGGCCTGGTCACGTCGCGTCGCGGTACCCGCCGGGTGGTGCTCGGCACCGCCCGGGTGCAGAGCTTCTCGGAGCTGCTCAGCTTCACCCACTGGGCCCGCTCGATGGGGGAGGAGCCCGGCGGCCGGCTGGAGTCGCTGATCCGCCGGCCCGCGGACGCCGCCGAGCGCGAGCACCTGCGGCTGGAGCCGGGCACCGAGGTGTACGTGACCCTGCGGCTGCGCACGCTGTCCGGCATCCCGGTGATGGTCGAGCGCACCGTGTACCCGCCCCGGGTCGGCGAGGTGGTGGCCGAGCTGCCCGCCGACGTGGTCTCGCACACCGAGCCGCTGCGCGAGCACGGCATCCTGTTCACCGACGCCGACCACACCATCGACGTGGTCGCGGCCAACGCCGACGACGCCCGGCTGCTCGGCTGCCGCCGCGGCAGCCCGCTGCTGCGCGAGAAGCGGCGCACCACCGACCCCACCGGCACCCCCGTGGAGTGGTCCCAGGACCGCTACCTGCCGGGCACGGTGGCCTTCAGCATCCACAACTCGCTGGCCTCCTCCGCGCTCTCGCGGCACGCCCGGGAGAGCGACTGACGGGGCGTGCGGCGCGCGGGGCGTTCGGTCGGACACCCCGGATTTCCGAAGGGTTACCGCTAGGCTGCTGCGGCCAGTGTGATGATCTGCCTTGAGGGGATGCGACGATGACGTCCAGTCAGGAACACGCCGACGGCGGGCGCGACCAGGGCGAGTGGGAGCGCCTCGGCGTCGACACCACCGCACCGCACTCCGCCCGGGTCTACGACTACTGGCTGGGCGGCAAGACCAACTTCGCCCCCGACCGGGCCATGGGCCAGGCGTTCGAGCAGGCCATCCCCAGCATCCGGGAGATGGCCAAGGAGAACCGCGCCTTCCAGGGCCGCGCCGTCCGCTACCTGGCCCGGGAGCTCGGCCTGACCCAGTTCCTCGACCTGGGCACCGGCATCCCCACCTCCCCCAACACCCACGACATCGCCGAGGCCGTCAGCCCCGGCACCCGGGTGGTGTACGTCGACAACGACCCGATCGTGCTGGCCCACGCCCGCGCGCTGATGTCCTCGGCGCCCGGCAGCCGCACCACCTACATCCACGCCGACCTGCGCAAGCCCGCCGAACTGCTGGCCGACCCCGAGCTGACCGGCACCCTCGACCTCGACCGGCCGGTCGGCCTGCTGCTGATCGCCGTCCTGATGCTGGTCGCCGACCAGGACGACCCGTGGGGCAAGGTCGCCGAACTGCGCGACGCGCTCCCGTCCGGCAGCTGCATCGCGCTCACCCACCCGACCCAGGACTTCGACCCGGAGACGGTGGCCACCGTGGCCGCCGCGGCCCAGCAGGGCGGCATGACCCTGGTGCCGCGCACCCGCGAGGAGGTCACCCGGTTCTTCGACGGCTGGGAACTGCTGGAGCCGGGCGTCTCCCCGGTGATGGCCTGGCGCCCCGACGGCGAGCCCCCGGCCGACCCGACCGCCGCCTACTACTGGGGCGCGGTCGCCCGCAAGAAGTGACCCCACCGGGGGCGGGCCGCCCGGCCCGCCCCCGCTAGCCGGACCCCACGATCGCGTCGTGCACCGCGCAGCTCGGGCGCCGGCCGGGCGCCGGGGCCCGGTACAGGACGCGGTCGCGCAGCCGCCCGGTCCACGGCTCGGCCGCCGACGCCCGCCTGACCAGCGCGTGCCGGCTGCGGCCCGCCCGCAGGTGCCCGCGGTACTCGGTGACGAGCACGCTCCCGTCGCCGAGGAACAGCCGGACCTTCTCCTCCACCCGGCAGAAGTGGCAGTCCGCGCCCGGCGGCAGTACGAACCTGCGGCCCTCCGGATGCTGGTCGTCGGCCATCGCGATGACCATCAGCGCGCCGGTCGGCACCACGCACAGCCCGAGCACCTGCGGGCCCTCGGCCGCCGCGACCACCGTGATCAGCCGGTCGAACTCCGGAGCGTCGATCACGGCGATCCGGGACGTCATCTCCCGTACCGAAGAGCGCAGGGCGAGCACCGCCGCCACCAGTGACACCGCCGCCGTGACCGGCAGGCCCCAGCCCGAGCCGACGTCGTGCACCAGCCAGAGCACCGCGACGTTCAGCAGCAGCAGGTAGGCCGTGGTGGCCCGCAGTCCGGACGGCCACATCCGGACCGCCACGTAGTTGGCGAGCAGAAAGGCGTTCATCGCCACCAGGAAGCCCGCGTCGAAGGCGGTCACACCGGCCTCCCGGGCCCGCTCGGCCGTCCGGTTCCCGCCATTCGCACTCCCCCGTCAGCTGTGGTGGATGTCCGCGTGTCCAGGATGACACGCGGGCCGCCGCCGGGGGACCGTTCCGGCGGACCGGCCGCGCGGCCGGTCCGCCGGCCGGGTCAGCGCATCAACTCGGCCAGCAGCGGCCGGAAGTAGGAGAACGGCGGGGTCGGCGCGTCGGCCTCCTTCGCCTGCTCGTCCCAGCGGCGGACGGCCACCGCGTCCTCGGCGCCGGGCAGCGCCGCGAACCGGGCCGCCTGCGCCTCGTCCATCGGGCCGCCCTGCACCTGAAGGGTGTACTCGGAGGCCTCCGACAGCCGCTCCCGGTAGCCAGGCTCGACCGCGCACAGGTAGCGCTTGGCCGCCACGTGCAGCCGCACCGGCTCGGTCACCTCGGGGCCGAACCAGCGGCCCAGCCACTCGGCGCCGGTGTGGCTGTGTCGGTTGTCCCGGCCCTGCATCAACTCCAGGCCGGTGCCGTCGAAGTGGCCGACGTCGTGCAGCAGCGCGGCCGCGACCAGGTGCGCGGGCGCCCCGGCGGCCTCGGCCAGCGCGCCGGCCTGCAGCATGTGCTGCGCCATGGTGACCTCCTCGCCGAGGTACTCGGCCGCACCCTCACCCTCGAACAGCTGCTCGAGGGTGTCCAGTGCGGCGGTCTGCCGGTGCAGCACGGCGAGCGTGCTGGCGAGCGAGTCCAGGTCGGCGTAGCAGCCCTGGAGGTGACGGTGGCCGTCCTGCTCGAAGGCGGTCCGGGCGTGCAGCAGCCGGGTGTTGTCGAAGACCAGGCAGTCGCCGGGGCCGAGCCGGAAGGTCAGCTGGAGCTCGGGCCGCAGCGTGATCGCGGCGAACCGGCGGTAGGCGGCGTAGAAGGCGTCCAGCTCGGCGGGCGGCAGCCGCAGCGTGCCGATCGACCGGTTGTTGAAGCGCACCTCGCGGATCCGCCCGAGCGGGTCGGTCTCGATCAGCGGCCGCTCGGCGAGCAGTTCGGTGCGCCGGTCGCGGAAGACGAACGGGACCGGCGTGCGGGTGAGCGTCGCGAAGTCCTCCGGGTGCTCGGTGCGCAGCAGGTCGGCCGCGCGGAAGCCGTCCACCAGCCCGGAGTCGCCGCCGGTGGCGTCGTTGCGCAGGCAGTGCAGCAACTGGAGGGTGGGTACCGGGTCGCGGTAAGGGTTGTCGGTGTGCGGTGCGATGGCGGCGCTGGTGAAGGCCAGGTTGTTGGGGTCGGGCTCGATCCGGACGTCGAACAGCTCGCCGTAGTTGGTCTCCCGGACGTAGCCGAAGCTGCGGGCCACCGCCAGCACCTGGCGCTCCTCGCCCGGCACCCCGCGCAGCACCGCGAAGCCGAGGTGCCGGACCGCGCCGAGCACGGCGGCCCGCTCGGCCGGATCCGCCAGGTAGGCGGCCCAGTCCGCCTCCGGGATGCCGCCCCCGAACTCCGCCGCCTCCCACAGCCGCTTGCCCTGCTCGGTCCGCCCGTCGCCCTCGCCCTGCTCGGCCAGCCAGCCGAGCGGGTACGAGGAGCGGTGGCCGTCCGACCAGACCACGTGCAGCAGCCCGTCCTGCTCCACCTGCTCGGTGCAGCTCAGGTGGTCGGGCAACTCGCTGATCTGGAACAGCTTCTGCCCGTTGCGCGGGTCGCGGCACCTGGTGCACGGGCAGTTGTCGCGCAGCCAGTACGGGGACAGGGTCATCGTCTCTCGACTCCTCACGGTGGGTCAGTTGTACATACAACTTTCCTGCACCTCGACCCTGCCGAAGCACGGTGATGCCGACGGGTCCGGCAGATGTCCGGCAGGCGAACAGCGGCCACTGGGAGCGGTAACGATCCGGCCGCGCCATTGCGGACGCGGGCGGCCATGCCGGACAACGGCACCGGGGTGTCGACCGCGACCACACCCTTGCGCTCCACGAGCGTGCGGATCGTCCGGGTCATTCCCCCGAGGCCTCCCAGGCCGCCCCGGCGGCGGCCAGGGCCGCGGCGGGGTCCGTGCCGAGGGCCGTGGCCAGGGCGGAGAGGGTGGCCAGGACGGTGTCCGGCGCGGCGGCCGGGCCGTAGTGGTTGACCCGGAGCGCGGTGGCGGCGAGCGGGCCGCCGGCGGGCTGGAGCGGGACGGTGGGATCGGCGCGCAGGGCGGCGGCGGTCAGCTCGGCGGCGTTCACGGCCGACGGGGTGCGCAGGGTGGTGGCCACCGGCGCGGCGTCCCCCTCGCGCCGCACGTACGGGCTCAGCGGGGCCAGCGCCAGCGCCCCGGCCCGGGTGGCGGCGGCCGCGGCGCGGTGCCGGGCGAGGGTGGCGGGCAGGCCCTCGACGTCGATCCGGTCCAGGCAGGCCTCGAGCGCGAGCATCTCCAACTGGGCGGGGGCGTGCGGCAGGGCGGTGCGGCCGGCGTCCGTCCAGCGCTCCTTCCAGTCCAGCAGCGAGAGGTACGAGCGGCGCGGCGCGGCCGGGTTGGCGGTGATCCGCTGCCAGGCGCGCGGGCCGACCGCGACCGCCGAGACGCCGGCCGGACCGCCCATCGCCTTCTGCCCACCGATCACGCACAGGTCGACGCCCCACTCGTCGGTGAGCACCGGCTCGGCCGCCACCGAGGCGACCGCGTCCAGCATCAGCAGGGCGCCGTGCGCACGGACCACGGCGGCGATCTCCGCCACCGGGTTGGTGTTGCCGGTCGCGGCCTCGGCGTGCACCAGGGAGACGAAGTCGATCTGCGGGTGGTCCCGCAGCGCCTCGGCGACCTGCCCGGCCTGGACCGCGGTGTCGTACGGGACGGCCAGGTCGACCACCTCGGCGCCGCAGTCGCGCAGCCAGCCGCCGAAGGTCTGCCCGTACGGGCCGGTGACGATGTTCAGCGCGGTGGAGCCGGGGTGGGCGGCGCCGCGGATCGCGGCCTCCAGCGGCAGCAGGGCCTCGCCCTGGGTGATGATCACGTCCGCGGAGGTCTGCAGCAGCGCGGCCACCCGGTCCTCGATCGCGGCGAACCGTGCTGCGCTCAGTGGCGGGAGATCCAGGAACGGGCTCATGGCGACGGCCTTTCGGGTACGGACGGACACCGGGCCAGTCTGCCGCACGGCGCCCTGCCGCCGGGCCGAACGGTCTCGGTAGAGTGCGGCGCATGAGCGACGGTGCGGTGCTGCACATCAGGGGCCGGGTGCTGGTCGGGCCCGAGGAGGTCCGGGACGAGCTGTGGGTGGTCGACGGCCGGGTGACCTTCGACCGGCCGGTGTCGGCGGCGGACGTCCGGACGGTCACCGGCTGGGTGCTGCCGGGCCTGGTGGACGCGCACTGCCACGTCGGCCTGGACGCGCACGGCGCGGTGGACGCGGCGACCAGCGAGAAGCAGGCGCTGACCGACCGGGACGCCGGCACCCTGCTGATCCGGGACGCCGGTTCGGCCGCCGACACCCGGTGGATCGACGACCGCGAGGACCTGCCCAGGATCATCCGGGCCGGCCGGCACATCGCCCGCACCCGCCGCTACATCCGCAACTACGCGCACGAGATCGAGCCGGGCGACCTCGCCGCGTACGTCCGGGCGGAGGCCCGGCGCGGCGACGGCTGGGTGAAGCTGGTCGGCGACTGGATCGACCGGGACCGCGGCGACCTCGCGGCGTGCTGGCCGGGCGACGCGCTGAAGGAGGCGATCGCCGCCGCGCACGAGGAGGGGGCCCGGGTCACCGCGCACTGCTTCGCCGCCGAGTCGCTGCCGGACCTGCTGGCCGCCGGGATCGACTGCATCGAGCACGCCACCGGGCTGACCGAGGAGTTGATCCCGCAGTTCGCCGAGCGGCAGGTGGCGATCGTGCCGACGCTGGTCAACATCGCCACCTTCCCGGGCCTCGCGGCGGGCGGCGAGGGCAAGTTCCCGGCCTGGTCGGCGCACATGCGGCGGCTGCACGAGCGCCGCTACCGGACGGTCGGCGCGGCCCGGGACGCGGGCATCCCGATCTTCGTCGGTACGGACGCCGGCGGCTCGCTCGCGCACGGTCTGGTCGCCGAGGAGACCGCCGAGCTGGTCAAGGCCGGCCTGTCGGCCACGGAGGCACTGGCGGCGGCCAGTTGGGGTGCCCGGGAGTGGCTGGGCCGGGACGGCCTGACCGAGGGCGCCCCGGCCGACCTGGTGGTCTACGACCAGGACCCGCGGGCGGACATCCGGGTGCTGGCCGATCCCCGGCTGGTGGTGCTCCGCGGGCGGATCGTGCGCTGACGTTGGGCCGATAGGGTGGCGGGCATGGCACCGCGTCCCCTCCACGAGATCGTCGAACCCGGCTGGGCCAAGGCCCTGGAGCCCGTCTCCGGGCGGGTGGCCGCCATGGGCGACTTCCTGCGCGCCGAACTGGCCGCCCGCCGGACCTACCTGCCCGCCGGGCCGAACGTGCTGCGCGCCTTCCAGCAGCCGTTCGACCGGGTCCGGGTGCTGATCGTCGGTCAGGACCCTTACCCGACCCCGGGGCACGCGGTGGGGCTGAGCTTCTCGGTGGCGCCCGAGGTGCGGCCGATCCCGGGCAGCCTGGTCAACATCTTCCAGGAGTACGGGCGCGACCTGGGCTTCCCGCCGCCGTCCAACGGCGATCTGACGCCGTGGACCGAGCAGGGCGTGCTGCTGCTCAACCGGGCGCTGACCACCGCGCCCGGCAAGCCGGCCGCGCACCGGGGCAAGGGCTGGGAGGAGGTCACCGAGCAGGCGATCCGGGCGCTGGTGGCGCGCGGCGGCCCGCTGGTGGCGATCCTCTGGGGCCGCGATGCCCGCAACCTGCGGCCGCTGCTCGGGCAGGTGCCGGCGGTGGAGTCGGCGCACCCGAGCCCGATGTCCGCCGACCGCGGCTTCTTCGGCTCCCGGCCGTTCAGCCGGGCCAACGACCTGCTGGTCCGGCAGGGCGCCCAGCCGGTGGACTGGCGCCTGCCGTAGGCCGGTCCCGCCCGGGTGCCGCCTCCGGCGGGACCGGCCGTGGGGCCGTCCGGCCGGAGGCGGCCCCGCGCTACGGGAGCGGGACCTGGGTGAGCGGCTTGGCGGGCGTCCCCTTCAGGGCGCCCTCCACCGCGTCGCGCCAGATCGGGCCCGCCACGGTGCCGCCGGAGGCGGAGCCGACGTTCTTCCCGCCGATCCGGCGGTTGTTCAGCGAGGCGGGCCGGTCGGTGTCGGCGACGACGGTGGCCGCGGCCAGCTCGGCGGTGTAGCCGACGAACCAGACCTGCTTGGAGCCGTTGGTGGTCCCGGTCTTGCCGGCGCTGTCGCGGTCGTCGAGGCCGGCCGCGGTGCCGGTGCCGTCCTGGACGACACCCCGCAGCAGGGTGGTGAGGGTGTCCGCGGTGGTGGCCGACATCGCCTCCGAGCAGTTGGCCTTCGGCACGGCCAGCGCCGTGCCGTCCGCCGTGGTCACCGAGTCGATCGCGACCGGCCGGCAGTAGGTGCCGTGGGCGGCGAAGGCGGCGTAGGCGGCGGCCATGTCCAGCGGGCTGAGGCTGTTGCTGCCGAGTGCCATGGACGGCACGGCGTCCAGCTTCTGGCCGCCGGCCTGCTGGGAGATGCCCAGCCGGTTGGCCGTCTGCACCACGGTGCACAGGCCGATCTCGCCCTCCAGGGCGGCGAAGTAGGTGTTCACCGACTTGGCCATCGCCGGTCCCATGGTGAACGGCCCGACCTGGTCGCTCTCGTCGTTGTGCACCTCGCCGCTCTGCGGGTAGCGCCCGCCCTCGCAGTTCTTCATGGCGGGCCACGGCATGCTCGCCGGGGCGGGGTACGACTGCGCGGGGGTGCGGCCGCTCTCCAGCGCGGCGGCGGCCACGATCGGCTTGAAGGTCGAGCCGGTGGGGAAGCCGAGCCCGCCGCCCATCGGCTTGCCGACGTTCAGGTTGATCTGGGTCTGGTCGGTGCCCAGCCCGTACGGGCGGCTCTGGCCCATCGCCAGGATCCGGCCGGTGCCGGGCTGCACCACGGTCATCGCCGCGGCGGCCTGGTCGGAGGGGTAGGCGTGGGCGGTGACGGAGGCCTGGACCGCCTGCTGCGCCTTGGGGTCGAGGGTGGTGTGGATCTGCAGGCCGCCGCGGGCCCACCGGGCCTGGCGTTCGGCGGCGGTGGCGCCGAACGCCGGGTCGGTGGTGAGCAGCTTGTGGACGTAGTCGCAGAAGAAGCCCTCGCCCTGGGCGGCCGTGATGCAGCCCTGCCGGGGCCGGCTGACGGCGAGGGTGACCGGCTCGGCGATGGCGGCGTCGGCCTGGGCGCGGGTGATGCTGCCGTACTCGGCCATCTTGTCGAGCACCGTGTCGCGGCGGGCCTTGGCCGCCTTGGGGTTGACCACCGGGTCGTAGCCGGTGGGGGACTGCACCAGGCCGGCCAGCAGGGCGGCCTGGGCGAGGGTGAGGTCACTGGCGTGGACGCTGAAGTAGCGCTCGGAGGCCGCCTCGATGCCGTACGCCTGCTCGCCGAAGAAGGTGATGTTCAGGTAGTCGGTGAGGATCTCGTCCTTGCTGAGGGTCTCCTCCAGCTTGATCGCGTACTTCATCTCCTTGACCTTGCGGCCGAGGGTCTGCGCCTGGGCGGCCTGGACGGCCTGCGGGTCGTCGCCGGCCTGGTCGACGAAGACGTTCTTGACGTACTGCTGGGTCAGGGTGGAGGCGCCCTGGGAGATCTCGCCGCTGGCGGCGTTGCGGTTGATCGCCCGCAGCACGCCCTTCAGGTCGACCGCGCCGTGCTGGTAGAAGCGGTTGTCCTCGATGTCCACCAGCGCTGCCTTGAGCAGGGGGGAGATCCGCTCGCTCGGCACCACCGTGCGGTCCCGCTGGTAGACCGTCGCGATCACCTGGCCGCTCGCGTCGTAGACGGTGGACGCCTGGGAGAGCGGGGGCGTGGTGAAGTCGTCCGGCAGGTCGTCGAAGTCGGAGACGGCCTCCTTCGCGGCCAGTCCGACGCTGCCGACGGCGGGCAGCGCCAGGCCGGCGAGCAGGACGCCCGCGACGGTGCTGACGGCGACCAGCCGGGCGGCCAGCGAGGCGGCGTAGGCGGTGCGGCGTATCGAGGAGCGGGATCGTGGCGAGGGCATGGATCCGAGCGTAGACAGAGGAGATGAGACAACGGGCCGGTCGGGGCCGGTGGTTCGTCACAGGACCGCCACAGAATGGGGAGCCGCCCGTTCCGGAAGCTCTTGACGGGCAGTCTCACTCGAATGAGTGAAATGACGTTCTGTGTTACTCATGTGACTGATCGTTCGATGAGACTGGCGGCAGTCGAGAGCACAAGCCCCTCCCCCCTGGCCGCTGCGGTGTCAGCCCCCACGGGGTGAGCCAGGAGCGCGCTCTGCCACATCCGCCACCCGTGGGGGTACCGCCATGTCCTCAGTCCTGCGCACGGCCGCCGCGGCCGGCCTCGCCGCGTCCGCCCTGGCCCTCGCCCTGCCGCTGCCGACGGCGTCCGCGGCGCCGGGCCCCGGCAGCCCCGGCCGCGCCACCGCCGTGACCGCCGAACTCGCCCTGGACGTCCGCCTGCTCGACCAGGTCGACGTACCGGTCGACGTCTCGCTGAACCGGGTGCAGAGCCCCGCCCAGCAGGACGGCTCGGTGCTCACCGCCAAGGTCGACGGCGTCGACCGGGGCCGCCCGGTCACCCTGCTCAAGGCGGACCTCGGCAAGTCCGTCACCAGCGCGGACGAGCACGGCGCGGCCGCCTCCGTCCGGCTGGTCGACGCCGACCTGCACGCCCCCGGCCTGCCCGGCACCGCGCTGATCGGCCTGGAGGCGCTCAGCGCGGAGGTGACCTGTCCGGTCGACGGCCCGCCCGCCGCCAAGGTGGTCGCCCCGGCCAAGGTCACGGTGCTCGGCAAGTCGGTCACGGCGGGCCTGAACGGGCCGAGCCACGTCGAGGTGCCGGGCGTCGGGGTGGTCGACATCCAGTTCTCCCGGAAGACCACCACCTCCTCCACCGCCGCGGCCTCGGCGCTGGAGGCCACCGTCGACGTCAACCCGCTGAACCTGAACGTCGCCCGGGTGAGCGGCCGGATCACCATCGCCTCGGTCAGCTGCGAGAAGCCGGTCCCGGCGCCCGCCTCGTCCGCCGCACCCGTCCCGTCCGCCTCACCCGCCACCACCGCGGCCCGGCCGGTACCGGCCCAGGACCGCTCCGAGTCGCTCGCCTCCACCGGCAGCAGCGGCACCCTCCCGGTGCTCGCGGGCGGCGCAACCCTGCTGGTCACGGGGGCGGCCGCACTCTGGATGACCCGCCGCCGCCGGGCCCACGCCCGCCGCCACTGAGCCCCGCCGTCCACGGACGCGTCCGCATCGCGGGACTGGCACTCTCCTACCGTGAGCGTGCCGCTGCGGACCGTTGGTTCACATGGGCGTTACATAGGAGGAACAACCGGGAAACGGCGGCTTGCGACGCTACGCGGGCACCCACCACCCAAGCAGTGAGGTTCACCGCAATGGCAATCAAGGCCGAGTACATCTGGATCGACGGCACGCAGCCGACCGCCAAGCTCCGTTCCAAGACTCGCATCCTGGCCAACGCGGACAAGCTGCCGACCTGGGGCTTCGACGGCTCCTCGACCAACCAGGCCGAGGGCCACGCCTCGGACCGGGTGCTCGAGCCGGTCGCCTCCTTCCCGGACCCGATCCGCGGCGGTGACAACATCCTGGTGCTGTGCGAGGTCAACGAGACCGACGGCACCCCGCACGTCTCCAACACCCGCGCCCTGCTGCGCCCGATCGCCGAGCAGTTCGCCGCCCAGGAGTCGATCTTCGGCATCGAGCAGGAGTACACCTTCTTCAAGGGCTCGCGCCCGCTCGGCTTCCCCGAGGGCGGCTTCCCGGCCCCGCAGGGCGGCTACTACTGCGGCGTCGGCGCCGAGGAGGTCTTCGGCCGCGAGATCGTCGAGCTGCACCTCGACCGCTGCATCGAGGCCGGCCTGGCCATCTGCGGCATCAACGCCGAGGTCATGCCCGGCCAGTGGGAGTTCCAGATCGGCCCGGTCGACGCGCTGACCGTCTCCGACCACCTGTGGGTCGCCCGCTACCTGCTCTACCGCACCGCCGAGGAGTTCGGCATCGACGCCACCCTGGACGCCAAGCCCGTGCGCGGCGACTGGAACGGCGCCGGCGCCCACACCAACTTCTCCACCAAGGCCATGCGTGAGGGCTACGACGCCATCATCACCGCCTGCGAGTCGCTCGGCGCCTCCCAGGAGAAGGTCCTGGAGCACGTCAAGCAGTACGGCTTCGGCATCGAGTCCCGCCTGACCGGCCTGCACGAGACCGCCCCGTGGAACGTCTACTCCTACGGCGTCTCCGACCGCGGTGCCTCGGTCCGCATCCCGTGGCAGGTCGAGGTCGAGCAGAAGGGCTACATCGAGGACCGCCGCCCGAACGCCAACGTCGACCCGTACGTGGTGACCCGCCTGCTGGTCAACACCTGCTGCTCCGCCCTGGAGAAGGCCGGCCAGGTCTGATCCGAGGCCCCGGCGCCCGACGCGCCCCACCACAGCACCGCCGGGCCCAGGCCCGCGTACACCGCGGCCCCGCCGCCGAGCGCGGCGAACCGGGCCAGCCCGCGGGACCAGCTGAGCGCCCCCTGGAAGCGGCCCTGCGCGCCCGCCGGGGCGAGGTCCGCCGCGATCGAGGTGACGATGCCGCCGACGCACACCTCGGCCGCACTCCACACCACCACGGTCAGCGCGAACTCCCAGGTGCTGTCCGCCAGTCCGGTCAGGCCGACGCCCACCGCCGCCAGCACCGAGGCGGCCGACCACACCCGCAGCCGGTCGAAGCGCGCCAGCCAGACCGCGGCGAACGGCTGCAGGGTGACCACCAGCAGCGCGTTCACCACCGCCGCCAGCCCGAAGGTGGCGGCCGGCAGCCCGTGGTCCCGGATCGCCAGCGGCAGGGTGAACTCGGTCTGCGCGTAGACCGCCTCCGCCACCGCGCTCAGCGAGATCAGCAGCAGCATCGGCCGGTCCCGCAGCACCACCCGGTAGCCGCCGTCGCCCGAGCGGCTCCGCAGCGGGCCGGCCGCCCCGCGCGGCAGCCGGGCGGCGACCAGCGCCGCGAACCCCAGGCAGGTCAGCGCGTCCAGCGCGAACAGCAGGCCGTAGCCGTGCACCACCAGGAAGCCGCCGAGCGCGCCCGCCACGGCCGTACCCACGTTGATCGCCCAGTGCAGCAGCCCGTAGGCGACCTGGCGGCGGGCCGGTGCCACCGCGCCGGCGATCACCGCGCCGGCCGCCGGCGGGTACACCGAGTTCGCCGCGCCGAGCAGCGCCGCCGCCGCGGTGAGCGTGGTCAGGCCCGGGGCGGCGAACAGCAGCCCTTGGCCGGCCGCCGTGGCCAGCAGCCCGGAGAGCAGCGTCGGCCGGGTGCCGAAGCGGTCGGACAGCAGCCCGCCCAGCACCGGCCCGACCAGCCCGCCGGCCCCGAGGGCCGCCAGCACCCACGGGATGCGGTCGGTGGGGACGCCGCGCGAGCCGAGGAAGAACACCAGGAACGGGAGCACCAGGTTCCCGACCCGGTTCATCGCGGTACCGCCGATCACCACCCAGAACGGCCCGTCGAAGCCGCCGAAGCGTCCGGCGAGCAGGGTGCGGACCCGACGGGCGGCGGGTGGTGCTGCCGGGGCGGGAGGGGGAGAATGCAGGGTCGGCGAGGTCATGGGGGAATCCTGCGCCCGTGCTCCGCGTCGCTGCCATTCATTCGGTCAGGGCTGAATCCTGGGGGTACGCGTGCTCGAACTGGCCTTCTCCGCCCGGGACCTGGCCCGCACCAGACTGGCCGTCTCACCGCTCTGGGAGGTGGTCACCAGCCTCCGGGCGCTGCGGTCGGAGCGGATCCGCCCGCTGCACCTGCGGTGGGCGGCCCGGACCCGGCCGCAACTGCCCGACCTGGCCCTGCTGACCGCGCTGGTCCCCGCGCACGGCTACATCCCGGACTTCCTCAACCCGCCGCCGGCCTCCGCCACGCCGTCCTTCGAGGCCGAACTCGCCGCGCTGGCCCGGACCGGCTCCGTACGGATCCGGGCCGACCTCGGCCGGCTGACCCGCTGGACGCCGGAGGTCGAGGCCTTCGCCGCCGACCCGGCCGCCGGGCTGATCCGGCTCGCCGACGAGCTGACCCGCTACTGGGAGCTCGCCCTGGCGCCGTACTGGCCGCGGCTGCGGGCCGTCCTGGAGGCCGATGTGCTGCACCAGTCGCGGCGGTTCGCGGCCGAGGGCGCGGCCGCGGTGCTGCGCGAACTCAACCCGCACGTGGAGTGGGGCGAGGAGGTGCTCACCATCCCGAAGTCGCTCTGCGGCACCTCCGGCAGTCTGGCCGGGCGGGGGCTGCTGCTGGTGCCGTCCGCGTTCGTCGGCCCGTCCGTGCTGATCGTCAACTCCCCGCCCGAGCCGGTGCAGATGTGCTACCCGACCCGCGGCGTCGGCACGCTCTGGGAACAGGCCCCCGCCCAGGTGCCGGACGCCGTCGCCGCGGTGCTCGGCAGGTCCCGCGCCCTGCTGCTGACCGAACTCGCCGAACCCGCCTCCACCACCGAACTGGCCCGCCGCACCGGCCTGTCCGCCGCCGGGGTCTCCCAGCACCTGACCGTGCTGCGGGCGGCCGGCATCGTCACCTCGCACCGGGCCGGCCGCTCGGTGCTCTACCGGCGGACGGCGGTCGCCGACACCCTGCTGGCCGCCGCGGCCGGCTGACCCGGCCTTCTCTAGGGTGGCCCCATGGACGACTTCACGCCCGAACAGGTGGCCAGGGGCCGCGCCCTGCGGCGGGCCCAGGTGCCGTGGCTGCTCGGCGGGCGGCTGGCCGGGCTGCTGCTCTCCCTGGTGCTCGGGCTGACCGCGGCCGGGGCCGGCCTGGTGACCGCGGCCGGCGGCCTGTTCGGCGGCTCGCGGACCGCCGAGGTGCTGGCCGGCGCCGCCGTGCTGGTGCTGCTCGGGCAGCTGGTCGCGCTGCCCGCCGCCGCCCGGGTCCGGACGGTGCGCGCCCGCTTCGGGCTGGTCACCCAGGGCTGGGGCGGCTGGGCGGTGGACCGGCTGCGCGGCCTCGGCCTGGCCCTGCTGCTCGGACTCCCGCTCGCCTACGGGCTGTACGCGCTGACCGACCGGTCGCCGGACCGCTGGTGGGTGCCGGCCGCCGGGGCGGCGGCGCTGCTCACGGTGGCGCTGTCGTTCCTGCACCCGCTGGTGTTCGAGCCGCTGTTCAACCGGTTCACCCCGATGCCGCCCGGCCCGCTGCGCGACGCCCTGCTGGGCCTCGCCGAGCAGGACGGCGTCCGGGTCCGCGAGGTGCTGGTGGCCGACGCCTCCCGCCGTACCACCGCGCTCAACGCCTACGTCTCCGGGTTCGGCGCCACCCGGCGGATCGTCGCGTACGACACGCTGCTGACGGCCGCCGAACCGCGGGAGGTGGAGCTGGTGGTCGCCCACGAGCTCGGCCACGTCAAGCACCGCGACGTGGCCACCGGCACCGTGCTCGGTGCGCTGGGCGCTGCGCTGGCGGTGGTGGTGATCGGCCTGCTGACCGGGTGGCGGCCGCTGCTCGACGCGGCCGGGGCGAGCGGCCCGGCCGATCCGCGGTCGCTGCCGCTGATGGCCGCCGTCGCGGCGCTGACCGGTGCCCTGAGCGGTCCGGCGCAGTGCGCGGTGAGCCGCCGCATCGAGGCCAGGGCCGACCTGCACGCGCTCGAACTGACCGCGGACCCGGAGCAGTTCATCGCGATGCAGCGCCGGCTGGCGGTCACCAACAGCTCCGACGTCGACCCGCCCCGGCTGCTGGAACTGCTCTTCGCCACCCACCCCGCCGCGGTCCGGCGGATCGCCGCGGCCCGGACCTGGCAGCGGGCGCGGGCCTGAAACCCGTTGGCGCGGCCGCCGGGTGTGCCGGAGAATCCGGGCACAGCCACGAGGGGGTCGGTACCGCCATGCCATCCGCACCGCAGCCCGGGCCCGGCCCGCGGCCGCTGCTGCTGCTCGACGTCGACGGGCCGCTGAACCCGTACACGGCGAAGCCGCACCGCCGCCCCGCGGGCTACCTCACCCACCGGGTCAGGCCCGCCTCCTGGATCGCCCGGCAGACCGACCGTGCACCCGGGTCCGCCAAGCCGCTGCGGGTGTGGCTGCACCCGGAGCACGGCCCGGCGCTGCTGGCGCTGCCGTACGACCTGGTCTGGGCGACCACCTGGAAGGGCGAGGCCGGCGAGCACCTCGCGCCGCTCCTCGGCCTGCCCGAACTCCCGTACATCGACTGGCCGTCCATGCACCACGGCGACCCGGACGACCTGCACTGGAAGACCCGCCACCTGGTCGCCTGGGCGGCGGGCCGGCCGTTCGCCTGGGTGGACGACGAGCTGACCCCGCGGGACACCGCGTGGATCGCCGCCCACCACCCCGCCCCGGCGCTGACCCTGCTCGTCGACCACCGGACCGGGCTGCGGCCGGCCGACTTCGCGCTGCTCGCCGACTGGGCGGGCACCCTCGCCGGGGCCGGCGCCCCCGGGGCCGACGGGTGAGCCCGGGCACCGTCCGGTCCCTGCACCGCTACCCGGTCAAGTCGATGCTGGGCGAGGAGATCCCCGAGGGCCTGGTCACCGAGCGCGGCCTGGCCGGGGACCGGACGCTCGCCCTGCTGGACGCCGCCACCGGCCGGATCGCCAGCGCCAAGCAGCCGCGGCTGTGGCAGCGGCTGCTGGCCCACGCGGCCGTGCACACCGGTACGGGGGTACGGATCCACGGCCCCGACGGTCAGGTCCTGGACGGGGACGACCCGAAGACCGGCCGCGTGCTGTCGGAGCGGCTGGGCCGCCCGGTGGCGCTGATCGGCCACCGTCCGCCGGGCGCCGTCCTGGAGCGGGCCGTGCCCGAGGAGGTGCTGCGGCTCGGCGCCGACGCCGAGGTGGACCACACCGTCCACGCGTTCGCCTCCGCCGCGCCGCCCGGTACCTTCTTCGACCACGCCCCGCTGCACCTGCTGACCACCGCGACGCTGGACGGGATCGCCCGGCTCGCCCCGCGCGGCACCGTCGAGGCCGCCCGCTACCGGCCCAACCTGGTGATCGACACCGGCCCCGCCGAGGGCTTCCTGGAGAACTCCTGGGTCGGCCGGTGCCTGCGGATCGGCCCGCGGCTGCGGGTCCGGGTGCTGCTGGCGACCCCGCGCTGCGCGGTGCCCACCCTCGCGCACGGCGCCCTGCCGCGCGACCCCGACGCCCTGCGGGTCCCCGCCCGGCACAACCGGATCGAGCCGCTGGCCGGGCTCGGCCCGCTGCCGTGCGCCGGGGTGTACGCCGAGGTGCTGCGGCCGGGGCCGGTCGGCCGGGGGGACGCGGTCAGGTTCGACTGACCCGGCCCGCGGCCTGCCGGGTCGGTGCCCGTCCGGCCCGCGGCCCGTCCGGTCGGTGCCCGTCCGGTCAGGGCCCGGCCACGGCGCGGGTCAGGGCCGCCAGGAACCGGTCGGTGGTGGCCGGGTCGCGGACCGCGATCCGCAGCCAGTCGGGCCCGAGCCCGGGGAAGGTGTCGCCGCGGCGGACGGCGAACCCGTCGGCCCGCAGCCGTTCCCGGACGGCGGCCGCGCCGTCCAGCTCGACCAGGACGAACGAGGCGGCCGGCGCGCCGTGCACCCGGACCCCCGGCATCGACGCCAGGCCGCGCAGCAGGTGGTCGCGGTGGGCGGCGGTGGTGACCGCGGCCCGGTCCGCCTCGGCCAGCGCGGCGGGTGCGCTGCAGATCTCGGCGGCGGCCAGCGCGGGCGAGGAGACCGGCCACAGCGGCTGGGCGGCGGCGAGTTCGGCGATCAGCCCGGCCGGGCCGAGCACGTAGCCGATCCGCAGCCCCGCCAGGCCCCAGGTCTTGGTGAGGCTGCGCAGGACCACCACCTGCCCGGGCAGTTCGCGCACCGCCGCCAGCGACTCCCGCTCGCCCGGGTCGGTGTCCATGAAGGCCTCGTCGACCACCAGGGTCCGCCCGGGCCCGGCCAGCGCGGTCAGCGCGGCGGCCGGGTGCAGCACGGAGGTGGGGTTGGTCGGGTTGCCGACCACCACCAGGTCGGCCTGCTCGGGGACGGCGCCGGGCCGCAGCCGGAAGCCGTCCGCGGCGGTGAGCAGCGCCCGGTGCACGGTGTGCCCGGCGTCCCGCAGGGCGGCCTCGGGCTCGGTGAACTGCGGGTGCACCACGACGGCGTGACGCGGCGCCAGGACCCGGGCCAGCAGCACGAAGGCCTCGGCGGCGCCGGCGGTCAGCAGGACCTCCTCGACCGGCCGGCCGTGCCGGGCGGCCACGGCGGCGCGCGCGGCCCGCTGGTCGGGGTAGGCGGCGAGGGCGCCGAGGGTGCCGGCGAGGTGCTCGCGCAGCCACCTCGGCGGGGTGCCGGTACGGACGTTGACGGCCAGGTCGACCAGCCCGGGGGTGCGGACCTCGGCGTCGCCGTGGTGCCGCAGGTCGGGTTCGGCCGGCCCGCCGGGCGCGGCGAGGGCGGCTGTGGCCAGCGCCGATCTGCGCTTGGTGACCAGCAGGGTGCCGCCGGAGCCGAGCAGCGCCGCGGCCTCCGCGACGCCCGGGGTGCCGACGGCGGCCAGCGCGGCGGCGGACGGGTGCGGTACCGGCACCCGGGCCAGCTCCTCGGCGGGGTGGCCGGTCAGCGGCACGCCGAGTTCGGCGGCGGCGGCGGCGAGGCCGGGCTCGGCGGTGCGCGCGTCGAGGGTGGCGAGCCGGACGATCTCGTGCCGGGCGCGGCCGGCCTCGGCGAGCACCGAGTCGACCAGGGCGAGCACCTCCGCGGAGCTGACGCCGCGGCGGGCGCCGAGGCCGACGGTCAGTGAGGGTCCCTCCACCGGGTCCGCCCTTCTCGAAAACGCCTGGTCATCGGCGTCGAAATCCCACCACGGGGGTGACGGGCGGGTCAATCGGCGGGCCTGTGAGTTTCGCCGCGCCCCGGGGGTGGCCGGCTGGCCGGATCTGCCCCGTGCACGACAAGTGGGTGGGGAGCGTTCGCCTGTTCTTCATGTCCGGGGCGCGGCCGAGTCCACCGGCTCCCCCCTAGGGTTGCGGCGCTCCAAATCCGCTCGCACGCCCGTCACTTCTGTCCGGAGGACAGTCATGACCGCCGACCAGGCGCCCAAGCGCAACCGCCGCTCCCTCACCGCGCTGGCCGGGGCCGTCGCCCTCGCCGCCACCTCCGCCGGCCTGTGGGCCGCCACCGGCTCGACCGCGCAGGCCGCGGCCCTGCCCGCCCCCGACCACGTGGTCGTCGTGGTGATGGAGAACCACGCCTACACCCAGGTGATCGGCAGCTCCAGCGCCCCCTACCTGAACAACACCCTGAAGGCCGGCGGCGCCAGCCTCACCCAGTCCTACGGCCTCACCCACCCCAGTGAGCCCAACTACTACATGCTGTTCTCGGGCTCCAACCAGGGCCGCACCGACGACGGCTGCGTCGGCGTCGGCTCGATCTCGGCGCCCAACCTGGCCTCCGAGCTGATCGCCGCGGGCAAGACCTGGGCCAGCTACAACGAGACCCTGCCCAGCCAGGGCTCGACCGTCTGCAGCAGCGGCAAGTACGCGCAGAAGCACAACCCGTGGTTCGGCTTCTCCAACGTGCCGACCAACACCGCCAAGACCATGACGCAGTTCCCCACCGACTACACCACGCTGCCCAAGGTGTCCTTCGTGGTGCCGAACCTGTGCAGCGACATGCACGACTGCTCGGTCTCCACCGGCGACACCTGGATCAAGAACAACCTGGGCGCGTACGCCACCTGGGCCCAGACCCACAACAGCATCCTGGTCGTCACCTTCGACGAGGACAACAAGCTGTCCGGCAACCGCATCCCGACCGTCCTGTACGGCCAGCACGTCACCCCGGGCAGCTCCAGCAGCACCACCTACAACCACTACAACGTGCTGCGCACCCTGGAGGACCTGGCCGGCCTGTCCGCGCACGCGGGCAACGCCGCCTCCGCCTCCGACCTCACCGGCATCTGGAACTGACACCCGTGTACCTCGCGGACTCGCGCAGCGCCAAGCCGGCCCACGCCCCGGGCAGCAGCCCGGGGCGTGGGCCCCGGCCGCCCGGCCCGCCGCCGGGCCGCCGGACGCCCGCCGTGCCCGGCACGGTGGTCGCCCTCGGTGCGGTCAGCCTGATCACCGACATCTCCTCGGAGATGGTCACCGCCGTGCTGCCGCTGTACGTGGTGGCGACGCTCGGCCTGTCCCCGCTCGGCTTCGGCCTGCTGGACGGCATCAACAACGGTGTCGGAGCGGTCGTCCGCCTGGCCGGCGGGCACCTCGCCGACCGCGGCGGCCGCCGCCACAAGATGGTGGCCGCCGCCGGCTACGGGCTGTCCGCGCTCTGCAAACCCCTGCTGCTGCTCGCCCACAGCCTGCCGCTGATCGGCGCGGTGCTGGCCGTCGACCGCACCGGCAAGGGCCTGCGGACCGCCCCCCGGGACGCGATGATCTCGCTGGCCACCCGGCCCGAGCACCGCGGCCGCGCCTTCGGCGTGCACCGTGCCATGGACACCACCGGCGCCCTGATCGGCCCGCTCGCCGCCTTCGCGGTGCTGCGGTTCGCGGGCGGCCCGATGTCCGCCGAGAGCGGTGAACGCAGCGGCTACGGCGCGGTGTTCGCGGTCAGCGGCTGCGTCGCGGCGCTCGGCGTGCTGGTCCTGGTGCTGTTCGTGCCGCCGCGGATCGCCCGTCCGGTCGGCGACGGCGCCGAGGACCCGGCCCAGCGCCCGGACCCGGGCCCGCAGCCGCCCCCCACCCTGCGCGACTCGCTCGCCCTGCTGCGCCGCCCGCAGCTGCGCCGGCTCACCGTGTGCGCGGTCCTGCTGGGCCTGACCACCGTCAGCGACTCCTTCCTGTACCTGCTGCTCCAGCGCGAACTGCACCTGTCCACCGCGCTGTTCCCGCTGCTGCCGCTCGGGACCGCCGCGACCTTCCTGCTGCTGGCGGTGCCGCTGGGGGCGCTGGCCGACCGGATCGGCCGCCGCCGGCTGTTCCTGGCCGGGCACGGCGTCCTGCTGCTCGGCTACGCGCTGATCCTCTCGCCCGTGCGCGGGGCGCCGCTGCTGCCCGTGGTCCTGCTGCTGCACGGCACCTTCTACGCGGCCACCGACGGGGTGCTCGCCGCCGCCACCGCCAACGCGGTACCCGACGGCCGGCAGGGCGCCGGGCAGGCCCTGGTGGGCACCGGGCAGGCGCTCGCCCGGTTCGCCTGCTCGCTGGCGTTCGGCGCCGCCTGGAGCCTGTGGGGCGGGCGGACCGCGCTGGCGGTCACCGCCGCCGCGCTGGCCGTCGCCGCGGTCGCCGCGACGGCCGTCCTGCGCACCACCGACGACCCGCCGGGCGAGGACCGCCCGACCGATGAGCGTCCGACCGACGGCCGCCCGACCGACGACCTGGAGCAGCCCGGATGACCCGTACCACCCGTCTGGTGATCCTGCTGGTCGCCGTCCTGCTGCTGGGCGCGACCGGGACCGGGGCCGTGCTGTACGCCGCCGACCGTTCCGACCGGCGCGGCCAGGAGCAGGCCGGTGGCCCGCCGGTGCACACCGGCACCGTCGCGCTGCGGCCCGCGGCGGGCGGCCGGCAGCTGCTGGTCCGCAACCTCGCCTGGGGTCCGCACCGCGACGAGCTCGCCACGGTGCCGGCGGACCGGCCGGACGGGCCGCGCACCGTCTCGGGCGTCAAGTGCCTGCGCTTCCACGCTGCCGCGGGCACCGGGATCTGCCTGCAGGCCGAGCACGGCGCGCTGGAGGACACCTACCGGGCCGTGGTCCTCGATGCCGACCTGCACGAGCTGCGGCACTTCCCGGCGGCCGGCATCCCCACCCGGGCCCGGGTCTCGCCCTCCGGCCACCTGGCCGCCTGGACGGTCTTCGTCAGCGGCGACTCGTAC
The DNA here is from genome assembly GCF_057220535.1 of Kitasatospora sp. NEAU-CNBT7. NCBI lineage: Bacteria > Bacillati > Actinomycetota > Actinomycetes > Kitasatosporales > Streptomycetaceae > Kitasatospora > Kitasatospora sp. NEAU-CNBT7. The sequence goes on along the minus strand of NZ_JBXQQB010000046.1, from coordinate 8,934 downwards.
GCGGGCACCGACTTCTCCACCCGCACCGCGATCGTGGACACCCGCAGCTGGGCGCTGGAGGACAACCTGGAGACCTTCGCCGTGGTCAAGGACGGCAAGCCCTACCGGGCCAGTGACGTCAACATCTGGGGCGTCACCTTCGCCGACGACGACCGCTTCTACGCCACCCTGGCCACCGGCGGCCAGACCTACCTGGTCCAGGGCGACCTCGCCGCCCGTACCCTCACCACCCTGCACCAGAACGTCGAGTGCCCCTCGCTGTCGCCCGACGGCACCCGCGTCGCCTACAAGAAGCGGGTCGCGGGCGCCTCGCCGGACGCCCCCTGGCGGCTGTACGTGCTCGACCTCGCCACCATGACCGAGACCGCCACCGCCGAGCAGCGCAACATCGACGACCAGGCCCTGTGGGCGGACGGCCGCACCCTGGTCTACGCCCTCCCCGGCGACTACGGCTCCGACCTGTGGACGGTCCCCGCCGACGGCACCGGCGCGGCCGTCCGGCTGATGACCTCGGCCGTCGCCCCGGCGTACCTCGGCTGAGCGGGCCGGGCCGCCGCCGGGCCCGTCCCGGCCGGGATGCCGCGGGCCGCGGCCGGTGCAAGGCTGGAAGCGTGCACGTGCGGGGAGCCGTGCCGACGCTCCCGGCGCCGTGCGCCGAACCATCCTCGGGGAAACGGCCGTCACCGGGCCGCGGGCTGCGGCTCCCGTGCCATGCCGGGGTGCGGGGCGAGTGCCGGGACGGCCGCCACCATCCGGCGTGCAGTGGAGGCGGACACCATGACCGGGACCAAGGTGCTGAGCGCCTGCGACACCCTGAAGCGGCTGGCCAAGGAGGGCAGGCGGGAGATCGCCGCCGAGGAGCGCCAGTTGGACGGACTGCGCGACGAACTCGCCGTCCTGGAAGGCTCACCGGGGACCACCCCGGCCCAGCTCGCCCTGCTCCGGCAGCGGATCGCCGAACTGGAGTCCCGGCTGGAGACGGACCGGATCCAGCAGGGCGCCCTGGAGGAGGAGATCCAGGCTTCCTGCGGGTGACCCCCTGCCGGGCGGTCAGGGGGTCCGCCCGGCCCACGCGGTCAGGGGCGGACCGTGACCACCGGTTCGTGCCGGACCGGGAAGTTGACCGAGTTGGCGATGAAGCAGGCCCGGTGGGCGTCGTCGTGCAGGGCGAGCGCCCGTTCCGCCATCCCCGCCTCGGCCACCTCGATCCGGGGCCGCAGCACCGCGCCGGTGTAGTGCCCGCCCTCGGCGGTCTCGGCCATCGTGCCCTCGGCCCGGTCCAGGTACGAGGTGACCACCACGCCGCCGGCCGAGCACAGGTGCAGGTACCAGAGCATGTGGCACTGCGAGAGCGAGGCGAGCAGCAGCTGTTCGGGGTTCCACCGGGCCGGGTCGCCGCGGAACGCCGGGTCCGAGCTGCCGGGGATGGACGGTGGTCCGTCTGCGGAGACCTCGTGTGACCGCTGGTAGGCGCGGTAGCCGCTGGTCCCGGTACCGAGGTCGCCGGTCCAGGTCACCGTGGTGGTGTAGGTGTGCAGTCGGCTCACCGGAGCCCCCGTCCGATCGGGCGGGGGCTCGACGGGCGCCCCGCGACGCGGCCATTGAAGCACCTGTCCGCACCGCCGCCCCAATGCGGTGGTTCTGTGGACGACCCGTCCGCTATATTCGCGCAGCCGTCGAACACGTCTGCTCGGCGGCCGTCCTGCGCCTGAAGGGGAATGCGCCATTCCGTCCGACCAGAACCAGCCGAGCGGGGCCGACGCCACCGAGGCGCCCGGCGACCCGCTCCTCAAGGCGTTCGCGCCGCCGACGGACGCCCCGGCCGAACCCCAGCCGCCGGGCGGGCAGCCGACGGACCAGCAGCCGGCGGACCCCTACGGACCCCACCCGTACGGACCGTACCCCCAGGGTCCGTACGCCCAGGGTCCGTACGCCCAGCAGTACCCCGGCTATCCCGCGTGGGGCGGCTGGACCGGGCCGCCGCCGCTCACCGGGTGGAACGGCTTCGCCATCACCTCGCTGGTGCTCGGCATCGTGGGATTCGGCTGCCTGCTGTGGGTGGGGGCGATCGCGTTCGGCATCGCCGCGCTGAAGGCGCCGCGCCGTCAGCAGCGCGGCCGGGGCATGGCCGTGGCGGGCATCGTGCTGGGCAGCCTGTGGGGCGTGGTGGTCGCGCTGCTGGTGGTCATCGGGGTGGTCTACGGGAACGACGGCGCCGACCGCGACGAGGACGGCCGGATCAACGGCTCCGGCACCGTGCAGGTGGTCGACCTGCGGCCCGGCGACTGCTACCTGCGGCCGGACCGCCTGGACCAGGCCACCGAGGTGACCGCGGTGCCGTGCTCGACCGCCCACTACGGCGAGGTGTTCGGCGTCTCCGAACTGCCCGGCGGCAGCTACCCGGGCGAGACCGAGATCGAGGACCGGGCGGAGAAGCTCTGCGACGAGCAGCGCGGCCGGTACACGATGGACACCCTCGCCGTCCCGTCCTCCGCCGACGTGTACTACTACTACCCGCGCAAGACGTCCTGGGACTGGGCCGACGACCACGCGGTGACCTGCGTCTACACCTTCCCGAAGGGGAACCGCACCGGTTCGCTGCGCCGCGACCCGACCAACCTGACCGCGGACCAGATCGCCTACCTGAAGGCCGTGGCCCCGTTCAACGCCGCCACCGACGGCGGCCCGGACGAGGAGGAGGTGGCCGACGACCCGGCCGCCTACCGGGCCTGGGCCGGCCGGCTGGCCGACGCGGCCGACACCGAGGCGGCCGCGCTCGAGGCGGGCCACTGGGCTCCCGCCGCCAAGCAGCCGGTGGCCGATCTGGCCGCCGGGATCCGGCGGGAGAGCACCCACCTGCGGGCCGCGGCGAACTCCTCCGACCCGGACGTCATCGAACGCGAGCTGGACGCCGCCGACGTCCCCGGCGTCTCGCGCGCCGCGATGGCCGTCCGCACCGCGCTCGACCTGGCCACCGTCCAGGGCGGCGCGGACACCCGCACGGTCTGACCGCACGACGGCGCCCGGCCGCCTGCCCCCTCGGGGAGCGGAGCGGCCGGGCGCCGTCGTTCCCGGCTCAGCCGCCCGCGGCCACCCGCACCAGCCGCTCGGCCAGTTGCGGTGCGCCCGCCCAGTGCAGATGCAGGTACGAGGCGTGCACCGAGCCGTGCACGAAGCCCTCGGTGCGCGGGCCGGCCGGGGTGCGCCAGCCCCAGGCGGGCTGCTCGCCGGCGCCCGGTTCGCAGACCGTGCGGTGGAACTCGTGGCCCCGCACCCGGGTGCCGGCGGCGGCGAGCGGACTGTCACCGAGGGCGACGGCCTCCCGGTAGCCGAGGGTCAGCCGTTCGGTCATCCGGGCGCTGGTGTCCAGCAGGCCGCACATCGGCCTGCCGTCCAACTCCCGTCCCAGGTACAGGAGTCCGGCGCACTCGGCGACCACCGGCCCGCCCGTGGCGGCGAACGCGGCGATGGCCGAGCGCAGCGGCGCGTTCTCGCTCAGCCCGCCGACGTACAGCTCGGGGAACCCGCCGCCGATCACCAACCCGGCCGTCTCCGCCGGCAGTTCGCCGTCGTGCAGCGGGTCGAGAGCGACCACCTCGGCGCCGGCCGCGGTCAGCAGCTCGGAGTTCTCCGCGTACGAGAACGAGAACGCGGCGCCGCCCGCGACCGCGATCCGCGGCCGGCCCGGAACGGCCGCGACCTCCTGCGCCGGGTCCCAGGGCACGTCGGACAGCGGGGGCGCGGTCCGGGCCAGCGCCAGGACGGCGTCCAGGTCGACCGAGCGGCCGATCAGCTCACCCATGTCGGCCACCGCCCGCAGGGCCTCGGCCGAGCGTTCCACCGCCGGGATCAGCCCCAGGTGCCGGGACGGCGTGGCGACCGTAGCCGCCCGCCGCACCGAGCCGAGCACCGGAACGCCCGACCCCTCCTCCAGCGCCTCGCGCAGCAGCTGTTCGTGCCGGTCGGAGGCGACCCGGTTGAGGATCACCCCCGCCAGCCGGACCTCCGGGTCCCAGGAGGCGAAGCCGTGCACCAGCGCCGCCACCGACCGGGACTGCGAGGAGGCGTCCACCACCAGCACCACCGGCGCCCGCAGCAGTTTGGCGACGTGCGCGGTGGAGGCCAGTTCGCCCTGCCCGGCGGCGCCGTCGAACAGCCCCATCACGCCCTCGACCACCGCGACGTCCGCCCCGGCCGCACCGTGCAGGAACAGCGGCGCGATCCGCTGCGGTCCGCACATGTACGCGTCCAGGTTGCGTCCCGGGCGCCCGGCGGCCAGCGCGTGGTAGCCCGGGTCGATGTAGTCCGGGCCGACCTTGTGCGGGGAGACGGCCAGGCCCCTGGCGCGCAGCGCGGCCATCAGCCCGGTGGCGACGGTGGTCTTGCCCGCGCCCGAGGAGGGCGCGGCGACGACGAGACGGGGGATGTTCAACGGCCTACCACTCGATCCCGCGCTGGCCCTTGCGGCCGGCGTCCATGGGGTGCTTGACCTTGGTCATCTCGGTGACCAGGTCGGCGAGGTCGGTCAGCGGCTGCTTGGCGTACCGGCCGGTGATCACCACGTGCTGGCTGCCCGGACGGTCCTTCAGCACGGCCACCACCTCGTCCACGTCGACCCAGCCCCAGTGCATCGGGTAGGTGAACTCGTCCAGCACGTAGAACCGGTAGGTCTCGGCGGCGAGGTCGCGCTTGACCTGCTCCCAGCCCTCCTTGGCGGCCTCCTCGCTGGACTGCTCCATCTCGGCCGACCGCTGGACCCAGGACCAGCCCTCGCCCATCTTGTGCCAGTCCACCGTGCCGCCCTGGCCGGAGGCGCCGAGCACGCGCAGCGCGTTCTCCTCGCCGACCTTCCACTTGGCGGACTTCACGAACTGGAACACCCCGATCGGCCAGCCCTGGTTCCAGGCCCGCAGGGCCATGCCGAAGGCGGCGGTGGACTTGCCCTTGCCGGGGCCGGTGTGCACGGCGGTGATCGGCAGGGTGCGGCGCTGGCGGGTGGTCAGGCCGTCGTCGGGAACGGTCTCGGGCTTTCCCTGGGGCATCGGGTCACGCGGCCTTTCGGTCGTGGTGGTCGGCGGAGCGGTGGGCCTGGACCAGGGCGGCGACGCCCTCGGCCCGCAGTTCGTCCAAGGTGACGGCGGTGCCGCCCAGCTGGGCGGCCAGGGTGTGCGCCAGACCGAGCCGGACCGGGCCCGACTCGCAGTCCAGCACCACCGCGGCCGCGCCCTGGGCGGCCAGCAGGCCGGCGGCCCGGCCGGCCAGCGCCAGCGCGTCCCGGCCGCCGGTGGCCCGGCCGTCGGTGACCACCACCAACAGCGGGCGGCGCTGCGGGTCGCGCATCCGCTCCACCCGCAGCACCTCGTGGGCGCGCAGCAGCCCGGCGGCGAGCGGGGTGCGGCCGCCGGTCGGCAGCTGCTCCAGCCGGGCCGCGCCGACCTCCACCGAGGAGGTCGGCGGCAGCACCAGCTCGGCGGCCGCGCCACGGAAGGTGATCATGCCGATCTTGTCCCGCCGCTGGTAGGCGTCCATCAGCAGGGAGAGCACGGCGCCCTTGACGGCGGTCATCCGCTGCCGGGCCGCCATCGACCCGGAGGCGTCCACCACGAACAGCACCAGGTTGGACTCCCGGCCGCGGCGCACCTGCTCCCGGAAGTCGTCCTTGTGCAGCACCAGCGCCCGGGACGCCCGGCCGCGCGCCGCCTGGTGCGGCGCGGCGGCCTGCAGGGTCGCGGCCAGGTGCAGCCGGCTGAGCCGGCCCTGCGGGCGGCGGGCCCGGATGGTGTGCCCGCTGTCGGTCTCGGCGGGGGAGCGGCGCCCCTGGGCACCCCGGCCGGTCCCCGGCACCTTGAACAGCCTGGTCCGGTAGGGCTCGCCGGCGGCCACCGGGGTGGACTCCCGGCCGCCGCCCGCGGGCGCCTGCGGGGGCGGCACCGGGCCGGCCGGCTCGTCCGCGGGCCCGGAGGCGGCGCTGCCGTCCTGCGGCGGGCCGGCGGGCTCGGGCAGCCCGCCGCCGTCCGGACCGCCGCCGTCGGGGCCGTCACCGTCACCGTCGCCGTCCGGGCCGCCGTCCGGCGCCGGGCCCTGCGGGTCCTCGGGCTGTTCCGGCTCCTCGGGCTGTTCGGCGTGGTCCGCCAGGGTGCGGTCCAGCTGCTCCTCGTCCAGCCCGGGCGCGTCGAACGGGTTGCGCCGGCGCCGGTGCGGCAGGGCCAGCTGCGCGGCCTTGCGGACGTCCTCCTCCCGGACCTCGGTCCGGCCGTCCCAGGCGGCCAGCGCGACGGCGGTGCGCGCCATCACGATGTCCGCCCGCAGGCCGTCCACCTCGAAGGCGGCGCAGACCGCGGTGATCTGACGCAGCGCCGCATCGCCCAGCTCCACCTCGGGCAGCAGCGCGCGGGCGGCGGAGATCCGTCCGGCCAGCTCCCGCTCCTCGTCCGCGAACCGGACGGCGAAGGCCGCCGGATCGGCGTCGTACGCGAGCCGCCGCCGCACCACCTCGGCCCGCTCGGCCGCGTCCCGGGTGGCGGCGATCTCCACCGTCAGGCCGAACCGGTCGAGCAGCTGCGGACGCAGCTCGCCCTCCTCCGGGTTCATCGTCCCGACCAGCAGGAACCGTGCGGCGTGCCGGACCGACACGCCCTCCCGCTCGACGTACGAACGGCCCATCGCGGCGGCGTCCAGCAGCAGGTCCACCAGGTGGTCCTGGAGCAGGTTCACCTCGTCGATGTACAGCACCCCGCGGTGCGCCTTGGCCAGCAGCCCGGGCTCGTACGCCTTGACGCCCTCGGCCAGCGCCCGCTCCAGGTCCAGCGAACCGACGATCCGGTCCTCCGAGACGCCGACCGGCAGCTCCACCAGGTGCGCCGGGCGCAGCGCGGTGCCCGGCAGGCCGTGCGGCGCGTCCGGGCACTGCGGGTCCACGGCCGCCGGGTCGCAGGCGAACCGGCAGCCGTCCACGGTCGCGATCGACGGCAGCAGTCCGGCCAGCGCCCGCACCATCGTCGACTTGGCGGTGCCCTTCTCGCCGCGCACCAGCACCCCGCCGACCGCCGGGGAGACGGCGTTGAGCAGCAGCCCGAGCCGCAGGTCGGCCATGCCGACGATCGCGGTGAACGGGTATCGGACGTCACTCATCTCTCGTGCCACTCTCCAGACTTGTCACGGTGCCGCGGTTCAGGGTGCAGAGGTTCAGGGGGAAGCGGTCGACGGCGCGGTTCACGGCGCCCCGGGCGGGACGAACGGCAGGCTGCCCGCGGCGGGCACCCCGTTCTCGATCAGCTTCCACAGCGCGTCGGTGTCGGCATGCTCCTCGATCAGGTCCCCCAGCCGGTCCAGCCGCTCCTCGCGGGCGGCGGCGAACGAGGTGCCAGGCGCGGGAACGAAGGCCCGCCCCGCCAGCGCCGCCACCTCGCGCAGCAGCGCGCGCCGGAACCCGTCGTTCTCCAGCACCCCGTGCCAGGTGGTGCCCCAGACCGGGCCCACCCGGCAGCCGTCCAGCGCCCGCCCGTGCCCGTCGGTGACGAACGCCTCGCCGCCCTCCACCTCGGCCACCCCGTGGTGGATCTCGTACCCCTCGACCGGTTCCCCGAACGCCACGCCGACCGGCCGGGCCAGCACCTTCTCGGCGCCGAACACCACCCGGGCGGGCAGCAGCCCGAGCGCGGCGACCGTACCGGCCCCGGACTCCACCTCGTCGGTGATCTCCCGGGTCAGCATCTGGAACCCGCCGCACACCCCGAGCACCGGCAGCCCGGCCGCGACCCGCGCCCGGACCGGGGCCTCCAGTCCGCGCTCGCGCAGCCACGCCAGGTCGGCGACGGTCGACCGGGTACCGGGCAGCACCACCAGATCGGCGTCGGCCAGCTCCTCCGGCCGGGTCGCCCAGCGCACCAGCACCCCAGGCTCCTGGGCCAGCGCATCCAGGTCGGTGAAGTTCGACAGCCGCGGGAAGCGCAGCACGGCGACCCGCAGCACATCCGCGCCGACCGGCCCGCTCGCCGCGCCCTGCGCCACCACGGTGGTCAGGTCCAGCGAGTCCTCGGCGTCCAGCCACAGCCCGGACAGCATCGGCAGCGTGCCCAGCACCGGACGGCCGGTCAGCTCGCGCAGCATCGCCAGCCCGGGCTCCAGCAGCCGGGCGTCGCCGCGGAACTTGTTGACGAACCAGCCCGCCACGTGCCGCTGGTCCTCGGCGGACAGCAGCGCCAGCGTCCCGTACATCGCCGCGAACACCCCGCCGCGGTCGATGTCCCCGACCACCACGGTCGGCAGCCCGGCGGCGGTGGCCAGGCCCATGTTGGCGATGTCCCGGTCGCGCAGATTGATCTCGGCGGGCGACCCGGCGCCCTCGCACACCACCACCTCGTACCGGCTGCGCAGATCCGCCAGGCACGCCAGCGCCCGTTCCAGCAGGACGGGCTTGCGGTCGCGGTAGTCCAGGGCGCCGACCTCGGCGACGGCCCGGCCGAGCAGCACGACCTGGCTACGGCCGTTGGCCCCGGGCTTGAGCAGCACGGGGTTCATCGCCGCCTCCGGCTCCACCCGGGCGGCGGCCGCCTGCATCGCCTGGGCCCGGCCGATCTCGGCACCGTCGGCGGTCACGAACGAGTTCAGCGACATGTTCTGCGCCTTGAACGGAGCCACCCGCACCCCCTGCCGGGCCAGCCACCGGCAGATTCCCGCCGTCACCACACTCTTCCCGGCATCCGACGTCGTCCCGGCCACCAGCAGCGCCTCAGCCACGCCCACACCACTCCTCGGTCGACATCGGATCCCCGACCCGCCCACCGGCGGTACGGGGGTGCGCCTCTTCGGGGGCGCGGGGAACTGCGCGCTGCGGGAGGTGCGGCGCGGTGCTCTGTGTCCTCGTGTCCTGGAGGTGCGCGTTTTCGGGGGCGCGGGGAACTGCGCGCTGCGGGAGGTGCGGCGCGGTGCCTT
>NZ_JBXQQB010000045.1:0-38470 GCF_057220535.1 Kitasatospora sp. NEAU-CNBT7 | reverse complement strand
CCCCCTTCCGGCAGGAGCCCTCCCGTGACCACGATGACGACCACCACCGCCGCCGCGCGCGCCGTCGGCCTGAACAAGGTCTACGGCGAGGGCGAGACCCGGGTCGTCGCCCTGGACGACGTCAGCGTGGCCTTTGGCCAGGGCGAGTTCACCGCCATCATGGGCCCCTCCGGCTCCGGCAAGTCCACCCTCATGCACTGCATGGCCGGCCTCGACACCGTCACCTCCGGCTCCGCCACCATCGGCGGCACCGAACTCGTCGGCCTCAAGGACAAGCAGCTCACCCGCCTGCGCCGCGACAAGATCGGCTTCATCTTCCAGGCCTTCAACCTGCTCCCCACCCTGACCGCCCTGGAGAACATCACCCTCCCCATGGACATCGCCGGCCGCAAGCCCGACCAGGCCTGGCTGGAACGCGTCGTGGACACCGTCGGCCTCTCCGGCCGCCTCACCCACCGCCCCTCCCAGCTCTCCGGCGGCCAGCAGCAACGCGTCGCCTGCGCCCGCGCCCTCGCCTCCCGCCCCGACATCGTCTTCGCCGACGAACCCACCGGCAACCTCGACTCCCGCTCCGGCGCCGAGATCCTCTCCTTCCTCCGCAACTCCGTCCGCGAACTCGGCCAGACCGTCGTCATGGTCACCCACGACCCCGTCGCCGCCTCCTACGCCGACCGCGTCGTCTTCCTCGCCGACGGCCGCACCGTCGACGAACTCCACCACCCCACCGCCGACACCGTCCTGGACCGGATGCGCCGCTTCGACGCCAAGGGCCGCACCAGCTGACCCCCGGCTGACCACCGGCACCCGTCCATCCCCATCCACCGACCCCAGGACACGGCAACCACCATGTACCGCACCGCACTGCGCAACGTGCTGGCCCACAAGGGCCGACTGCTGATGACCGCCCTCGCCATCATGCTCGGCACCGCCTTCGTCGCCGGCACCATGGTCTTCACCGACACGCTCGGCGCCGCGCTCAAGTCCCAGAACGCCAAGAGCTACACCGACATCGCCGTGACCGTCAGCGACTCCGGCGCCGTCAGCCAGGGGTACGGACGTGGTGGCCGCGGCCCCGCGGGCCCGGAGCTGACCGAGGACGTCCGCCGGAAGCTGGCCGCGCTGCCCGGTACGGCCGAGGCCCGCGGTGTGGTCTCCGGGTTCGCCGGGATCGCGGACCGCAAGGGCAGCCTGATCGGCGACGGCTTCTCCACCTCCGGCACCAACTACGTGCCGGGCGCCGACGGCACCGACGCCCGCTACCCGCTGAGCGAGGGCCGCGGACCGAAGGGCGAGGGCGAGGTCGCGCTCGACACCCGCACGGCGTCCAAGGGCGGCTACCACGTCGGCGACACCGTCCGGGTGGCCGTCAACGGCCCGGTGATGAACCTGAAGCTCACCGGCCTGCTGACCACCAACGACCCGCGGGTCCAGGCGGGCGGTTCGCTCGCCGCCTTCGACACCGCCACCGCGCAGCGGCTCTACCTGAAGCCCGGTCAGTTCAACGACATCGACCTGCGGGCCAAGCCCGGCACCGACGACCGGGCGCTGCTGACCGCCGTTCAGCAGGCGCTGCCCGCGGGTGATTCGCTGACCGCGCGGACCGGCGCGGACCTGTCCGCCGAGCAGGACCGGATGATCACCGAGGGCACCAAGAACCTCAACCGGGCCCTGCTGGCCTTCGCCGGGATCTCGCTGTTCGTCGGCGTCTTCATCATCGCCAACACCTTCACCATGCTGGTCGCCCAGCGCACCCGGGAGATCGCCCTGCTGCGCGCGGTCGGCGCCGCCCGCCGCCAGATCACCCGTTCGGTGCTGATCGAGGCGCTGCTGATCGGCACCGTCGCCTCGGCGGCCGGCCTGCTGGCCGGTGTCGGGATCGCGGTCGGCCTCAAGGCCGTGGTGAACGGGCCGATGGACGCCAACCTCCCGGACGGCCCGCTGGTGCTGGCCCCCGGCACCGTGCTGACCACGGTCGCGGTCGGCGTGGTCGTGACCGTGCTGGCGGCCTGGCTGCCCGCCCGCCGGGCGGCCCGGATCGCCCCGGTCGCCGCGATGAGCAGCGCCGAGCAGCCCGCCACCCCGAAGAGCCTGCGGGTGCGCAACGCGATCGGCGCGCTGATCACCGCCGTCGGCGCCGCCGGTCTGCTGGCGGGGGCGACCGGCAAGTCGACCGACCAGGTCGGCCTCGGTGCGGCGGCCCTGCTGATCGGCGTGTTCGTGCTGACCCCGCTGCTGTCGCGGCCGCTGATCGCGGTGTTCTCCCCGGTGCTGCAGAAGCTGTACGGCACCCCGGGCAAGCTGGCCCGGGAGAACGCGCTGCGCAACCCCCGCCGGACGGCCGCCACCGCCTCGGCGCTCACCATCGGGGTCACCCTGATCACCGCGCTCACCGTGGTCGGCGCCTCCGTCAACCACGCGGTGGACAAGGCCTCCGGGGTGGACGTCAAGGCCGACTACGTGGTCTCGATGGCCAACTACTCGATGCTCTCGCCCGAGGTGGGCGCCCAGATCGCCAAGGCGCCCGGGGTCACGGCCAGCAGCGGGGAGCGGATGGTCCCGGCGGAGGTCAACGGCGAGTCCACCTGGCTGACCGGCGTCGACGCGGCGTCCATCGCCGAGGTCGCCACCGTGAAGATCACCGAAGGCTCGGCCGACGCCCTGAAGCAGGGCAGGCTGCTGGTCAGCACGGGCTACGCCAAGGGGCAGCACGTCAGGACCGGCGACACCGTGGAGGTGGTCTTCGAGGACGGCGCCAAGGCGAAGCTGGCCATCGGCGGGGTGGTGGAGTCCACCGACTCGCTGGCCGGCCTGATCGCCCCGGACTCGCTCATCGCCCCGCACGCCGAGGGCGCCGGGCTGGAGAAGGTGCTGGTCAAGGGCGCGAACGGCCCGGACGCCAAGCTGAAGCAGGCCATCAAGGACGCCACCGGCGGCAACCCGCTGATCTCGGTGAAGGGTGAGGCGGACCTGAAGGCCGAGTCCCGCCAGATGGTGACCGACGTGCTGAACATGATGTACGGCCTGCTGGGCATGTCCGTGGTGGTCGCGGTCCTGGGCGTGGTCAACACGATGGCGATGTCGGTCTTCGAGCGCCGCCGCGAGATCGGCATGCTGCGGGCGATCGGCCTGGACCGCCGGGGTGTCGGCCGGATGGTCCGGCTGGAGTCGCTGCTGATCGCGCTGTTCGGCGCGGCGGTCGGCATCGGGCTGGGCGTGGTGGTGGCCTGGGCCGGGAACCGGGCCGTGGCCGGGGACTTCAAGGAGCTGACCACGGTGGTGCCGCCGGCGCAGATCCTGCTGTTCCTGGTGCTGGCCGCGGCGATCGGCCTGCTGGCCGCCGCCTGGCCGTCCCGCCGGGCCGCCCGGCTGAACGTCCTGGACGCCATCAAGAGCGAGTAGCGGGCACGTCAGGAGCCCCGGCCGGTCCCTCCGCGGACCGGCCGGGGCTTCGGCACGTCAGGACTCGCGGCCGAGCACCGCCTGCTCGAAGGTCAGGAACGCGCACTCCTCGCGCCACTCCAGCTCGGCCTTGGGGCTCTCGTCGAGCAGCGCCGCGCAGGCCGCGCTCGGCTCGTCCTCGCCGAGCCGGTCGTGGGCGCACTCGGCGGCCGGCCGGTAGCCGTCCCGGTCGGCCCACAGGCTGCGGCCGGGCAGGAAGGCGTACTCCAGCGACGCCCGGGCCAGGTCGCGCAGCTCCCGGTAGTCCAGGCCGTAGGTGAGCGCGGCCCGCTGGTACTCGGTGGTGATGTCGCCGCGCGAGACGCCCGGGTCGTCGGTGGCCAGCGCCACCGGGACGCCCGCCGCGAGGTAGCGCGGGAACGGGTGCTCCGGGCCGCTGACCCCGAGGATCTGCTCGTTGCTGGTCAGCGGCACCTCCACCAGGACGTGCCGGGCGGCCATGGTGCGCAGCAGCCCCTCGGGGTCGTCCTCGTGGGCGAGGTCGACGCCGTGGCCGATCCGCTCGGCGTGCCCGGTGAGCACCGCCTCGCGGATGTGGAAGCGCAGGTCCTCGGGCTTGACCAGGCCGGGTACCAGCTCACCGGCGTGCAGCGTGATGTGCACCTCGGGGTACTGGCCGTGCAGGTAGTCCAGCATCTGCATCTGCAGCCGGTAGTTCTCGATCGAGGCGGGTGCGTCCTCGGGCTGGACCAGGTTGACCGCGACGTAGCGCGGGTCGTGCCGGGCGAGTTCCATGCCGAGCAGCAGCTGGGTGAAGACCCGGGCGGGCGTGGAGGCCCGGGAGGCCTGCGAGATGAACCGGACGGTCACCGCGCAGCCGGGCGCGGGGTCGTCGCCGTCGCAGTGCGAGGTGGCCCGGAACTCCGTCAGCGTCGCGTCGGCCTCGCCGGAGGCGGTCCGTACCAGGGCGCCGATCTGGTCGCCGGCCAGCAGCTTGGCGCGCAGCGCGGCCAGGTCGCTGTCGAAGCCGACCTTGGCGGCCAGGGCCGCCGCCCCGTCGGACGCGGGCGTCGACATGGTCTCCAGGTAGGACTGGTTCTGCCGGGCGAGGGTGTCGGTGACCTCGGCCAGCATCCGGCCGGGGTGCCGCCAGGAGGCCTCGCCGAACTTCCCGAAGGTGGCGAAGAAGTGGTCGTGGCCGGACTCGGCGCCGGGCACGAAGTCCTGCATCGACCAGGCCCGGATCACCTGCTGCCGGAAGGCGGGGTCGGTGACGGCGTCGGTCGCGGGGCGGCTGCCCGCGGGGCAGGGGCCGCCGACGACCGCGGTCGAGGTGGTGGTGTCGATGCACAGCCCGTCCTCGGCGGCGAGCCGGATCAGCAGCTCGGTGGAGGCCGCCCCGGACAGGTGGTTGTGCAGGTCGCCGCCCTTGGGCAGGGCCTCGAAGAACGCCCGGAGCTCCTGCGGCCGGTCCTGGATGCGGTCCAGCAGGGCGGACACCCGGTCGGCCGGCGGGACGGGACGCACCCGGGCCGGGTCGGTCTGCGGGACGGCGGCCCCGGCGGGGACGGCGCGGCCGGGGAGCAGCGGGAGCAGCAGCGCGGTGGCCGCCGCGAGGGCGGCCGCGGCGGCGTGACGTGTGCGAATCATGGCCGCATCCTGGCGGCCCCCGTTCCCGGCTCCCGGCCCGACAGGCCGGGTGCGGCCGGCGGGTCATCCGATCGCACCAGCGCGCGGCGGAGCGCGTGCCGCGCCCCCTGGCCGGGCGGCGAGGGGGCGCGGTGGCGGTGGTGGCGGGCTCAGGCGCGGCCGGCCGCCTTCTGGGTCTTGCGGGACAGCGAGTCGATCACGACGGCGGCCAGCAGCACCGCGCCGGTGATCATGAACTGGATGGCGTTGCTCAGGCCCATGATGTTCATCCCGGACTGGATCGAGCCGATCACCAGCGCACCGAGCAGCGCCGACCAGGTCGAGCCGCGCCCGCCGAACAGGCTGGTGCCGCCGATGACGGCCGCCGCGATGCAGTTCATCAGCAGGTTGCCGCCGCCGGAGGTCTGGCTGGCGGACTGGATCTGCGCCGCCAGGAACAGACCGCCGACGGCGGCCATGGTGGAACAGATCATGAACACCGAGATCCGGACCCAGGACACGTTGATGCCGGCCCGCCGGGCGCCCTCGATGTTGCCGCCGAGTGCGAAGACCTGGCGCCCGTAGGTGGTCCGGCGGAGCACGAAGTCCAGCACCACGATGAAGATCAGGAAGATCAGCAGCGCCAGCGGCAGTCCCTTGTACTGGTTGAGCGTGTACGCGGCCGCGAAGGCCACCACCGCCAGCGCCACCGTCCGCAGCGCGATGTCCGCGGCCGGCCGGGACGGCACCCCGGCCGCCCGCCGCCGCCTGGCGTCGAGCAGCGAGGCGGCCAGGAACAGCGCCACCCCGACCGCGGCGGTCCCGTAGGCGGCGATGGTCTGGCCGTAGATGGTGGAGTACAGCCGGGAGACGATGTCGTTGCCGGACAGGTTGATGGTGCCGCTGGACCCGAGGATCTGCAGCATCAGGCCGTTCCAGCCGAGGTTGCCGGCGAGGGTGACCACGAAGGCCGGCACGCCGACCTTGGCGAAGAACAGGCCCTGGATCAGGCCTACCAGGGCGCCGCCGACCAGGGCGGACACCAGGGCGACCCACTGGTTGACGCCGTGGGTGACGTCGAGCACGGCGAAGATCGCGGCGCACAGACCGCTGACCGAGCCCACCGACAGGTCGATCTCGCCGAGCAGCAGCACGAACACCACACCGATGGCGATCATGCCGGTGCCGACGATCTGCTGCGAGAGGTTGGACAGGTTCTGCGCCGACAGGAAGCTGCTGTCGAGGCTGCCGAACACGGCCCAGATCACGATCAGGGCCAGGACCACCGGCAGCGAACCGAGCTCGCCGCTGCTCAGACGGCGCTTGAACTCGCCCAGGTAACCGGAGATGCCCTCCTGGCGGACGATCAGCCGGGGGTCGACGGCGGGGATCGCGTCGTGCGCGACCGGGACCGGCGCGTTCACCCCGTCCCTGGACATGCTGTCCTCGGGGAGCGGGACGTGGCCCGGCTCCCGGTGGTCGTCACCGTTCATGACACCCCCTCCTGACCGCGGGACTGGCGCCGGGTCACGGCGTTGTCCGTGGCTCCCGTGATGGCGGAGATGATCTCCTGCTGGTTGGTGTAGCGGACGTCGAAGACCCCGTTGTTGCGGCCCAGGCGCAGCACCGCGACCTTGTCGGAGACCGCCATCACGTCGGCCATGTTGTGGCTGACCAGGATGACCCCGAGCCCCCGGTCGCGCAGGCGCTCCACCAGGTCGAGGACCTGGGCGGTCTGCTCGACGCCGAGGGCGGCGGTCGGCTCGTCGAGGATCACGATCTTGGGTTCGCCGATCAGGGCGCGGGCGATGGCGACCACCTGGCGCTGACCGCCGGAGAGCGAGGCGATCGGGATCCGCACGCTCGGGATCCTGATCGACAGGGTGTCCAGCAGCTCGCGCGAGCGCCGTTCCATGCCGACCTCGTTGAGCACGCCGAACCGCCTCAGCTCCCGGCCGAGGAAGAGGTTGCCGACCACGTCGAGGTTGTCGCAGAGCGCGAGGTCCTGGTAGACCGTCGCGACCCCCAGGTGCTGGGCGTCCTGCGGCCGGTGGATCACCACCGGCCGGCCCTCCCACTCGATCACACCCTCATCGGGCTGGTTGACCCCGGCGATCGCCTTCACCAGGGTGGACTTGCCGGCGCCGTTGTCGCCCACCAGGGCGACCACCTCGCCGGCCGCCACGTCCAACTCGACCTCGGTGAGGGCCTGCACCGCGCCGAACCGCTTGGAGACGCTGCGCAGTGCCAGCACGGGAGGACCCGCCATGGCTATCAACTCCTCCGGACGGTGGGGGTTACTGCAGACCGGCTGCGGCGCAGGCGGCGGCGTAGTCCGGGGTGCAGATCTGCGCCACGGTGTACAGGCCGTCGGCGACCACGGTGGACTTGATGTTGTCCTTGGTGAGCACGACCGGGGTGATCAGGTCGGACTGGACCTCCTGGCCGCTGCCGCTGGTGGCCTTGGCGGACGCCAGCTCCGAGCCGAGCGTCTTGCCCTGGGCGAAGGCCACGGCCATCTGGGCGGCGGTGTCGGCCTCCGGCTTGTACGGCTTGTAGATCGACATCGTCTGGGTGCCGGCCAGGATCCGCTGGACGGCGTCCAGCTGCGCGTCCTGACCGGTCAGCGGGACGCTGAGGTTGGCCGCCTTGAGCGCGGTCGCGATGCCCGCCGCCATGCCGTCGTTGGCCGAGTAGACGCCGACCACGTTCGGGGCGCCGATCGCGGTGATGCCCGCGGCGGCCTCCTGGTTGGCGTTGTTCGGGTCCCAGTTCGGCGTGTCGTACTCCTTGCCGACGGTGAGCTTGCCGTCGATGGCGCTGTGCGCGCCCGCCTTGAAGTCGGCCGCGTTGGGGTCGGTGGGCGAGCCGTTGATCATGATGATCTTGCCGGCGGAGGCCTTGTCACCGACGGCCGCCACCAGGGCCTGGCCCTGCAGCTCGCCGACCTTGTGGTTGTCGAAGGACACGTAGGAGTCGACCGGCCCCTGCGCCAGCCGGTCGTAGGCGACCACCTTGACGCCGGCGTCGTGCGCCTTCTGGACCGAGGACTGGATGGCCTTGGCGTCCACCGCGTCCAGGATCAGCACCTGGTTGCCCTTGGTCAGGGCGGTGTCGACCTGGGTCTGCTGGAGCGTCGCGTCCTGGTTGGCGTTGTAGTAGTCGATCTGCGCGTTCGGGACCAGCTCCTTGATCTTCTGCTCGATCAGGGGCTTGTCGAACTGCTCGTACCGCGTGGTCTTGGACTCCGGGAGGAGCAGGCCGATCTTCACCGTGCCCGTCCCCGAGCCGGAACCGGAGGACGAGGCGGACGTGGACTGGCTGGCGCTGCCGCAGGAGGAGAGCGCCAGAGCGAGGGAAGCCGCCGCCGCGGCGACGACAATCCCGGTGGGTCGTGATTTCACGGGTCGCCTCTCAATACGTCGAGATGCCCCCCGGGACTTTCGAGTGTCCGGCGATCCACCGGCCGCCGCCATTCGAAACAATCTTGCGCCACCTTTTTTGAGGCCGATCGGGGGAGCCGCCCGGGCAGGGCCCTCCGAGTGGCCGACCCGGCGGGCGAATCCCACCGGACCGGGCGGAATGTGGACATTGTGTGCCGATGGGGGAGGGAGCCGGGGGAGAAGTCGGACACCCGCCGGTCCGCGTGGTTGCCCGCGAGGGGCCGGGGTAGCGCCAAACCCGACACACCGCCTTCGCAACGGAGTGGTTCCATGCCGCTGATCGACTACACCGCCCTCGCCCGACTCGTCCGTGAGCTGGACGCCCTGGCCGGACGGCCCGCCACCGACCGGACCGCGCACCGCCGCCGGGAGGACGCCCTGTACACGGTCTGCGTCTACACCGGCCTGCGGGATCCGGGAGCCGCACTCGCCCGGGCCCGGGCCCTGCTCGCCCAGCGGGTGACGGTACCGGCCGGCTGAGCCGGGGCTGGGCCGGTCCGCGCGGGGCCGGCCGAGGGGTCGCCGTCGCCCGCCCGGGTCACGGGCCGGGCGCGGCCGTTACCCCGCCGCGGCGGCCGGTGATACGTCACCGGTCCAGCCGCCCGGCCCCTCCGGGCGGCGCCCCACCGCCCGGAGGTCCCCGCCGTGCCGCTGCCCCGCCCCCGCCCCCGTCCCCGGACGCTGTTCGCCGCGCTCGCCGCCGTCGCGCTGGCCACCGCCGCCCCCGCCCCCGCCCAGGCCGGCGACGGGCCGGACCACCGGCTCCAGCAGCGGCTCGCCGAACTCGTCGACGCCCCCGGCGGGCCGCCCGGCGCGATCGCCGTGCTGCGCCGCGGCGAGCACACCGAGGTGGTCCGGGCCGGCGTCTCCCGGGTCGGCACCGACCGGCAGCCGGAGCCCACCGACCACATGCGGATCGCCAGCACCGCCAAGGCGTTCAGCGGAGCCGTCGCGCTCGGCCTGGTCGACCGGGGCCTGCTCGGCCTCGACGACACCCTCGCCGAACGGCTCCCCGCCCTGCCCGCCGCCTGGGGCGCGGTCACCCTGCGCCAGCTGCTCCAGCACACCAGCGGCCTGCCCGACTACACCGAGGCCCCGGCCTTCCTGGAGATCCTCGCCGCCGACCCGCACCACCACTTCGACTCCCGGTGCCTGCTGGACTTCGTGGCCGACCGGCCGCTGGGGTTCACCCCGGGATCGGCGTACGCCTACTCCAACTCCGACAACATCGCCGTCGCCCTGATGGCGGAGGCCGCCGCCGGCCGCAGTTACGAGGAACTGCTCCAGGAGATCGTCGACCGGCCGCTCGGCCTGCGCGAGACCACTCTCCCGGACGGCTACCGGCTGCCCCGCCCCTACCTGCACGGCTACGCCGTCGAGCCGCCCGCGGCGCCCGAGGACGTCAGCACCGCGCTCGGCGCCTCCGGGGTCTGGGCCTCCGGCGGCATCGTCTCCACCCCGCTGGACCTGGGCACCTTCATGGGCGCGTACGCCGGCGGGCGGCTGATCGCCCCCGAGGTGCGGCGCGAGCAGCTCACCTTCGTGGACGGCGCCTCCGAGCCCGCCGGGCCCGGCCGCAACGAGGCCGGCCTGGCGATCTACCGCTACACCACCCGCTGCGGCACGGTCTACGGCCACACCGGCAACTTCCCCGGCTACACCCAGCTCGCCGTCGGCACCCCGGACGGCAGCCGCTCGCTCACCTTCTCCGTCACCTCGCAGATCAACAAGACCCTCGACCCCGACCGGCTGGCCGAACTCCGGGCCGTCCAGGAGGACTTCGTCTGCAGCCTGCTGAGGGGCTGAACCACCGAGCGGGTGGGCCGTCCCGTTGCATAGAGTGGCGCACCGGACGACAACCGCAACCGCCCGGAGGATTCGATGAGCCCCCGCCCCGTGCCGGCCGCCGGCCCGGAGGCCGGACCGGGCCGGGCGCAGCAGCCCCGCACGGCACAGCCCTGGAGCAGACAGCGCCTGCGCAGCAACAACGAGTGGCTGCTGCTGGAGCTGCTGCGCACCGGCGGACCCTCCTCCCGGGCCCAGCTGGCCCGCGACACCGGACTGTCCAAGCCCACCGTGTCGGCCGCGCTGGCCACCCTGGAGCAGGCCGGCCTCGCCCGCGAGGCCGGCCTGCTGGCGCCCGAACGCGGCCGGGTCGCCGTGCTGTACGAGCCCGATCCGGCCGCCGGGCACGTGCTGGGCATCGACATCGGCCGGGCCCGGCTGCGGGTCGCCCTCGCCGACCTGGCCGGGCGGATCATCAGCCGCCAGGACGTCCCCAACCGCGGCCGCACCGCCGACGCCGTCGCCGACGCGGTGGTGGACGCCGCCCGCACCGCCACCGCCGAGGCCGGCCTCGCCCCCGGCGACGTGGTGCACGCTGCGATCGGCAGCCCGGGCGTCTGGGACGAGACCCAGCAGCGCGTCCAGTACGCCCCGAACCTGCCAGGCTGGGGCCGGCGCGGCCTGTTCGAGCGGATCGAGGCCCGGCTCGCCACCCGGATCAGCGTCCACAACGACGCCAACCTCGCCGCCCTCGGCGAGTACGCCCGCGGCGCCGGCGCCGGCAGCCGCCTCTTCGTCTACCTGCTGATCGGCACCGGCCTCGGCATGGGCGTGGTCGCCGACGGCGAACTGCAGCGCGGCGCGCACGGCGCCGCCGGCGAGATCGGCCTGCTCCCGCTGCCCGGACGCGGCACCCTGGAGGGCGCCGCCGCCGCCGAGTCGGTGGTGCGCACCGCCCGCGAGCTGGGCCTGACCGGGCCGCTGACGGCCAAACAGGTCTTCGCCGCCGCCCGGGCCGGCGACGAACGGGCCGCCGAGGCCGTCCGCCGGGAGGCCGAACAGCTCGGCTACGCGCTCGCCGTCGTCTCCGCCGTCCTCGACCCGGACCTGGTGGTGCTCGGCGGCGGCCTCGGCCACGGCGCCGACCTGCTGCTCCAGCCCGTCGAACAGACCCTGCACCGGCTCGGCCCGCTGCGCCCCCGGGTCGCCGCCAGCCTGCTCGGCGACGAGGCCGTGCTGCAGGGCGCGCTGGCGACCGCACTGGGCACCGCCCGCGCCGAGGTCTTCGAGCGCCGCACCGCCCACCTCGGCTGAATCCGGGACCCGCGGGGAAATTCGGGTGCGATGCACCAGGGCGGCTCTGGTAGCTTCCCGGCTCGTGGCGGACAACGGGGCAGGGCTCGGCGGACGGTTCGGAAAGCTGTGGGCGGCGGCGACCACCTCGGCGCTCGGCAGCGGACTCGCCCTGGTGGCGACCCCGCTGCTGGTCGCGGCCAGGACCGACGACCCGCTGCTGGTGTCCGCCGCGGCCGGCGTCGGCTGGCTGCCCTGGCTGCTGTTCGCCCTGCCCGGCGGGGTCCTGGTCGACCGGGTCGACCGCCGGCGGCTGATGGTCGCGGTGGACTGGGTACGGGTCGCCGCCCTCGGCGTGCTGGCCGCCGCGATCGCGGCCGGCTGGGCGGGCATCCCCCTGCTGTACGCCGTGCTGTTCGTGGTCAACACCGGCGAGGTGGTGTTCCGGGCGGCGAGCCAGGCGATGATCCCCGCCGTGGTGCCCGGAGAGCGGCTGGAGCGCGCCAACGGGCTGCTGGCGGGCGGTGTCACGCTGATGCAGCAGATGGTCGCCGGACCGCTCGGCGGCCTGCTGTTCGTGCTGTCCGCCGCGCTGCCGTTCCTCGTCAACGCCGCCACCTACGCCGCCAGCGCCGTGCTGATCGGGCTGGTCGGCGGGGTCTACCGGGCCACCTCCCACCCCGGCCCGCCGGCCGCGCCGGAACGCCGGTCGGTGGTGGCCGAGATGGCCGAGGGGTTCCGCTGGCTGATGCGGCAGCGGCTGCTGCGCACCATGGCGGTCCTGATCGGCCTGCTGAACGTCACCCTCACCGCGGCCACCGCCGTCCTGGTGCTGCTCGCCTCGCAGCGGCTGCACCTCGGCTCGGTCGGCTACGGCCTGCTGTTCACCTGCATGGCGGTCGGCGGCGTGGTCGGCTCGGTGGCCGGCGACCGGGTGGTCGAACTGGTCACCGCCACCTGGACGGTCCGGGTCGGGCTGCTGGTCGAGGCCGGGCTGCACCTCGCGCTGGCGGCGTCCCGGGACCGGTACCTGATCGGCTTCGCGCTGTTCGCCTTCGGGGTGCACGGCGGGCTGTGGGGCATCGTCGCCAACTCGCTGCGCCAGCGGCTCACCCCGCCGGAGCTGCTGGGCCGGGTCGGCAGCACCAACCTGTTCGTGGTGGCGGGCGGGAACTGCCTGGGCGCGGTGCTCGGCGGGGTCCTGGTCGACGCGTTCGGGCTGACCGCGCCGTACTGGGTGGGCTTCGTGGTGGCGCTGCTGGTGACGGCCGCGACCTGGCGGGTCTTCGACCGGGACACCGTCGCCGAGGCGTACGCGGCCCGGCCGGGGCCGGCCGGTGCGGACCCCGCCGGCGCCCCGGCGGTGGCGGGCTGACGGGGGCCGGCCCGGCCGGGGCCGGGCGCGGTGCCCGGCCCCGGTGCTGACGGCGCGTCCGCCGGGTCAGGCCCCGGCGGGCAGGTACTCCTCGTGGATCTCGGCCGGCGCGAACGGCCAGACCCGTTCGACCCTGGACCAGATCAGGAACGCGACGCTGCCGGCCGCGACCCAGACCAGTGACCACTCGATCGGGTGCAGGCCGGGCGCGTTGCGGTCGGCGTAGCCGTAGATGGCCAGCCAGCCGACGGCGGCCAGGATGCTGGGCGCGGGGTAGAGCCACATCCGGTACGGTCGCGGCAGTCCGGGCTGGCGGCGGCGCAGCACGGTGACGGCGAGGATCTGGGCGAAGGCCTGGACGATCACCATGACGGTGGTGAGCAGGCCGATCAGGGTGGCCAGGTTGGTGTGCCGGCCGATCAGGAAGCCGACCGCGGTCATCACCACCATGGCGACCAGGCCGAGGACCGGGAATCCGTGCCGGCTGTGCAGCTTCCCGAAGGCGCGGAAGAACACCCGGTCCCTGGCCGCGTCGAACGGCACCCGGGAGCCGCCGAGCAGGCCGGTGAAGACCGAGGCGAAGGCGGTGACCAGGATCAGCACGGTGACCGTGTCGGCCGCGGCGCTGCCCCAGACCCGTTCCAGGACGGCGGAGGCGACGGACCTGGAGGCGACCGATCCGGGGTCCAGCATCTCGTGCCAGTCGATGACGCCGAGCACGCCGATCTGCAGCAGCAGGTAGATGGCCATGATGCCGGTGATCGACAGGATGATCGCCCGCGGCAGCACCCGGCCGGGCTGCTTGACCTCGGCGCCCAGGTAGGCGGCGGTGTTGTAGCCGAGGTAGTCGTAGATGCCGATGGTCAGGCCGGCCGCGAAGCCGAGCCAGAACTGGCCGTGGGCCAGGTCGACGGCGTGCGCGGGCCAGGTGAACGCCTTGGCGGGGGAGAAGTCGCTGTACGAGGCGACGATCACCGCACCGACCGCGACGATCATGACGCCCCACATCACGGTGGTGAGCTTCGCGATGTTCTCCACCCCGCGCCACAGCAGCAGGGCGACCAGCGCGAGGACCGCGAGGCCCACCGCGTCGCCCTCGCCCTGGCCCATCGACGGCCAGAGGTAGCCGAGGTACTGGACGAAGCCGACCACCCCGGTGGACATGATCAGCGGTATGAACAGCATCGCCGTCCAGACGAACAGGAACGGCATCAGCCGCCCGGTCCGGTACTGGAAGGCCTCGCGGAGGTAGACGTAGGAGCCGCCGGAGCCGGGCAGGGAGGCGCCGAGTTCGGCCCACACCAGCCCGTCGACCAGGGCGAGGACCGCGCCGGCGATCCAGCCGATCACGGCCTGCGGGCCGCCGAAGGCCGCGACCATCAGGGGGATCGTGACGAACGGGCCGATGCCGCACATCTGGCTCATGTTGATGGCGGTGGCCTGGAACAGGCCGATCCGTCTGCTGAGCGTCCCGGACATGGGAACTCCGTGGGGGTGAGAGGGGGCGAGTGCACGCGAGGGTCCATAAGTTAAGTTTCCTAACTTGAGGAGTCAAGGTCCGGTCCGGGCTATTGACCGGGGATGCGGGCGGCACTACCTTCGCGGCATGCGTTAGGAAACCTTCCTGACGAACGCCCTTGTCGGTGCGGGCCGACGGGCCGCCTGTGGGGGCGGCCCGTCAGCGTTCCTCCAGCGCCGCCCGCAGCCGGGCGGGGGCGACCAGGCCGTAGGCGGCCACCAGCAGGTCGGCCAGGTGGGGCCAGTCGACCTCGACGTCCAGGTAAACGCCGAGCCAGCCGCGGTGGCCGACGTACGGCGGGCGGAAGAACCGGTCGGGGTCGGTGGCGACCAGGTGCTCCTGCAGGCCCGGGGGAGCGGCCAGCCAGCAGGCGGTGCGGCCGTCGTGGTGGTGGTCGGCGAGGGTGGCGAACATCCGCTTCCCGCCGGCGAACCAGGCGCTCTCGCCGTGGCTGGGCCGCTCCTCGCACTCGGGCAGGGCCAGGCACAGCGCGCGCAGCCGGTCCTGCGGGCTTTCCGGCACGGCCGGTCAGCCGGCCGGCGGCGGGGTCGGGCGCGGCTCACCGCGATAGGTGCCGAAGGACCAGTGGTTGCCCTCCGGGTCGCGGGCCGCGAAGTCCCGCGAGCCGTAGTCGGTCACGTGCAGGCCGGTGATGATGTCGGCACCGGCGGCGGTGGCCCTGGCGTGCACGGCGTCCGGGTCGGCGGTGACCACGTACGCGCCGAAGTGGCCCGGGCGCAGCGGCCACTTGTCGTCCTCGTCCTCGGGGCGGGCGGAGCCGAGCATCAGCCCGCCGCCCTCGGGCCAGGCCAGCTGGGCGTGGTGCACCTGCTCGCCCTCGCCGTAGACGACGACCTCCTCGAAGCCGAACGCGTCCACCAGGAACCGGATCAGCGCCCGGGCGTCGGTGGCCCGCAGTGAGGGCCACACCTGCGGTGCGGGGGGCTGGGGTGCGGGGGTCTGGTCGGTCATGATCGTGTCCCTCCTGGGTCGGTTTCGGCCAGTCTGGCCGCTCCCGGGCCGCGGGGGCTTGGACGTTTGGGAACAAGTCACCCGCCCGGCGGCAGCGCGCCCGGGGGTGGCGGCGGGCGGTGCCGGCGGGCCTCAGCGGGCGGTGGCGGCGCGCGGGCCCGCGGCGCGGGCGGTGGCGGACTGCCGGGCGGGGGCGGGGGCGGTGGTTGCGGGGGCGGG
Organism: Kitasatospora sp. NEAU-CNBT7; assembly: GCF_057220535.1. NCBI lineage: Bacteria > Bacillati > Actinomycetota > Actinomycetes > Kitasatosporales > Streptomycetaceae > Kitasatospora > Kitasatospora sp. NEAU-CNBT7. Next base: position 22,836 of record NZ_JBXQQB010000045.1, on the reverse strand, counting down.
GCCCGCGGGGGCGGCCGGGCCGGCCTCCTCGGCCAGCCAGGCGCTGGGCGGGCAGCCGGCCAGGGCGCGGAACTCGCGGGCCAGGTGGGCCTGGTCGAAGTAGCCGGTGGCGGCGGCCAGGTCGGCCAGCGCGGTCGCCGGGGCGGCGGCGAGCAGCCGCCGGGCCCGGTCGAAGCGGATCACCCGGGCCGCCTCCTTGGGGCTCAGACCGGTCTCCTGGCGGAAGCGGGCCAGCAGGTGGCGGCGGCTCCAGCCGACCTCGCGGGCGAGTTCGCCGACGGGCAGCGCGCCGCCGGAGGCGGTCAGCAGCCGCCAGGCCCGCCGGACCTCGGGCGCGGGACCGGGAACCTCCCGGCAGAGCGCGGGCAGCAGGGCGTCCAGGACGGCGAACCGGCCGGGCCAGTCCGGCGCCGCCAGGACGCGTTCGCGCAGCTCGTCGGCGGTCGGCCCGAGCACCTCGCCGGCGGACAGGTCGAGCCGGGCCAGTTCGCCCGCGGGCAGGCCCAGCAGTGCGCGGGCGCCGAGCGGGTCGAGGGCCAGCTGGATGCCGGACTGGCTGCCCTGGTGGGTGATCAGGGCGGGCGTGGTGTGCAGGCCGCCGAGCAGGGTGTCGTAGTCGGCGCCGGGCTGCCGGGGGTCGGGGTGGGCGGCGACGGTGAGAGGCTCGTCCAGGGTGAGGATGAAGGTCAGCCAGGGCGAGGGCAGGCCGCGGTGGCGTGCGGGGGCGAGGCCGTGCTGCCGGTAGCCGGAGTACCGCGCGACGTACGGCCGCAGCCGTTCGGCGGGCCGGACCCGCCGTGACTCGTCCACCTCTCCCACTCCTCCAGTATCGCCGCGGCGCGGCCCGCGCGGACAGGTCGTGTCCGGAGCGGTGCCGGAAGCGGGCCGGGCGGTACCCGGGGGGTGTCGGGGCCCCGCCGGGGATGTAAGGTAAGCCTTGCCTAAAGAAAGTCGACATGGTGACCGGCCCGGCCGGGAGTCGTCGTCGGCGGTGGTGAGGACAGATCTGGGGGGCCAGTGAGCACCGTTTTGACCGCGCGTCACGGCCGGGCCGGCGCCCGTACCCTGATCGACGCCCTGCCGTCGCTGGAGCGGTTCCGCGGCCGGACCGTGGTGGTCAAGTTCGGCGGCAACGCCATGGTGGACGAGGACCTGAAGGCCGCGTTCGCCCGGGACGTGGTCTTCCTGCGCTACGCCGGACTGCACCCGGTCGTGGTGCACGGCGGCGGCCCGCAGATCAGCGCCATGCTCGACCGGCTCGGCCTGGAGTCCTCCTTCACCGCCGGGCTGCGGGTCACCACGCCGCAGACCATGGACGTGGTGCGGATGGTGCTGGCGGGCCAGGTCCAGCGCGAGCTGGTCGGGCTGCTCAACGGGCACGGGCCGTTCGCGGTCGGCATGACCGGCGAGGACGCGCACACCATGACCGCGGTCAAGCGGTACGCGCAGGTGGGCGGCGAGCGGGTCGACATCGGCCTGGTCGGCGACATCACCGCCATCGACACCGGCGCGGTGAAGGCGCTGATCGGCGACGGCCGGATCCCGGTCGTCTCGCCGATCGCGCGCGGCGCCGACGGCCACGTCTACAACGTCAACGCGGACACCGCGGCCGCCGCGCTGGCGGTCGCGCTCGGCGCCGACCTGCTGGTGGTGCTCACCGACGTGGAGGGCCTCTACCGGGACTGGCCGGCCTCCGGCGAGGTGATCGAGCGGCTCGCCGCCGCCGAACTGGAGGACCTGATGCCCGGTCTGGCCAGCGGCATGCTGCCCAAGATGGAGGGCTGTCTGCGGGCCGTGCGCTCGGGGGTGGGGGCCGCGCGGGTGCTGGACGGCCGGGTGCGGCACAGCCTGCTGCGGGCCTTCACCGGCTCCGGCTCGGGCACCGAGATCGTCCCGGACGACGTGCGGCAGCCGGTCGGGGCGGGGAGCGCACCGTCCGGCGCCCCGGACTGACGGTCCGGCAAGTGTGCTGGTCACGGCGGTACGGGCGGCGGGCCGCGAACTTGACACCCGCGCCCGAGTAAGAGAAGTTAGGCAAGCCTTACCTAATGATCGGGCGAGGCGGGCCGGGTCCACGGACTCCACCGGAACGGTGCGGGGCGAGACCCCGTCAGCAGGCAGTCAACGGAAGGACGAGCATGTCGGGATCGCGCGAGATCGGCGCACGGACCGGGAGCGACAGCACCGACGACCTGGTCGGAATAGGCTTCGGCCCCTCCAACCTCGCCCTGGCCATCGCGATCGCCGACCACAACCGGCGCGACCCGGACCAGCCCCTGCGGGCCGGCTTCCTGGAGCAGCAGGCGGCCTTCGGCTGGCACCGCGGCATGCTGCTGGAGGGCGCGACCATGCAGGTCTCCTTCCTCAAGGACCTGGTCACCATGCGCGACCCCAGCAGCCCGTTCTCCTTCCTGGTCTACCTCCAGCAGCGCGGCCGGCTGGCGGACTTCATCAACCAGAAGTCCTTCTTCCCGACCCGGATCGAGTTCCACGACTACTTCGAGTGGTGCGCGGCCGAGTTCGCCGCCGAGGTCGCCTACGGCCGGCGCGCCACCGAGATCCGCCCGGTGGTGGCCGACGGCCGCATCGAGGCCGTCGACGTGGTCTCCCGCGCCACCGAGGGCCCCGCCGCCGAACAGGTCCGCCGCACCCGCAACCTGGCGGTCGGAACCGGCCTGACGCCGCGTCTGCCGGAGGGCGTCGAGCTCGGCGAGCGCGTCTGGCACACCCGCGACCTGCTCTTCAAGGCCCCCGCGCTGACGGAGCGCCCGCACCGCCGGTTCACCGTGGTCGGCGCCGGCCAGTCGGCCGCCGAGGCCGTCGAGTACCTGCACCGCACCTTCCCGGACGCCGAGGTCTGCGCCGTCTTCTCCCGCTACGGCTACAGCCCGGCGGACGACAGCCCGTTCGCCAACCGGATCTTCGACCCGTCCGCCGTCGACCACTTCTTCGACGCCCCGGAGTCGGTCAAGCGCGACCTGCTCGACTACCACGGCAACACCAACTACTCGGTGGTGGACGGCGACCTGATCGAGCAGCTGTACCGCACCGTCTACCAGGAGAAGGTGCAGGGCCGGGAGCGCCTGCGGATCCTCAACACCACCCGCCTCACCGGGGTGCAGCAGGGCCCCGACGGCGTCCGCGCGATGATCCGCTCGCTCACCACCGGCGAGGAGTTCGCCCTCGACTCGGACGCCGTGGTGCTCGCCACCGGCTACCGCCCGGTCGACCCGCGCCCGCTGCTGGGCGAGCTCGCCCAGCACTGCCTCACCGACGAGCAGGGGCGGCTCCGGGTCGACCGCGACCATCGGATCCTGACGGCCGACCACGTCGACGTCGGCATCTACCTCCAGGGCGGCACCGAGCACACCCACGGCATCACCTCCTCGCTGCTGTCCACCCTGGCCGTGCGCTCCGGCGAGATCTGCGACTCGCTGCTGCTCCGCCGCACCGCCGCCGAGCTGCGCGGCGACCTCGGCGCCCAGGTCGCCGCCGGCGCGGTCTGAGCCCTGCTCACCCCGCCGCCCGACCGCCCGCCCGACGAACGGACCCCACGATGACCCCCGCCCCGACCGGCCTCGACCGCGACAGCCTGCGCGCCGACCTCGCCGACCTGCTCGACGAGCCCGCCGAGGAGATCGGCGACGACGACGACCTGCGCGACCTCGGCCTGGACTCGATCCGGCTGATGAGCCTGGTCACCCTCTGGCGCTCGCGCGGCGCCCGGGTCGAGTTCGCCGACCTGGCCGAGACCGAACCGACGGTGCGCGCCTGGTCCGCGTACCTCACCCGCCCGGCCTCCGCCTGACCCCGTCCGGGCCTCCCCGCACCTGCTCCCGCGCCTCCCGCGCCGCCCCGGGCCCGTCGGGCCGGCGCGCCCCGCACCACCCCCCTCACTAGGAGAACCATGAAGACCCCCGCGCTGCTCATGACCTCGGCCGCCCACCGCCGCAGACTCGCCGCCGCCGGCGCCGCCGCCGCGATGTTCGCCCTGGCCGCCTGCTCCTCCACGGGCGGTGACAGCAAGGACGCGGCACCGGCCGGCAGCGGCACCCCCTCGGCCGCGGCGGCGGGCCCCAAGGTCATCGAGGCCACCAACGGCAAGGTCACCGTCCCGGCCGGGGTCAAGCGGATCGTCTCCATCTCCTACGCCACCGGCGCGCTGCTCGACCTCGGCGTGCAGCCGGTCGGCACCAGCACCATCGACGAGAACAACCCGATGGAGCTGCTGCCCTCGCAGAAGGAGGCCGCCGCCAAGATCGAGCCGATCGGCTCCGGCATCGAGATCAACATCGAGAAGGTCGCCTCGCTCAAGCCCGACCTGATCGTGGTCGAGGGCGCCACCGCGTTCGACTGGGGCATCAAGAAGCTCGAAGGCATCGCCCCCACCCTCTACTTCGGCGTGGACCACCCGGTCGACCTGTACAACGCACAGGAGAAGATCGCCACCGCCGTCGGCAAGGACGCCGAGTTCGCCAAGCTCAAGTCGGACTACACGGCCAAGGCCGCGAAGATCAAGACGGACTACGCGACCAAGCTCAACAGCCTGAAGTGGACCATCGCCTCCTCCTACGGCGGCGGCGAGTACCTGATCGACACCAGCAGCTCCTGGGTCGGCCGGGTGCTGACCGACGTCGGCGCCCAGTTCTCCGACGCGGCCAAGGACGGCACCGAGCACGAGGTCACCCTCTCCACCGAGAAGCTCGACGCGCTCGGCGACGCCGACATCATCCTGGTCCCCAGGACGGCCGCCACCGGCGAGGTCCCCGCGGACACCAAGGACCTGGAGAAGCAGCCGGCCTGGCAGCAGCTCAAGGCCGTCAAGGCCAACAAGGTCGTCCCGGTGACGTACGCCACCACCGACCGCTACGGCACCTCGATCGACCTGCTCGACCAGATCGAGACCATCCTCAAGGCCCAGTAACGGCCCCGGGTCCCGGGCCGCACGGCCCACGGTCCGGGCGGCCGCCCCCTCACCGGGCGGCCGCCCGGACCCGCGAAGCCCGTCACGCAGCACACAGCACACCCAGCAGTCCCGGCCGCGGCGGCCGGAGCCGCACAGACCCCGGGAAGGTCGAACGATGCCAGAGGCGCTCACCCACACCACGGACGCCGAGGACCTTGTCGGGCTGGAACTGACGGCCGCCCAGGCCGGCGTGCTGTCCGCCCAGCGGATCGACCCGGACAACCCCGTCTACAACGTCGGCCAGTACGTCGAACTGGACGGCCCGCTGGACACCGAGGCGCTCCAGGACGCCCTGCGCCGCACCCTCGCCGAGGCGGCCGGCCTGCACGTACGGCTGGTCGAGCGCGACGGCCGCACCCGCCAGGTGCCCACCGGCTTCGACCCGCGGGCCTGGCGGCTGCCCCGGCTGGACACCCGCGGCGCGGCCGACCCGGCGGCCGCCGCCGTCGAGCTGGTCCGCGCCCAGCTGGCCCAGCCGGTCGCCCTCGACGACCCGGCCGGCGCCCCGCTCACCGGCGCGCTGCTGGTCCGCACCGGCGACCAGCGGCACCTGTGGTTCCAGTGGTTCCACCACCTGGTGATCGACGGCTACAGCGTCGCCCTGTTCAGCCGCCGGGTCGCCGAGCTCTACACGGCGCTGGCCGGCGGCACCGAGCCCGCGCCCAGCCCGTTCGAGCCGGTCGACCGGCTGGTCGAGGCCGAGCAGGCCTACCTGGACTCCGACCGGGCCGCCGAAGCCCGCGCCTACTGGAACGCCCGCTACGCCGACCGCCCCACCGTGGTCGGCCTCACCGAGCGGACCGCCCAGGCGGGCCCCGCCGCGCTGCGCCACCGCATCGAGCTGACCACCGCACAGTCCGCCGCCGTCCTGGCCACCGCCAAGGCCGCCCGGACCACCTGGGCCGAGGCCTCGGCCGCCGCGCTCGGCGTCTACCTGCACCGGATGACCGGCACCCGGGACGCCGTCCTCGGCATGCACTTCATGGCCCGCACCGGCCCCGGCACCCTCCGGGTCCCCGGCATGGCGGTCAACATCCTGCCGGTCCGGCTGCCCGTCACCGGCACCGACACCTTCCACCTGCTGCTGCGCCGCGCCGCCGGCGAACTCAAGGACGCCCGCCGCCACCAGCTGCACCGCGGCGAGGAGCTCCGCCGCGACCTCGGCCTGGTCGGCGGCGACGCACGGCTGTACGGCCCGCTGCTCAACCTCAAGCCCTTCGACCTCGACCTGGACTTCGCCGGCACCGCGGGCCGCCTGGTCAACCTCGCCTCCGGCCCGGTCGAGGACCTGCAGCTGTCCGTCTCCCTCGGCCCCGACGAGACGCTGACCCTGGAGTTCGACGCCAACCCGGAGCTGTACACCGCCGCCGAGCTGGCCGCCCACGCCGAGCGCTGCACCGCCCTGCTGGCCCGGCTCGCCGCCGAGCCCGAACGGCCCATCGCCCAGCTGGAACTGCTGTCCGACGCCGAGCTGGCCGCGCTCGCCGGCTGGCACGCCACCGGGCACCCGGTGTCCGGGCACACGGTGGTGGAACTCTTCGCCGAGCAGGCCCGGCTGGTGCCGGACTCCGTCGCCGTGGTGGCCGGCGAACAGCAGCTGACCTACCGCCGGCTGGACGACCGGGCCGGCCGGCTGGCCACCCTGCTCGCCGCCCGCGGCGTCACCGCCGAGTCCTTCGTCGCACTCGCCCTGCCCCGCACCGCCGACCTGGTGGTCGCGATGCTCGCCGTGCTCCGCTGCGGCGGCGCCTACCTGCCGCTGGACCTCGACTACCCGGCCGACCGGCTGGCGTTCATGCTGGACGACGCCCGTCCGGTCTGCACCCTCACCCTCGCGGCCGCCGCCGCAGCGGTGCCCGACGAGCACCGGCCCCTGGTGCTGGACGCCCCGGCCACCCTCGCCGAACTGGCCGCCGCCCCCGCACTGCCGACCCGCCCCGTCGACCCGGACACCCCCGCGTACGTCATCCACACCTCCGGCTCCACCGGCCGCCCCAAGGGCGTCGTGGTGCCGCACGGCGCGCTCGCCACCTTCCTCGAGACGATGCGCGAGGAGCTGGCCCTCGGCGCCGGCGACAGCCTGGTCGCCGTCACCACCGTCTCCTTCGACATCGCCGAACTGGAGATCCACGTCCCGCTGGTGAGCGGCGCCGCCGTGGTGCTCGCCGACCGCGACACCGTCCGCGACCCGGCCGCGCTGGCCGCGCTGATCGACACCCACCGGCCCAAGGCCGTCCAGGCCACCCCCACCCTGTGGCACGTCCTGCTGGAGGACGGCACCGCGGGCAGCCTGCCCGGGGTGCACGCCCTGGTCGGCGGCGAGGCGCTGCCCGCCGAACTGGCCGAGCGGCTGACCCGCGCCACCCGCCGCGTCACCAACGTCTACGGCCCGACCGAGGCCACCATCTGGGCCACCTCCGCCGAACTCGCCGCCGCCCACCGCGGCGTCCCCGACATCGGCGTCCCGTTCCGGAACACCCGCGCCCACGTCCTGGACGGCGCGCTGCGCCCGGTGCCGCCCGGCGTCCCCGGCGAGCTCTACCTGGCCGGCGACCAGGTGGTCCGCGGCTACCTGCGGCAGCCCGGCCTGACCGCCGGCCGCTTCGTCGCCGACCCGCACGGCCCGGCCGGCACCCGGATGTACCGCACCGGCGACCTGGTGCGCCGCGCCGCCGACGGCCGGATCCACTTCCTCAGCCGGGTCGACGACCAGGTCAAGCTGCGCGGCTTCCGGATCGAACTCGGCGAGGTCGAGGCCGCGTTGACCGCACAGCCGGACGTCTCCCGGGCGGTCGCCCTGGTCCGCGAGGACACCCCCGGACGCCGGCAGCTGGTCGGCTACGTGACCGGCACCGCCGACCCCGCCGCGCTGCGCCCGGCCGTCGCGGGCCTGCTGCCCGAGTACATGGTGCCCGCCGTCGTGGTCGCCCTGGAGACCTTCCCGCTCACCGCCAACGGCAAGATCGACCGCCGGGCGCTGCCCGCCCCCGAGCAGACCGCCGGACCGGCCGGACGCGCCCCCGGCACCGAGGCCGAACGGGTCCTGGCCGACCTGGTCCGCGAGATCCTCGGCCTGGCCGACATCGGCGTCGACGACAACTTCTTCTCCCTGGGCGGCGACTCCATCTCCGCCATCCAGCTCGGCAGCCGCGCCCGCAAGGCCGGCTACGCGATCACCCCGCGGGTGGTCTTCGAGCGCCGCACCGTCGCCGGGATCGCCGCCGTCGCCGAGACCGCGAGCACCGCCCCCGCCGCCACCGGCCCCGACGCCGTCGGCCCGCTGCCCGCCACCCCGGCCGGCGAGTGGCTGCGCGAGCGCGGCGGCCCGGTCCGCCGCTCCGCCCTGCACACCGTGCTCACCGTCCCCGCCGGACTGGACGGCGACCGCCTCACCGCCGCCCTGGACGCGCTGACCGACCGCCACGACACGCTGCGCCTGCAGCTGACCGTCGAGGCCGACGGCGCCTGGACCCAGCGGATCCGCCCCGCCGGCAGCGCCCCCGCCGCCGAACGGCTGCGCCGCGTAGCCGTCCCCGCCGCCGACCTGGACCGGGCCGCCGCCCGCGAGCGCGAGGCCGCCGTCGACCGCCTCGACCCCGAGCAGGGCACCGTGCTGCAGGCCGTCCACCTGGACGCCGGGCCCGACACCGACGGCCTGCTGGTCCTCGCCGTGCACCGGCTCGCCGCGGACGCCGCCTCCTGGCGGATCCTGCTCGCCGACCTGCCCGCCGCGTACGAGGGCCGCGCCCTGGGGCCCGTCGCCACCTCGCCGCGCCGCTGGGCGCTCGGCCTGGCCGACGCGGCCACCGCCGACCCGGTCCGCGCCGGACTGCCCACCTGGCAGGCGCTGCTCGCCGAGGGCGCCGGACCGCTCCTCGGCGACCGCCCGCTCGACCCCGCCCGGGACACCGCCGCCACCACCCGGCAGTTGCGGCTCACCCTGGACAGCGCCCGCACCGCCCCGCTGCTCGACCTGGTCCCCGCCACCCGGCGCACCGGCACCGGGCAGGTCCTGCTCACCGCCCTGACGCTGGCCGTGCTCGGCCGCCGCCGGACCCGGCACGGCGCCTCGGCCCGCCCCGACCTGCTGCTGCGCCTGGAGACCGACGGCCGCGCCGACCACCTGGTGCCCGGCGCCGACACCGCCCGCACCGTCGGCGCGCTGGCCGGCGGCCACCCGGCCCGCCTCGACCTCGCCGAGATCGACCTCGCCGACGCCCTGGCCGGCGGCCCCGCGGCCGGCCGCGCGCTGGCCCTGGTCAAGGAGCAGCTGCGGGCACTGCCCGACGCCGGCCTCGGGTACGGCCTGCTGCGCCACCTGGACCCGGCGGCCGGCGCCGCACCGGCCGCCGCCGACGCCCCGCAGCTGCAGTTCGGCTACCTGGGCCGGTTCGCCGCCGACGGCCGGCCGTTCACCCCCGCCGGTGACGCCTTCGAGCCGGCCGCCGACCCCGCGCTGCCCGCCGCGCACGCGCTGGAGATCACCGCCGTCGTCCACGACCGCGCCGACGGGCCCGAACTGACGGTCCGCCTCGCCTGGCCGCAGGGCGTGCTGACCGAGCCGGCCGTCCGCGAACTGGCCGGGCAGTGGTTCGCCGCGCTGGACGCGCTCACCGCGTTCGCCGCCCGCCCGGACGCCGCCGCCCTCACCCCCGGCGACGTGCCGCTGGCCGCCGTCACCCAGCCCGTGCTGGACCTGCTCGCCGCCGACCACCCCGGCACCGAGGACGTGCTGCCGCTCTCCCCGCTCCAGGAGGGCCTGCTGTTCCACGCCCTCTACCAGGACACCGGGGGCGCCGACGACCTGTACACCTCGCTGACCTCGCTCGACCTGCGCGGCCCGCTCGATGCCGCCGCCCTGCGGGCGGCCGTCGACACCGTGGTCAACCGGCACTCCGCGCTGCGGGCCGGCTTCCGGCACACCGGCCTGGACCGGCCGCTGCAGCTGATCGCCGGGCAGGTCACGGTCCCGTGGACCGAGCACGACCTGACCGGCCTGGACACCGCCGGGCAGGCCGCGCGGACCGGCGCGATCGAGGACGCCGAGGCGGCCGGCCGCTTCGACCTCACCCGCCCGCCGCTGCTGCGCTGCGCCCTGCTCACCCTGGGCGAGGACCACCACCGGCTGCTGCTGACCCGCCACCACATCGTGATGGACGGCTGGTCCACCCCCGTCCTGCTGCGCGAGCTGATCGCCGCGTACGGCGGCGCCCGGCGGTTCCCGGCCGTCACCCCGTACGCCGAGCACCTGGGCTGGCTCCAGCGCCGCGACGAGGCCGCCGACACCGCCGCCTGGCGGGCCGCGCTGGCCGGCCTCCAGGCGCCCACCCTGCTCGCCGACGCGCTCGGCCGCCCCGCCGGCGGCCCCGGCACGGCCGGCCGCGAACTCCACCTGCCGCTGGGCGCCGAGCTGACCGCCGCGCTCACCGGCACCGCCCGCCGCCACGGGCTGACCCTCAACACCCTGGTCCAGGGCGCCTGGGCGATCCTGCTCGGCCGGCTGACCGGCCGCACCGACGTGGTGTTCGGCGCCACCGTCTCCGGCCGCCCCAGCGACGTCCCGGGCGTCGAGTCGATGGTCGGCCTGTTCAGCAACACCGTCCCGGTCCGCTTCGAGCCCCGCGACGACGAGCCGGCCGCCGAGGCGCTGGCCCGGCTCCAGGCCCAGCAGTCGGCTCTGCTCGACCACCAGTACCTGGGCCTGGCCGACATCCAGGCGCAGGCCGGCCACGGCACCCTGTTCGACACCCTGCTGGTGTTCGAGAACTACCCCGTCGACCCGGCCGAGCTGACCGCCGCGGGCCTGCGGGTGGCCGGCATCGGCAACCGCGGCGCCACCCACTACCCGCTGACCGTCCTCACCCTGCCCGGCGACGCCCCGCAGCTCACCGTCGAGTACCGCCCCGACGTCTTCGACGCCGACCAGGCCGCCGCCGTCGGCGCCCGCCTGCTGCGGCTGCTGACCCGGATCGCCGCCGCGCCCGAGACCCCCGTCGGCGCGCTGGAGATCCTGGACACCGCCGAACGCGAGCAACTGCTGCACGGCTGGAACGCCACCGCCCGTCCCGTCCCGGACGGCACCGTGGTCGACGCCTTCCGGGCCCGGGCCGCCGCCACCCCCGACGACACCGCCGTGGTCTTCGGCGACCGCCGCCTGAGCTACGCCGAGCTGGCCGCCGAGGTCGAGCTGACCGCCCGCCACCTGGCCGCGCTCGGCGCCGGGCCGGGCCGGGTCGTCGCCCTCGCCCTGCCGCGCTCCGCCGACCTGGTGGCCGCGCTGCTCGGCGTGCTCGCCTCCGGCGCCGCCTACCTGCCCGTCGACCTCGACCACCCGGCCGAGCGGGTCGCCCTGATGCTCGCCGACGCCGAACCGCTGCTCACCCTGACCACCGCCGAGGTGGCCGCCCGGCTGCCGGTCCTCGCCGAGCACGGCCGGGGCACCCTGCTGCTCACCGACCTCGGCACCCGCTCCGCCGAGCCGCTGCCCCCGCACGCCGACGACCTGGCGTACGTCATCCACACCTCCGGCTCCACCGGCCGCCCCAAGGGCGTCCAGGTGCCGCACCGGGGCCTGGCCAACATGCTGGAGCACCACGGCAACACGGTCTTCGCCCGGGCCGTCGAGGCCGCGGGCGGACGCCGGCTGCGCGCCGCGCACACCGCCTCGTTCTCCTTCGACTCCTCCTGGGAGCAGTTGCTCTGGCTGATCGCCGGCCACGAACTGCACGTCTACGGCGAGGACCTGCGGCGCGACCCGCAGGCGCTGGCCGCCCGGCTGCTCGCCGACCGGATCGACACCCTGGACGTCACCCCGTCGTTCGGCCAGCAGCTGGTCGAGTGGGGCCTGCTGGACTCCGCCGAGCACCGCCCGCTGCTGTTCCTGGTCGGCGGCGAGGCCGTCGGCGAGGCGCTGTGGACCCGGATCCGGGAGACCGAGGGCGTCATCGGCCACAACTTCTACGGCCCCACCGAGTACACCGTCGACACCCTGGGCGCCGCGCTGGACGAGAGCGCGACCCCGTTCGTCGGCCGCCCGATCGGCAACACCCGGGTGTACGTGCTGGACGCCCGGCTGCGGCCGGTCCCGGCCGGCGTGCCCGGCGAGCTGTACATCGCCGGCCCCGGCCTGGCCCGCGGCTACGGCAACCGCCCCGCGCTGACCGCCGGCCGCTTCGTCGCCGACCCGTTCGCCGACGGCGGCCGGATGTACCGCACCGGTGACGTGGTCCGCCACCGGCCCGACGGCTCCCTGGACTTCCTCGGCCGCGACGACGACCAGGTGAAGATCCGCGGCTTCCGGGTCGAGCCCGGCGAGGTGGAGGCCGCGCTCGCCGCGCTGCCCGGCGTCACCGGCGCCGCCGTGGTGGTCCGCGGCAGCGCCGGGGTGCGCCGCCTGGTCGGCTACGCCGTCCCCGCCACCCTGGACCCGGCCGCGCTGCGCAAGGCGCTCGCCGCCACGCTGCCCGAGTACCTGGTCCCGGCCGCGATCGTCGCGCTGGACGCGCTGCCGCTGAACGTCAACGGCAAGCTCGACCGGCAGGCCCTGCCCGAGCCGGAGGCCGCGGACTTCGCCGCCCCCGCCGGGCGGGCCCCGCGCGACGAACGCGAGGCCGTGCTGTGCGGCGTGTTCGCCGATGTGCTCGGCCTGCCGCGGGTCGGCGTCGAGGACGACTTCTTCGCCCTCGGCGGCCACTCGCTGCTCGCCACCCGGGTGATCGGCCGGGTCCGGGCCGCGCTCGGCGCCGAGATCGCCGTCCGCGACCTGTTCGAGGCCCGCACCGCCGCCGCGCTGGCGCAGCGGCTGCGCACCGCCGCCGCCGGCCGCCCCGGGCCGAGCGCCCGGCCGCGCCCCGAGGTGCTGCCGCTGTCCGCCGCGCAGGCCCGGCTCTGGTTCCTGTACCGCCTGGAGGGCCCCAGCACCGCGTACACCATCCCGTGCGCGCTGCGGATCGACGGCAAGCTCGACGCCGACGCGCTGCGGCTGGCCTTCGGCGACGTGCTCGCCCGGCACGAGGCGCTGCGGACCGTCTTCCCGGACACCGACGGGCACCCGCGGCAGCGGATCCTGACCCCGGCGCAGGCCGGGGTACCGTTCACCACCCAGGAGGTGACGGTCCACCGGCTGGACCGCGAGGTGGCCGCCGCCGGGGCGTACGCCTTCGACCTGGCCACCGAGATCCCGGTCCGCGCCACCCTGCTGTCCAGCGCCGCCGACCGGCACGTGCTGTCCGTCGCGCTGCACCACATCGCCGGCGACGAGTGGTCCGAGGGCGTGCTGCTGCGCGACCTGGACCGCGCCTACGCGGCCCGGCTGACCGGCACCGCCCCGGTGTTCGCGGCGCTGCCGCTGCAGTACGCCGACCACGCGCTCTGGCAGGCCGACCTGCTCGCCGAGGACGGCGGCCCGGCCGCCGACCAGGTCGCGTACTGGACCGGGAAGCTGGCCGGCCTGCCCGCCGAGCTGGCGCTGCCCACCGACCGGCCCCGGCCCGCCGAGGCCACCGGCCGGGGCGGCTCGGTCCGGCTGCGGCTGCCCGCGGACCTGCACACGGCGCTCGGCGAGTACGCCAACCGGACCGGCGTCACCCCGTTCATGGTCACCCAGGCGGCCGCCGCGCTGCTGCTCGGCACGCTCGCCCGGACCACCGACGTGGCGCTCGGCACCCCGGTGGCCGGGCGGGCGGACGAGGCCGTCGAGGAGGTGGTCGGCTTCTTCGTCAACACCCTGGTGCTGCGGCACGACCTGTCCGGCGAGCCCGCCTTCGACGCCCTGGTGGCCCGCTCCCGGGAGACCGTGCTCGGCGCGCTCGCCCACCAGGACCTGCCGTTCGACCGGCTGGTGGAGATCGTCAACCCGGAGCGCTCGCTCGGCCGCCACCCGCTGTTCCAGGTGATGGTGCAGCACCGCAAGGAGGCCGGCGGCCTGGACGCCCTGCTCGGCGCCCGCACCGCGCTGCTGCCCGACCCGGTCCACGCGGCCCGCTTCGACCTGGCGTTCACCTTCGTGGAGTCCGCCGACGGCACCCGCACCGACCTGACCGTGATCTACGCCGAGGACCTGTTCGAGCGGTCCACCGCCGGGCTGTTCGGCGCCCGGCTGCTGCGGGTGCTGGAGCAGGCGCTGGCCGCGCCCGAGCGCCCCGCCGCCCGGATCGAGCCGACCTCCGCGCAGGAGCGCCGCGGCCTCGCGGGGGAGTGGAACGCCACCGAGCGCGAGGTCCGCCCCGGCACCCTGGTGACCCGGATCGCCGAGCGGACCGCCGCCACCCCCGACGCCGTCGCCGTCATGTTCGACGCCGAGCGGCTCACCTACCGCGAACTGGACGCCCGCGCCGACGCGCTGGCCCGCCGGCTGGCCGCGGCCGGCGCCGGACCGGGCCGGATCGTCGCGATCGCGGTGCCGCGCTCCGCCGAGCTGATGGTGGCGCTGCTGGCCGTCCTGAAGTCCGGCGCCGCCTACCTGCCGCTGGACACCGAATACCCGGTGGAGCGGCTGGCCGGGATGGTCGAGGACGCCGCGCCGGTGTGCGTGCTGACCGTCGACGGCCAGGCCGACCGGCTGCCCCGGGTCCCGGGCGTCCCGGTGCTCACGGTCGACGGCGACGGCCCGCAGGCCGAACCGCAGGCGCCCGGCGAGGACCACCCCGCGTACGTGATCTTCACCTCGGGCTCCACCGGCCGCCCCAAGGGCGTGCTGGTCGGCCACCGGGCGATCGTCAACCGGCTGGACTGGATGCGCGAGGTCTACGGCATCACGCCCGAGGACCGGATCCTGCAGAAGACCCCCGCCAGCTTCGACGTCTCGGTCTGGGAGTTCTTCCTGCCGCTGGTCAGCGGCGCGGCCGTGGTGCTGGCCCGCCCCGGCGGCCACCGCGAGCCCGGGTACCTGGCCGAACTGGCCGCCCGGCACGGCGTCACCACCGCGCACTTCGTGCCGTCCATGCTGACCGCCTTCACCGGCGCCGCCGAGGGCGAGGACGCGATCCGCCGCGGCTTCACCGACGTGCGCCGGGTGTTCTGCTCCGGCGAGGCGCTGCCCGCCGCCGCCGTCGACCGGTTCGCCGCCCTGTGGCCGCACATCGAACTGCACAACCTGTACGGCCCGACCGAGGCCGCCGTCGACGTCACCTACCACCGCGCCTGGGCCGGTGCCGGGGTCGTCCCGATCGGCCGCCCGGTCTGGAACACCAAGCTGCACGTGCTGGACGAGCGGCTGCGGCCGGTCCCGGTCGGCGTCCCCGGCGAGCTGTACCTGGCCGGCGTCCAACTGGCCGACGGCTACCTCGGCCGCCCGGCGCTGACCTCCGGCCGCTTCGTCGCCGACCCGTTCGGCACCGGCGGCCGGATGTACCGCACCGGCGACCTGGTGCGCCGCCGGGTCGACGGCGAGGTCGAGTACCTCGGCCGCACCGACGACCAGGTCAAGGTGCGCGGCTTCCGGATCGAGCTCGGCGAGGTCGAGTCGGCACTGGCCGCCGTCCCCGGCGTCGGCCAGGCCGCCGTCGCCGCCCGCCCGCTGGTCGAGGGCGGCGCCCGGCAGCTCGCCGGGTACGTCGTGGCGCAGGCCGGCGCCGCCGTCAGCGGCGACGCCGTCCGCGCCGCGGTCGCCGCCGTCCTGCCCGACCACATGGTGCCCGCCGTGGTCACCGTGCTGGACGCGCTGCCGCTCAGCGTCAACGGCAAGCTCGACCGCAAGGCGCTGCCCGCCCCCGGCCGCACCGCCGCACCCGCCGCCACCACCGGCCACACCCCCGCCAAGGCGATGGCCAAGGTCTTCGCCGAGGTGCTCGGCCTGCCCGAGGTCGGCGAGGAGGAGAACTTCTTCGCCCTCGGCGGCGACTCCATCGTCTCCATCCAGCTGGTCAGCCGGGCCCGCAAGGCCGGGCTGGAGATCGCCGCCAAGGACGTCTTCCAGTACCCGACCCCGGCCGCGCTGGCCGCCGCCGCCAAGGGGCAGCCGCCCGCCGCGCCGGCCGCCACCGCCACGGCGCCCGCCCCGGCCGACGGCGAACTGCCCGCCCTGCCCGTCGTGCACTGGCTGCGCGAACGCGGCGGCCCGGTCGACCGGTTCAACCAGTCGGTGCTGCTCACCGTGGAGGCCGGCCTGCGGGCCGAGCCGCTGCGCCGGGCGCTCGCCTCGCTCGCCGGGAACCACCCGGCGCTGCGGCTGCGCCTGGACACCACCGACGGCCTGTGGACCCAGGAGATCCTGCCCGCCGACCAGGCCCCCGCCGTCACCGACCCGGACACCCTGCGGGTGGTCGAGGGCACCGGCACCGAGCTGATCGCCCGGGAGGCCGACGCGGCCGCCGCCGCCCTCGCCCCCGGCGCGGGCCGGGTGCTGCGGGCCGTCCACTTCGACGGCGGCGCCGGGCAGGACGGCCGGCTGCTGCTGACCGTCCACCACCTCGCCGTCGACGGCGTCTCCTGGCGCACCCTGCTGCCCGAACTGGCCACCGCCTACGCCGCGTTCGCCACCGGCGGCCGGCCCGCCCCGGAACCGGAGGCCGACACCCTGCGGTCCTGGTCGGAGCGCCTGCTGGCGCACGCCCAGGAACGCTCCCGGGTCGCCGAGGCCGGCTACTGGCGCACCGCCCTGGCCGGCCCCGCCGGACCGCTCGGCACGCTCACCGCCGACCCGGCCCGCGACACCGTCGCCACCGTGCGCACCCTGCGCCGCACCCTGCCCGCGGAGCGCACCGCCCCGCTGCTCACCGACGTGCCGCAGGCCTTCGGCGCCGGCGTGGACGACGTGCTGCTGGCCGGCCTCGCGCTCGGCGTCGCCACCGCCCGCCCGGGTGCCGCGCCCGCCCTGCAGCTCGACCTCGAGGGCCACGGCCGCGGCGGCGCCGACACCGGCGCCCTCGCCCCCGACCTGGCCCGCACCGTCGGCTGGTTCACCACCGTCCACCCCGTCCGGCTCGACCTGGCCGGCCTCGACCCGGCCGCCGCCCTCACCGGCGGGGCCGAGGCCGGACGCGCCCTCAAGCAGGTCAAGGAGCAGCTGCGGGCCGTCCCCGACCGCGGCCTCGGCCACGGACTGCTGCGCCACCTCAACCCGCAGACCGCGCCGCTGCTCGCCGCCGCACCGCGCTCCGAGCTGCTGTTCAACTACCGCGGCCGCACCGACGGCCCGGCCGGGCCGGTGGCCGGCGGCTGGCCGTTCGCCCCGCAGGAGCAGCGCGCGGCGGTCACCGCCGCGGCCGGCCCCGACCCGGCGATGCCCGCCGGGTACCCGCTGGAGATCGACGCGGTGGTCCAGGCCGGCCCGGACGGCCGGCCCGAACTGGCCGTCGAGTGGAGCTGGCCGCAGGCCCTGCTCACCGAGGCCGAGGTGGCGGCGCTGGCCGACGCGTGGTTCGCCGCGCTGGACGCCTTCGCCGTGCACACCCGCACCGGCGGCGCCGGGGTCACCCCCTCCGACCTGACGCTGGTCAGCCTGAAGCAGTCCCAGATCGACCGGCTGGAATCCCGGCTGCGCAGGCGCCGATGAACCCGCCCGACCACCACCCCGTGCCCCTCCCCGCCCCGACCTCCAGGACCGAGAACACCGTGACGAACGACCAGCACCCGACCCAGGCCGAGCTGACCGAGGAGCCCGCCACCGAGTCCACCCTGGAAGACGTCTACCCGCTGTCCTCGCTCCAGGAGGGCCTGCTCTTCCACGCCCTCTACGACGCCGAGGCCCGCGACGTCTACGTGGTCCAGTCCCACCTGGACCTGGCCGGCGACGTCGACACCGCCCGGCTCGGCACGGCCGTCGACGCGCTGCTGCGCCGGCACGCCAACCTGCGGGCCGGCTTCTGGTACGAGGACCCCGAGGCGGTGGTCCAGTTCGTCCAGCGGGCCGTCGACACCCCGCTGCGCGAGCTCGACCTGACCGGCCTGGACCCAGCCGCCCAGGACGCGGCCGTCCGCGACGCGATGGACCAGGACTGGCGGCACCGGTTCGACCTGGACACCCCGCCGCTGCTGCGCTTCGCCCTGCTGCGGCTGGGCGCCGACCGCTCCCGGCTGGTCGTCACCTGCCACCACCTGCTGCTGGACGGCTGGTCGATGCCGATCCTGGTGCGCGAGCTGCTGGCGCTGTACGGCGCCGGCGGCGACCTCGCGGCGCTGCCCGCGGTCCGCCCGTACAAGGACCACCTGGCGCTGCTCGCCACCCGCGACACCGCCGCCGCCGAGCGCGCCTGGCGGACCGCGCTGGACGGCTTCGACCAGGCCCGCCCGGTCGCGCCCGGTCTGAACACGCCCGCCGTGGAGGCCGGTTCGGTGCACCTGACGGTGCCCGCCGGGCTCTCCGCCGAGGTGGCCGCCGCCGCGCGGGCCAAGGGGCTGACCCTCGGCAACCTCGCGCACACCCTGTGGGGCGTGCTGCTCGGCTCGCTGACCGGCGCCACCGACGTGGTGTTCGGCACCACCGTCTCCGGCCGCCCGGACGACCTGCCGGGCGCCGAGTCCATGGTCGGCCTGTTCATCAACACCGTGCCGGTCCGGGTCAGGGCCCGCGCCGGCGACACCCTCGCGCAGGCCGTCGCCGCCGTCCAGGCCGAACAGGCCGCCCTGATGGCCCACCAGCACCTGGGCCTGGCCGCGATCCAGCGGCAGTCCGCCGTCGAGGGCGCGCTGTTCGACACCCTGCTGGTGGTGGAGAACTACCAGGGCGGCGGCGACGACGTCCGGGCCTCGCTCGGCGGCGCCGACGGCCTGGCCATCACCGGCCTCGGCGCCCGCGACGCCACCCACTACCCGCTGGGCCTGGCGGTGCTGCCCGGCGCCGAGCTGCGGCTCGAACTCGACTACCGCCCCGACGTGTTCGAGCCGGCCGAGGCCGAGCGGATCGCCCACCGCTTCCTCGCCCTGCTGACCGCGTTCGCCGCCGACCCGGACACCCCGCTGGCCCGGCTCGACCTGCTCGGCGCCGAGAGCGCCGTCCTCGACGGCGGCGACCACCCGGTGCCGGCCGGCACCGTCGCCGACCTGTTCACCGCGCAGGCGGCCCGCACCCCCGACGCCCTCGCCCTGGTCACCCCGACCGACCGGCTCACCTTCGGCGAGCTCGCCGACCGGGTCGACCGCCTCGCCCGGCTGCTGCTCTGCCGCGGCCTCGGCGCCGAGCGGACCGTCGCCCTGGCGCTGCCCCGCTCCACCGGGACCGTGGTCGCCCTGCTCGCCGTCCTCAAGGCCGGCGGCGCCTACCTGCCGCTCGACCTCGACCACCCCGCCGAGCGGATCGCCCAGGTGCTGGACGACGCCCGCCCCGCCCTGACACTCACCACCCGCGCCCTCGCCGACCGCTTCCCCGGCGGCATCGAACTCGACGACCCAGCCGTCCTGGACGCGCTCGCCGCCCTCCCCGGCGGCCCGCTCACCGACACCGAACGCGGCGGACCGGTCCACCCCGAGCAGGCCGCGTACGTCATCCACACCTCCGGCTCCACCGGCCGCCCCAAGGGCGTCGTGGTGCCGCACGCGGGCCTCGCCAACCTCGCCCACGACCACCTCGCCACCACCTTCGCCGACGCCGTCCGGGCGAGCGGCCGCGAACGCCTGCGCGCCCTGCACCTGGCCTCGTTCACCTTCGACTCGTCCTGGGACCAGCTGCTCTGGCTGGTCGGCGGCCACGAACTGCACCTGCTCGGCGAGGACGACCGGCGCGACGCCGAGACCGTCGTCGGGTACACCCGCGAGCACCGCATCGACGTGCTCGACAACACCCCGTCCTACGCCCAGCAGCTGATCGACTCCGGCCTGCTGGACGGCGCCCACCGCCCGAGCGTGCTGCTGCTCGGCGGCGAGGCGCTGCCCGAGCCGCTGTGGACCAGGCTGCGCGCCGAACCCGGCACCACCGCGGTCAACTACTACGGCCCGACCGAGTACACCGTCGACGCGCTGGTCGCCGACCTCGCCGACAGCGCCACCCCGAGCATCGGCCGCCCGCTGCGCGGCGGCCGCGCCTACGTGCTGGACGCGATGCTGCGCCCGGTCCCGGCCGGCTCGCCCGGCGAGCTGTACCTGGCGGGCCGCCAGCTGGCCCGCGGCTACCTGGACCGCCCGGGCCTGACCGCCGAACGCTTCGTGGCCGACCCGTTCGGCGACGGCGGCCGGATGTACCGCACCGGCGACCTGGTGCGCCGCCGGCCCGACGGCACCCTCGACTACCTGGGCCGGGCCGACGACCAGATCAAGATCCGCGGCTACCGGATCGAGCTCGGCGAGATCGAGGCCGCCCTCGCCGAGCAGCCCGGCGTCGCGCAGAGCGCCGTCCTGGTCCGCGACGGCGCCGTGAAGCGCCTGGTCGGCTACGTCGTCCCCGCCCCCGGCGCCGAACTGGACACCGCCGCGCTGCACACCGCGCTCGCGGCCCGGCTGCCCGAGTACATGGTCCCGTCCGCCTTCGCGGTGCTGGACGAGTTCCCGCTGACCGTCAGCGGCAAGACCGACCGGGCCGCGCTGCCCGACGACACCCTCGAGTACGCCGGACTGGGCTCCTCGCGGGCCGCCGAGACCGACACCGAGCGGCTGCTGTGCGACCTGTTCGCCGAGGTCCTGGCGCTGCCCGGGGCGGGCGCCGAGGACGACTTCTTCCGGCTCGGCGGCGACTCGATCGCCTCCATCCGGCTGATCGGCGTCGCCCGCGCCGAGGGCCTGGCGATCAGCCCGCGCGACGTGTTCGAGTGCCGCACCCCGGCCGCGCTGGCCGCCGTCGCCGACCGGCGCGGCGCCGCCGCACCGGCCCCCGCGATCCCGGCCCTGCCCGGGCCCACCGAGGCCGAACTCGCCGTCGTCCGGGCAGCGGTGCCCAAGCTGGAGATCGAGGAGGTCTGGCCGGTCTCCCCGCTCCAGGAGGGCCTGCTCTTCGAGGCCGGCTACGACGACCAGGCCCTGGACGTCTACACCTCCCGCGACGTGGTCACCCTCACCACCCGGGTCCCGGTGGACGTGCTGCGCGCCGCCGTCACCGCCGTGCTGGAGCGCCACCCCAACCTGCGGGCCGGCTTCCTCCAGGACGGCCTGGACCGGCCGGTCCAGTTCGTGCCGCGCGCCGTCGACGTACCGCTCACCGAGGTCGACCTGAGCGGCCTCGACCAGGCCGCCGCCGACGCGGAACTCCGGCGGCTCAAGGAGACCGAGGCGTTCACCCGCTTCGACCTCACCGCCCCGCCGCTGCTGCGGCTGGTCTCGGTGCTCGCCCCCGGCGGACGCCAGCACCTGCTGATCACCAACCACGCGCTGCTCTGGGACGGCTGGTCCTCCGGCCTGTTCCTGCAGGAGCTGCTGACCCGCTGCCACGACGGGCTGACCGGCACCGCCACCGCCCAGGACACCGGCGCCCTGCCGTACCGGGACTTCCTCGCCTGGCTGGGCGCCCAGGACCAGCAGCAGGGCCGGGACGCCTGGCGGACGGCGCTGGCCGGCCTGGACGAGCCCACCCTGCTCGCCCCGCAGGCCCGCGAGCGGGCCGCACTGCTGCCCGAGAAGGTCGAGCTGCCGATCTCGGCCGAGCTCACGGACCGGATCGCCGCCTACGCCCGCGAGCGTGCGCTGACCCTCAACACCGTGCTCTCCGGGGCCTGGGGCCTGCTGCTGGCCGGTCTGACCGCCCGGCAGGACGTGGTGTTCGGGGCGACCGTCTCCGGCCGCCCCGCCGAACTGCCCGGTATCGAGGGCACCATCGGCATGTTCCTCAACACCGTCCCGGTCCGCGCCCGGCTGCGCGGCGAGGAGAGCGTCGCCGCGTTCCTCGCCCGCCTCCAGACGGAGCAGACCGAGCTGCTGCCGCACCACCAGGTCGGCCTCGGCGAGATCTCCCGCACCACCGGCTTCGGCCGGCTCTTCGACACCCTCCAGGTGCTCCGCAACACCCCCGCCGACGAGGGCGTGCGCGACCGCATCCGGGAGTCCCTCGGCGTTCAGGACGTCATCGACGTCGACGCCACCCACTTCCCGCTGATCTTCATCACCAACCCCGGCCCGGCGCTCTCCTTCGAGTGGACCTACCGCCCCGACGTCTTCGACCGCGACACCGTCGAGCAGCACGCCGAGCGCCTGGTCCACCTGCTGGAGCAGCTCACCGCCCGCCCCGGCATCCTGGTCCGCGAGCTGGACCTGCTGACGGTGCGTGAGCGTGGGTCGGTGTTGGGGGAGTGGGCGGCGACGTCGCGGGTGTTGCCGGATGCGACGGTGGCGGATCTGCTGGCGGAGCGTGCGGCGTTGGTGCCGGGTGCGACGGCGTTGGTGTTCGGTGGTGTGTCGTGGTCGTACGCGGAGTTGGATGCGCGGGTGAACCGGCTGGCGCGGTTGTTCGTGGCGCGTGGGGCGGGTCCTGAGCGGGTGGTGGCGTTGGGGTTGCCGCGTTCGCTGGAGATGGTGGCGGCTCTGTTCGCGGTGTTGCGGACGGGGGCGGCGTATCTGCCGTTGGAGTTGGACTATCCGCGGGAGCGGTTGGCGTTCATGGTGGAGGACGCGGGGCCGGTGTGTCTGGTGACGGATTCGTCGGCTGCGGGGTTGATGCCGGAGGCGGCGGAGGTGGTGTTGCTGGATTCGGCGGGGGTGCGGGCGGAGTTGGCTTCGCTGTCGGACGGTCCGCTGGGGGTGCGGGTGGATCTGGATGCGCCGGCGTATGTGATTTTCACGTCGGGTTCGACGGGTCGGCCGAAGGGTGTGGTGACGCCGTACCGGGGGCTGACGAACATGCAGTTGAACCACCGTGAGGCGATCTTCGATCCGGTGGTGGAGTCGGCGGGCGGCCGTCGGCTGCGGATCGCGCACACGGTGTCGTTCTCGTTCGACATGTCGTGGGAGGAGCTGCTCTGGCTGGTCGAGGGGCACGAGGTGCACGTCCTCGACGAAGCCCTGCGCCGCGACGC
>NZ_JBXQQB010000044.1:0-39424 GCF_057220535.1 Kitasatospora sp. NEAU-CNBT7 | reverse complement strand
CAGCGTTCGTCCTGAGCCAGGATCAAACTCTCCGTGAATGTCTGCCGGTAATCCGGCCTACACCCGCGTTGAGCGGCACGGCAACCACCGGAATAGGGCGGCCCCGCGCACTGCGTCCTCGCTAGTGTTTTGTTACTAAAGGAATCTCCAACCGATCCGAACGGACCGGCCGGGGATGTCAACATATCTGGCGTTGACTTTTGGCACGCTGTTGAGTTCTCAAGGAACGGACGCTTCCTTCGGACCGCCTTCCAGCGGGCCCTCCGGGCGCTTCGTTCTTTCGTGTTCCGAGCTTATCAGATGTTTTCCGGCCGTTTTACCGGCCTTCGTTTCCCTGAATTCCCGCTCGGGGGATTTCATTCGACTTCGCAGTGAAGCTTATCAAAGCTTCGGAGTGCTCAGTCACAAGGGGTTTTTCGCTTTGCCGGCCAACATCCGAGTGGATGTGATGCCCAGGCTTGGCGGTGTCGTAGACACTACGCCCGGCCCCGACTGTTGTCCAGTCGGACCCAACCGTTCAAACCTACTAGCCGACCAGGGCCACGTCAATGGATCTGGAGGGATGATCATGACCCTACCAGCTCCGCAGGTCAGGCTGCGACGGGCTGGAGGTCGGGGCGGTCCGACTCCTCGATGTCGCCGAACTCCCCGCGGGAGGCGGTGCGTCGGCCCAGAACCAGGGCGTAGAGGAGGAACAGGACCTCGGCCACCACGCCGATCGTGATCCGGGCCCAGGTCGGTAGGCCGGACGGGGTGACGAAGGCTTCCAGGATGCCGGACACGAACAGGACCACCGTCAGGCCCAGCGCCATGCCGATGGTGGCCCGGCCCTCCTCGGCGAGGGCGGTGCGGCGGGTGCGCGGGCCGGGGCTGATGATCGTCCAGCCGAGGCGCAGGCCCATTCCGGCCGCGACGAACACGGCGGTGAGTTCCAGCAGGCCGTGCGGGATGAGCAGGCCGAGGAAGAGGTCGAGCCGGCCGGCCGCCGCCATCAGGCCGATGCCGACGCCCAGGTTCGCGATGTTCCCCAGCAGGACCGGGATCACCGGGATGCCGAGCAGGACGCCGTAGACCAGGCACTGGGCGGCGATCCACGCGTTGTTGGTCCACACCTGGGCGGCGAAGGCGCTCGCCGGGTGCTCCGAGTAGTAGGACTCGGCCTCGCCGCCGGGCTTGGTCAGCTCCTTGAAGGCCTCCGGGCCCGCGATGCTGTCGCGGACCTCGGGATGGGTGGCCACCCACCAGGCGATCACCACCGTGAGGGCCAGCGAGAGCAGCGCGATCGGGATCCACCAGTACCGGGCCCGGTAGAGCGCGGACGGGAAGCTGACCGCGAAGAAGCGGCCGACGTCGCGCCAGGAGGAGTTCCGGGCCCCGGTGACGGCGCCGCGGCCGCGGGCGACCAGCGAGGTGAGGCGGCCCTCCAGGACGGGATCGGGCACGGTCGCCTGGACCTGGGCGAGGTGGCTGGTGGCGCGCTGGTAGAGCGCGATCAGCTCGTCGGCCTCCTCCCCGCTGAGGCGGCGCCGCTTGGCGAGGGTCTCCAGACGCTGCCACTCCGCCTGGTGAGTGGCGACGAAGACGTCCAGATCCATGCGGCTCGCTCCAGTGCAGCGGGGTGACGGCGGGTGCGGGCCGTGGTGCGTGGCGCCCGGGTGCGCCTAGCTTGCCAGAGGCCGCCGGGCCGTCGGCAGGTGATCCCCGCACCCGGCCGCACCGACGGCAGGCGCAGCGGCGGGCGGCCGTCCGGGAGCGGGACCAGTCTTCCCGTCGCCGGAGCGTCCCCGTACTGTTTGGCGCTGATGCAGCACGGGGGGCTGGGGGCCGTCCGGTTGCCACGAACGGAGCGGGTGGGTGTTGTGAGCGACCTGGTGACAGGTGAGGCGGTCGTCCTGGGGCTGCGGGCCGCGAAGCTGCCCAGCCGGGCGCTGGCCCGTCTGATCGACACCGTGGCCCAGGTGATCGGGTGGATCGTCACGGCGATGGTGGCCATCGCGGTGGCGGGCAACGCCGATGAGGCCGCGATCGCGGCGATCATGCTCTCGATCCTGGTGTTCTTCCTGGTGGTCCTGCCGGTGCTGGTGGAGACGCTGTCCAAGGGGCGTTCGCTCGGCAAGCTCGCGCTCGGGCTCCGGGTGGTGCGCACGGACGGCGGCCCGGTGCGGTTCCGGCACGCGCTGGTGCGCGGGCTGGTCGCGGTCGTCGAGTTCTCGATGGCCGGCGCCCCCGCGGTCATCAGCTCCCTGATCTCCCCCGAGGGCCGGCGGCTGGGCGACATCTTCGCCGGGACCCTGGTGGTCCGCGAGCGGGTGCCCGCGGCCGCGCTGGGCCACGGCGCGCTGCCGCCGGTGCCGCCGCAGGTGCTGCACGCGCTGGGGGCCGATCTGGTCGCGATGGACCTCTCCGCCGTTCCCGAGCCGCTCTGGCTGGCGATCCGCCAGTACCTCGGCCGGATCGGCCAGCTCGACCCCGCGGTGGCCCACGGGATGGCGCAGCGGCTGTCGGCCGACCTGGCCGGGCACACCGGCCGTCCCGTGCCGTACGGGGTGATGCCGGCGATGTACCTGGGCGCGGTGCTGACCGAGCGGCAGCGCCGGGAGTGGGAGCGGGCGACCGCCGCGGCGCCGCGCTGGGGTGCGGTGCCCGGGCAGCCGTACCACCGGCCGGCGCCGCCGCAGCAGGCCGCAGCGGTCCCGCAGCCCGCACCGGCACCGGCACCACAGCCGCAGGCGCAGCCGCAGCCCCAGCCCCAGCCCCAGCCACAGCACGGGCACCAGCCTCAGCAGCAGGGTGGGGCCGCGCCGGGCGGCTTCGCGCCGCCGGCCTGACGGCGGCTCAGCCGCCGTACTCCGCCGGCCACCGGTTGGGCGGGGACTCGAGTTCCTCCAGCTCGATGCCGGGTGCCGCCAGCACCACGTCGCCGGCCAGGTGCACCAGGTGCTGTTCACCGGTGGCCAGGTCGGCGACCTGGTAGCGCTCGACCTCCAGCGGTCCGCTGTCGGTGGGATGGGACTCGACGGCTTCGAGCTGCCAGCCCTGGTCGACGGTCCGCGGGGCGAGGACCGGGTCGGTGAAGGCGACCAGGCGGATCCGCGCGCTGCCGCCGGGGCGCAGCCGCAGCAGCCGGGCGGTGGCGATCAGGAACGCCGGTGAGCTGCCGCTGAACGCGTGCGCCCGGTCGTGTCCTTCGACGGCCTCCCCGCCTGCCGGGTCGGCCGCGTCGGTGCGGACCCAGGCGACGCCGTCCACCGCGCCGCCGCGCACCTGCCAGCCGCCGGCCCGCAGTTCCAGGCGCATCGGGCGGCTGCGGGAGTCGAGGGTCAGGTCGGTGGTGGCCAGGGTGGCGCCGTCGGGGCCGTACGTCTTGGAGACGTAGCGCCAGCCGGCCGGGCCGGGGGCGCAGCTGAACCGTTCCTCGCCCAGCAGGACGTGGTCGTGGGTGTCGGTGAGCGAGTAGCGGCCGTTGGGCATGGCCGAAGCCTACGCGGGCGGCCCCGAGCGGTGGCCGGGCGCCGGTGGCCGGGCGCCGCGGCGCCCGGGGATGCCGGTGGCCGGCACCCCCGGGCGGGGGTGCCGGCCACCGGTCGGGCACGGATCAGTAGCGGTACTGGTCCGCCTTGTACGGGCCCTCGACCGGGACGCCGATGTAGTCGGCCTGCTCCTGGGTCAGGGTGGTGAGCTTGACGCCCAGCGCGTCCAGGTGGAGGCGGGCGACCTTCTCGTCCAGGTGCTTGGGGAGCACGTAGACGCCGATCGGGTACTGGGCGGTCTTGGTGAACAGCTCGATCTGCGCGATGGTCTGGTTCGCGAAGGAGTTGGACATCACGAACGACGGGTGGCCGGTCGCGTTGCCCAGGTTCAGCAGGCGGCCCTCGGAGAGGACGATGATGGTGCGGCCGTCCTCCTTGCGCCACTCGTGGACCTGCGGCTTGACCTCGGTCTTCACCACGCCGGGGAGCTGGGCGAGGCCGGCCATGTCGATCTCGTTGTCGAAGTGGCCGATGTTGCCGACGATGGCCTGGTGCTTCATCCGGGCCATGTGGGAGGCCATGATGATGTCCTTGTTGCCGGTCGTGGTGATGAAGATGTCGGCGGTCTCGACGACGTCGTCCAGCGTGGCGACCTGGTAGCCGTCCATGGCGGCCTGCAGCGCGCAGATCGGGTCGATCTCGGTGACGATGACCCGGGCGCCCTGGCCGCGCAGCGACTCGGCGCAGCCCTTGCCCACGTCGCCGTAGCCGGCGACGACGGCGACCTTGCCGCCGATCAGGACGTCGGTGGCGCGGTTGATGCCGTCGATCAGGGAGTGGCGGCAGCCGTACTTGTTGTCGAACTTCGACTTGGTGACCGAGTCGTTGACGTTGATGGCCGGGAACAGCAGCTTGCCGTCGCGGTGCATCTCGTACAGGCGGTGGACGCCGGTGGTGGTCTCCTCGGTCACGCCCTTGATGGTGGCGGCGATCTCGGTCCACTTGCTGGGCGACTCGGTGAGGGTGCGGTTGAGCACCTCCAGGATGAGGCGGTACTCCTCGTTGTCCGCGGTGGACGGGGCCGGGGCCTCGCCCGCCTTCTCGAACTCGACGCCCTTGTGGATCAGGAGGGTGGCGTCACCGCCGTCGTCCAGGATCATGTTCGGGGTCTGGCCGTCGGGCCAGGTGAGCGCCTGCTCGGTGCACCACCAGTACTCCTCCAGGGTCTCGCCCTTCCAGGCGAAGACCGGGACGCCGGCCGGGTTCTCCGGGGTGCCCTCGGGGCCGACCGCGATGGCCGCGGCGGCGTGGTCCTGGGTGGAGAAGATGTTGCAGGAGCACCAGCGGACCTCGGCGCCGAGCGCGGTCAGCGTCTCGATCAGCACGGCGGTCTGCACGGTCATGTGCAGCGAGCCGGTGATGCGGGCGCCGGCCAGCGGCTGGGAGGCCGCGTACTCCTTGCGGATCGACATCAGGCCGGGCATCTCGTGCTCGGCGAGCTGGATCTCCTTGCGGCCGAACGGGGCCAGGGAGAGGTCGGCGACCTTGAAGTCACCGGTGGGGTTCGACGACATGCGTGGGGCTCCTCGCTGCGGTGGGCCTGGTAACGGGTGTGCTGAGCTGCAGAGCGGCCGCGGTCGGGCCCTCTGCTGCGGCACAATCCGTCGGAGGACCTCTCTCCCTCGACCCGCGCACCGCGCGGACCGACCGCCATCAGCAGCGACGTTTGGCTCTGCGGACGAATCTACACCGACCGGGCCGTGCGCCGGGGCGTACACACCAGGTTCAGGTCAGTGCGCGGCCGGTCCGGGGCCGCCGGGGGTGGCCTCCGGGTCGGGGCCGGCGGCGGCCTTCTCGGCGCTGTAGATGTCGGGCTCCAGGTAGATCGCCCGGGCGATCGGGACGGCCCGGCGGACCCGCGCCTCGGCCAGGTCGATCGCCTCGGCGATCTGGGCGGCGCTGTCCTCCGCGTTGACCCCGATCTTGGCGGCGACCAGCAGCTCCTCCGGGCCGACGTGCAGGGTGCGCATGTGGATGACGTCGGTGACCGAGTCGTGGTCGACCAGGGCGTCCCGGATCTGGCCCACCACCTCCTGGTTGGCGGACTCCCCGACCAGCAGGGACTTGGTCTCGACGGCCAGCACCACCGCGATCACCACCAGCAGGATGCCGATCGCCAGGGTGCCGATGCCGTCCCAGACGCCGTCGCCGGTGATGACGGTGAGGCCGACGCCGAGCAGTGCCAGCACCAGGCCGATCAGGGCGCCGGTGTCCTCCAGCAGCACGACCGGCAGCTCCGGGGCCTTGGCCCGGCGGATGTACGCGGTCCAGCCGTGCCGGCCCTTGTCCTTGACGGCCTCCCGGTAGGCGGTCAGGAACGACCAGCCCTCCATCAGGATGGCGAAGACCAGCACCCCGACCGGCCAGTACCAGCTCTCCAGCTCGTGCGGATGGCTGATCTTCTCGTAGCCCTCGAAGCAGGCGAACAGCCCGCCGACGCTGAACAGCACCACGGCGACCAGGAAGGCGTAGACGTAGCGCTCGCGGCCGTAGCCGAACGGGTGCTGGGCGTCGGCCTCGCGGGCCGCCCGCTTGCCGCCGATCAGCAGCAGGACCTGGTTGCCGGAGTCGGCCACCGAGTGGACGCCCTCCGCCAGCATCGAGGAGGAGCCGGAGAACGCGAAGGCCACGAACTTGGCGGCCGCGATTGCCAGGTTGGCGGACAGCGCCGCGACCAGTGCCTTGGTGCCGCCTTCGGTGCTCATGGTGTGCTCGGGTCCCTCCGACTGGGCCGGAACGGTCCGGCCGTGGATTGTCGAGCGCACATTATCGCGGGGGCGGTGGGCGGCCCGGCTACCGGCCGCCATCCGGTCGGCCCTGGCCGGCCAGGCCGAGGTAGACGGCGGCGAAGTCGGTCAGGCCGACCAGTTCGGCGAGCGCCTGCAGCGGGTCCTCCAGGCTGGAGGAGTACTCGGTCAGCCGGACCTCGTGGGCGTCGGCGAGCCGGCGGGCCCGGCTCACGCTGTGCCCGGCCTCGGCCAGTTCCTCGACGCCCGGGGTGCGGCGCAGCAGGACCAGCTGGAGCTGGAGCGCCTCGGGCTCCTCGACCCGGTCGCGGAAGAAGTCGTCCGGGTCGGCGCCGGCGCCGAGGCGGCCGACGAACATGCCGCGGTGCGCGGTGAGCGCCCGCGGGAGCAGACCGGTCAGTGCGGGCAGTCCGGCCCGGTCGGCGAGCATCGCCGCGAACCGTTCGGCGGCGGCGCCGGTGACCGGCCCGTCGGCCCACAGCAGCGGGACGGTGTCGGAGAGCTGGGCGGCCAGCGTCTTGGCCGGGTTGGTGTACGCCTGGGCGTCGGGGCGGCAGCGGACCGCGACCTCGTCCAGCCGGTCGGCGGCGGCGGCCAGCGAGCCGGCCGGCAGCTGGGTCACCCCGGTCTTCTCGGCCAGGGCGAGCAGCGGGGCGAGGAACGCCCACAGGGCGCCGGGATCCTCGGCGGGCAGGTCGGGCTCGTCGGTCTGCGGCTGGTCGCCGTCCTCGACCGTGCTCGGCGGGTACGGCAGCGGCAGGCCGCGGACCTGCAGCGCGGCCTCGGCCAGCGGGCTGCTCTCCGGGGCGATCACCGCGATGGCGCAGCCGCGGGTATACGCCTGCTCGGCGAGCGAGACCAGGCCGCCCTCGATGCCCTGGACGGAGGCCAGCACCACCAGGTCGAGCGGGCCGATCCAGCCGGGCAGCTGCCAGCCCAGTCCGGCGGTGAACACCGGTCCGGCCGCCCGGGCCTCGGCCGGGGGCAGCGGGAGCACCTGGCAGTTGGGCACCGCCAGGGCGGCGAGCGCCGCGGCGGCGGTCAGCGCGCTGCCGCTGCCGGCGACCACGGTCGTGCGGGGACGCCCTTCGGGGTTGAGGCCGGCCAGGCCGGCCGCGTCGGCGAGCCGCCGGGCGATCCGGATCCGGGCGCCGGCCCCGGCCAGGGCGAGCAGGGCGTGCTGCCGGTCGGCGCGCAGCAGGGCGGCCGGGTCGTCGAGCAGGGAGTCGTCGAGCATGCGGCTGGCCTCCAGCGGGTGACCGGGCGGGATGTCAGGAGGGGCGGCGGGCCTCGTCCAGGAGCAGGACCGGGATGCCGTCGCGGACCGGGTAGACCAGGCCGCAGCTGTCGCCGGTGCAGCGCAGCTCGTGCTCCTCGCCCTGGACGCTCTCGGTGAGCGGGGCGTGGCACTGCGGGCAGACCAGGATCTCCAGCAGGGAGGACGGCAGGCTCATGGTGTGGGGCTCCAGCTTCGTGCAGAGGGGGCGGGTACGGCGGCGCCCCGGCCGGTAGCAACACTACCGGCCGGGGCATCGGCGGGGTCGGCGCCTCGGCGATCCGGCCGCCGCAGGGGCGGGCCGGTGCCGGGGCGGCGGGG
The DNA here is from genome assembly GCF_057220535.1 of Kitasatospora sp. NEAU-CNBT7. Taxonomy (NCBI): domain Bacteria; kingdom Bacillati; phylum Actinomycetota; class Actinomycetes; order Kitasatosporales; family Streptomycetaceae; genus Kitasatospora; species Kitasatospora sp. NEAU-CNBT7. The sequence goes on along the minus strand of NZ_JBXQQB010000044.1, from coordinate 31,550 downwards.
TCAGGCCCGGACCAGGGCCAGCACGGCGTCGCGCAGCTCGGCCATCCTGGCGGGGTCCTTGGCCTCGACGTTCAGGCGCAGCAGCGGCTCGGTGTTGGAGGCGCGCAGGTTGAACCACCAGTCGCCGCCGGCGATGGTGAGGCCGTCCAGCTCGTCGACGGTGACGCCCGGCTGGTCGCCGTAGGCGGCGCGGACGGCCGCGGTGCGGGCCTGCTGGTCGGCGACGGTGGAGTTGATCTCGCCGGAGGCCGCGTAGCGGTCGTAGCGGGCGGTCAGCTCCGAGAGGGTGCCGTCCTGGCCGCCGAGGGCGGCGAGGACGTGCAGGGCGGCCAGCATGCCGGTGTCGGCGCGCCAGAAGTCGCGGAAGTAGTAGTGCGCGGAGTGCTCGCCGCCGAAGATCGCGTCGGTGCGGGCCATCTCCTGCTTGATGAAGGAGTGGCCGACCCGGGTGCGGACCGGTACGGCGCCGAGCTCCTCGACCACCTCGGCGACGGTCCAGGAGGTGATCAGGTTGTGGATCACGGTCGGCCGGTCCTCGCCCGCGGCCCGGGCCCGGGCGATCTCGCGGGCGGCGACCAGCGCGGTGATGGCGGACGGGGAGACCGGCTCGCCGCGCTCGTCGACCACGAAGCAGCGGTCGGCGTCGCCGTCGAAGGCCAGGCCGATGTCGGCGCCGGCCTTGACCACCTCGGCCTGCAGGTCGACCAGGTTCTTCGGGTCGAGCGGGTTGGCCTCGTGGTTGGGGAAGGTGCCGTCCAGCTCGAAGTACATCGGCACCAGGTCGAGCGGCAGGCCCTCGAAGACGGTCGGCACGGTGTGGCCGCCCATGCCGTTGCCGGCGTCGACGACGACCTTCAGCGGGCGGATCGCGGTCAGGTCGACCAGCGAGCGCAGGTGGTCGGCGTAGCCGGTCAGGGTGTCCTGTGCGGACAGGGTGCCGGTGGTGGCGCCGGTGGCCGGGACGGTGACGGTGCCGTCCTCGTCCAGCCAGGACTCCACCAGTTCGCGGATCTCGTCCAGACCGGTGTCCTGGCCGACCGGGGCGGCGCCGGCGCGGCAGAGCTTGATGCCGTTGTACTGGGCCGGGTTGTGGCTGGCGGTGAACATCGCGCCCGGGAGGTCGAGGCGGCCGCTGGCGTAGTAGAGCTGGTCGGTGGAGCACAGGCCGATCTCGACCACGTCCGCGCCGTAGCCGGCGGCGCCCTCGGCGAAGGCCCGGGTGAGGCCCGGCGAGGAGGGCCGCATGTCGTGGCCGACCACGATCGCGGAGGCACCCACCACCTGGACGAACGCCGCGCCGAACGCGCGGGCCAAAGCCTCGTCCCACTGGTCCGGAACCACACCCCGGACGTCGTAGGCCTTCACAAGCTGCTTGAGGTCCCGCACCTGACCGCTCCTGATGTGTATCTGCTCGGACGAAGGGCAGCGTACCCGCAGCTGGTGGGGCCCAGGTGACGGCGGCGGTGCCGGGGGCCCGGGGGGCGGCGTCCGGCGGGGCGGGGGCGGTCAGTTGTCGGGTGAGCGCAGCACCCGCAGGTGGCCGCGGCGGCCGGACTCGCCGGACTCGCCCTCGCCGGGCCGGCCCGGCCGGGACCCGCGGTCGCCGGGGCGCTCCTGCGGGCGGGCCGCCTCGCGGACCGCGTTGGCCAGCGCCTCCAGGTCGTCGCTGCTGCGGCGCAGCGGGTTGGTGTCGGCGGCGAGCCGGACCACCTCCCAGCCGCGCGGCGCGGTGAGCCGCTCGGCGTGCTCGGCGCACAGGTCGTAGCAGTGCGGTTCGGCGTAGGTGGCGAGCGGTCCGAGGACGGCCGTGGAGTCGGCGTAGACGTACGTCAGCGTGGCCACGGCCGGACGGCCGCACGCGGTCCGCGAACAACGACGTACAGAGCTCACGAGGGTGGACGGTACCGCACTCCCGAGCGGGCCGCGAAGACCCTCCCCCGGTGGGCGCGGTGTGTCGCCGTCACGCGGGGTGTGCAAATGGTCCACGTCCGGTCGGGCAAGGGCTACGCTCGACGTTGATATGGACAGCTCCGCACCCCAGCCTCCGGCGTCCCCGGCCGGACCACCCAGCCGTGCCAGGCACCGTGATCGGCACGGCCGCGGCCTGCGCGGGCCGCTGGCGCCGCCGCAGGTGCCGATCTCGCTCACCCGCTCCGAGCTCTTCGACGACTACGTGCGCGAGTCGGTGGAGCGGCTGGAGCGGCGCTGGCCGCAGCTGGAGGAGGTCGAGTTCGCGGTCCTGGAGGTGCCGCTCCCCGCGGAGGGTGAGCGGGAGCCGGACAGCGTGCCGCTCGGGCGGGTGATTCCGGCCGCGCCGGGCCGCCGGAGCCGGATCGTGGTCTACCGGCGTCCGGTGGAGATCCGGATGAAGTCGCGCGAGGACCGGGCCGCGCTGGTGCACGAGATCCTGATCGAGCAGGTGGCCGAGCTGCTGGGGCAGTCCCCGGACGCGATCGACCCGCGCTACGGCGAGGACTGACCCGGGCCGACCCGCGGCCCGGTGGGCCGCGGGTCGACGCACCCGGCGGGTCAGCGCACCAGGACGCCGGGGTCGCCCTGGACGTACGGCAGCCGCACCGTGCTGCGGTCGTCCGCGAGGGTCTGGCTGGTGAACATCTGGATGTCCTTGGCCGGGACGGTGAGCATCCGGGCGGCCGTCACCGGGCCGCCGGACAGGGTCTCCAGGGTCAGGCCGAAGACGCCGTTCAGGCCGGCCGGCTCGGGGACCTCGGCGGCCACCGTGGCACCGGCCGGGACGGTGACCTCCTTGGTCGCGGGGGTGCCGCCGGCGCTGCCCGCGGAGGCCGTGATCCGGACCTTGGCCTCCTCGCCGACCGCGGTCAGGATGAGCTGGGTCTGCCCGCCGCCGCGGTTGTCCGCGATGCTGGCGCGGGCGCCGACCGGACCGGCGCCGGACAGCCAGGCGGCGTCCGACTTGCCGTTCTTGGCCCGGTCGATCCGCACCCCCGCGACGATCGGCGTGGGGTGGGCCGGGTCGCTCGGGGTGAGCCGGATCGCGCCGACCTCCCCGCGGGTGACCTGCGGGAGGTCCACGGCCTCCACCATGCCCGCCTTGACGTGCAGGGTCTCGTGGTCGACCGGGGTGAACCAGCCGTTCTTGCCGGAGATCTGGACCTTCAGGTCGGCGTCGTCCTCGCCCGGCGCGGCGACCACCAGCCGGGTGGCGGTGGCGTCGGCCGGCAGCCCCGGGATGACCGCCTCGGCGGCCGGGGCCACCGAGGGCTGGAGCCAGTCGGCGCCCTTGCCGCCGTCGACGGCGTGCAGCCCGGCGCCGACCCGGCCGGTGCGCACCCGGACCTCCACCGCGAGGTCGTCCACACCCGGGGCGAGCGAGCTCAGCCGCAGCGCCTCGGAGGTGCCGGGGGCGAGGGCGATGCCGTTGGCGGCGTCGTTGTCGATCGGGCCCTTGGGTCCGTAGAGCTTGAGGTCGACCACGGCCGGGCCGCTCTCGGCGTTGACCAGGCTGACGTAGTCGACCCGGCCGGCCGCCGTGCTGGCGCCGGAGAACCAGAAGCTGGTGCCCGACGGGGTGCAGTTGACCCCGGACAGGCCGATCGCCTGCGGGTCGGTGACGGTGGTGGTCTGGGAGGCCGCGAAGCCCGGCGCGAACGCACCGGAGGCGACCGCGACGGCGCCGGGCGCCAGGTCGCCGTTGGCGGCCGGGCCGGTGGCCGGGACCCCCGGCTTGGCCAGCGGCAGCCGGGCGGCGGCCCCGGCGTCCGCGGGCGCCGCCGTCGACCCGTCCGAGGGGGCCGGCGCGGGTGCGGGCGCCGCGGCCGGCGGGGCGACGTCGTTGAGCGCCGCGCTCCCCCCGGTGGCGGCGGCGCCGGGCGGGGTGAACAGGGTGTACGCGGTGTTCCCGGTGACCCCCTGCAGCGGCTGCGGGCAGATCACCGAGGTCCGCTCCACCTGGGCCGTGGTGGCGCCGCCGGCCGGGCCGACCGCCGCCGGGGCGACCGGCGGCCGCAGCTCGGCGATCCCGAGGGCGGCGCCCAGGACGACGGCGCCGGCCAGCAGCGAGCGGCCGGTGCGGCTGCCCCCGCCGAGCGCGCCGGCGGCGAACTCGGGCTTGGTGATCGACGGCGCCTTCAGCTTGGGCGCCTTGAGGCTGGGCTTCTTCATCGCGGGTCAGCTCCCCGATCCGTGGTGGTGCGGGTGACCGCCGTTGCCGTAGGGGTCGGTGCCGTCCGGGTACGCCTGCGGCGGGTACCCGGGCGGGTACTGCTGCCCGGGCTGCTGCTCCGGGTACCCGGTGTACTGGTCGCTGCCGTACTGGCCGTACTGGCCGTACTGGTCCGGGTACTGGCCCTGGCCGTACGGGTCGCCGCCGCCCTGCGCGTACGGGGAGCCGGCCGGCTGCTGGGCCGGGTAGCCCTGCCCGCCGTACGGGTCCGCGCCCTGGTACGGGTCGGCGTACGGGTCCGTGCCGTACTGCTCGCCGCCCTGGTGGGCGCCGTGCTGGTAGGGCTCGGCCTGGTACTGGTCCGCCTGGTAGGGGTCGGCCTGGTACGGGTCCGCGTACTGCTCGGGCTCGGGCGTGAACTCCTGCACCGGCTCCGGCTCGGCGCCGGCCTGGGCCGGGATGCCGGGGGCGTACACCCCGGTGTCCGGCTCGCCGTCGCCCTCCCCGCGCTCCGCCATCCGGCGGGCCCGGCGGCTGCCGGGCGCGGGGGCCTGCGCCTGGACCGCGGCGGCCAGCGCCTGCGCGGCGGCCACCTCCTCCGGCAGGTCGTCGTCGTTGTGGTTGCGCCGGCCCGGCAGCGCCAGCACCAGCACGGTGAGGCCGAGCAGCAGCTGCAGGGCGATCCAGCCGCCGTGCATCAGGCCGGTTTCGCGGGTGACGTCGAGCCGGCCGCCCTCGGCGGGCAGCTTGAAGCCCTGCGCCCAGCCGTCCAGCGTGACCCGCTCCAGCTCCTTGCCGTCCAGGGTGGCCTGCCAGGCCGGGTCGGCCTGCTCGGCGAGGCGCAGCTGGCGGCCGGCCGGGCCGGGCGGCAGCTGGGTCCAGATGTCGTGGACGCCGGCGGGCAGCGCCACCGACGCGCCCTTCGGGTCGGTCACCACGGCCCGGGCACCGACCGCGCCGGTGACCTGCCAGAGCGCGACGCCGTTGCCCTCGTTGAGCCGGGTCAGGCCGGGGGTGGTGTCCAGGACGTCCCGGACCTTGCCGATCATCGGGTCCTTGACCTCGATGTACTCGACGCCGTAGCCGGCCAGTGCGGCGGCCTGGTCGCCGCCGGAGCCGGCCAGCAGCTGGCCGGTGAGCTTGGACAGCGAGCCGTCGGCGTGGGCGTCCACGGTGCCCTCGGCCTGGCCGAGGGTCAGGCCGGCGCCGCGGACCAGGGCGTACGAGACGCTGCCCGCGTCGGCCGGGCCGGTCAGCACCAGGGTGCGGGCCCGGTCGCTGGTGCTCGCCTCCTCCGCGATGAAGGCCGGGACCTGGGACTCGGCGCTGCGCTGCAGCGGGCCGTCGGCGCCGCTCAGCGCCCACCAGGCGGCGGTGCCGAACGGTGCCAGCACGGCGCCCGCGACCACCACGGCCGCCACCGGCTGACGCCAGCCGAAGGCGATGCCGGAGACCCGGGCGTTGGCGCCGTCGGCGCCGATCGCGGCGGCGGCCAGCAGCGCGACGCCGGTCAGCAGGGTGGCGGGGCCGGCCCAGGCGGCCGTGGCGGGCCCGCCGGAGGCCGGGGTGACGGCCGTACCGGCGACCGCGACCGCGAACAGCAGGCCGGCCGCGGCGGCGCCCCAGGCGGCGAGCACCGCGCGGCGGCGGTCGGCGCGCAGCAGGGCGGCCAGCGCGGCCGTCACGATGCCGGCCGACAGCCAGACCGGCGGGACGCCGGCGCCGCCGGGGTTGACCAGGATCAGGCCGACCGGGCCGGCGGCCGGGCCGTTGAAGCCGGCCACGCCGGCCTCCAGCAGCAGCCGGGACGGGTGCGCCAGCACGTGCAGCGACCAGGGGGCGAGCACCAGCACGGGTACCCCGAGCATCACCAGCACCCGCAGGCCCAGCAGCCGCAGCGCCTCGCCGCCGGATCCGTACGCGCCGCCGCGCAGGACCGCGAACAGCAGCGCGGCCGCGCACAGCGGAACCGAGATGGCCCAGGTCAGCGGGACGAAGGCGGTGCTCAGGGTGAGCATCAGCGCCGTCATCCAGGTGGAGCGCCAGCCGGGGCGGGCGCCCTTGGCGGCGGTCTCCCGGCGGATGCCGAGGCCGGCGCTGATCGCGGCGGCCCGGGCCAGCGGCGGGAGCAGGACGGCGAGCACCGCGGTGCCGATCCGGCCCTGGGCGAGCGCGCCGGTGGCGGCGGGCAGCAGCGCGTAGCTGGCGCTGGCCCAGGCGCGGACCAGCTTGGACTCGATCAGCGGGCGGGACACCAGGTAGGCGCTGACCGCCGCGAGCGGGACGGCGAGCACCACCAGCAGGGTGAGGGCGAGGTCGGCGTCGCCGAACAGCCCCCAGGAGAGGATCGACAGCACGGCCAGGTACGGCGGTGCGGTGGCGGTCGAGCCGTCGCCGACCGGGTGCCAGGAGTCGGCGTACATCCGCCACAGGCCGCCGGCGCCGTCGGCGGCCGGCAGCAGGGCGCCGCCCTGGAGGAGCCCCGAGCCGATCAGGCCGCGGCAGGCGACCAGGGCGAACACCAGCAGCGCGGTGAACAGCAGCGGCGCGGGGCGCTTGGCCAGCTTCTTGATCAGCGTGAACTGCTCGACCACCAGGTCGTCGGTGTCGTCGTCGCCGGGCCCGGACTCGACCGAGCCGTGCCGGCCGGCGCCCGGGTCGCTGCCGCCGATGCCGAGCGAGCTGACCATCTGCTCGACCGCGAGCCGGGCGGTCGCGCCGGGGGCCGGGAAGAGCGAGCGGTCGTCGCCGGGGTCGGCCGCGCGGGTGCGCTTGCGGCGTTTGCGGGCGAGCAGCAGCCGGGGCAGCCGGATCAGCTCGTGGCCGAGGCCGGCCAGTTCGTCGAAGGCCTGCCGGGGGTCCTTGCCGACCAGGTTGGCGACCACCCGCACCAGGGTGCCCAGCACCAGCCGCAGCAGGATGTACGGGAGCAGCACCCCGCGGGTGTTGGCGAGCAGGGTGTAGACGGCGCCGGCCTTGTCCACCCGGTGCGGGTGGTCGGGGCCGCAGTCGATCGCGCGGCGCTCGCGGCTGGCCGCCTCGGCGTGCCGCAGCACCGCGTCGGGGGCGACCACGACGCGGTGGCCGGCGGCGTTGACCCGCCAGCAGAAGTCGGTGTCGTCGCGCATCAGCGGGAGCGCCTTGTCGAAGCCGCCGAGCTCCTCGAAGACGTCCCGGCGCACCAGCATGCCCGCGGTGGAGACGGCGAGCACCGGGCGGACCTGGTCGTGCTGGCCCTGGTCCTGCTCGCGGCGGTCAAGACCGGTCCAGCGGCGGCCCGAGCGGGCGATCGTGACGCCGACCTCCAGCAGCTGGCGGCGGTCGTACCAGCTGCGGAGCTTGGGGCCGACCACGGCGGCGGTCGGGGTGGAGTCGGCGACCTGGAGCAGCCGGCGCAGCGCGTCGGTCTGCGGTTCGCAGTCGTCGTGCAGCAGCCACAGCCACTCGACCGGCTGGGTCTCGCGCGGGCCGCCGCGGCCGAGGTCGTCCTCGTGGCCGAGCGGGTCGCCGTAGTCGTCCCAGCCTCCGGTGACCGGGTCGTAGCCGGACGGGTCCAGGCTGTACGGGAGGTCCTCGGGGCGCAGCGGCGCGCTGTTGAAGACGGCCTGGGCGACGGCGTTGCCGAAGCCGGAGCGGCGGCCGAGGATCAGCGGGCCGCTGTCCGGCAGCCAGTCGCCGAGGGTGTCCTGGAGCAGCTGCGGGGAGGTGTCGGTGGACCCGGTGTCGACGGCGAGGATGCGCTGCACCTGGCGGTCCTGGCCGAGCAGTCCGGCCAGCGCCTGCGGGAGCCAGCGGGCACCGTCGTGCGAGACGATCACGGCGGTGACGAGGTGGCGCGGGTACGCGGGCGGCCTGGCGGCGGCGAAGCCGCTCTGGTGGCTGTAGACGGTCATCGAGTGCGCGGGCCCCGGTTCCGGTGGGAGGGCGGTTGGTGTCGCGGTGCCACCCGGGCGGGCCGTGGGTCCGAACGTGGGCGGCGGTGCGCATGCCGGATGCCGGGCACCCGGATGGCGCACCACACTAACGGCTCCGGATGACCGTGACGCTCCCGGTCCTGGTGAAGATGTCGCCGGGAAAGGGGTGCGGATACGCGAAAGCGCCCCACCGGTCAGGTGAGGCGCCGCCACGGGTACGGGGCCGCGGGCCGCCGTCCCGGGATTTCCGCCCGGGTCAGATCGCGCTCTTCTTGAGTCGGCGGCGCTCCCGCTCGGAAAGGCCGCCCCAGATTCCGAACCGCTCGTCGTTGGCGAGTGCGTATTCGAGGCACTCGGACCGGACCTCGCAGGCGAGGCAGACCTTCTTGGCCTCCCGGGTGGACCCGCCCTTCTCGGGGAAGAAGGACTCAGGGTCGGTCTGGGCGCACAGTGCGCGCTCCTGCCAGCCGAGTTCCTCTTCGTCCTCTTCGATGCCCTCACCGATCAAAAGCTCAAAGAGCTCGCTCATCTGGCGCGCCTCCTCTGCCCCTCTTGGCGTCCCCGTGGTTGCCGTTGCCTGGAGCGGCGGAACGACACGAGTGAAATTACAGTTGCGTCACTCTGGCCCAGTCAAGCCGAGCTCTGGTATTGGGCCAAGGATTCACTCCCCGGAACCAAGCCGTTACGAATAGTGTACATATCCGGACAACCCGGACATTCGTAGCGGCTGATGGCGTATCGCCCCAGAACCAACACGCGGGTCGACGTGCCGTCAGCGCGGACCGGCCGGACCCTCCTTCGATCGGAGGGACGCCTGTGGCCCGAGTGCGGTTGCCGGGTCACCGGGCTGCCTTCCCGGCGATCTTCGCATCGAAACATAGAGGGTGATTTATCACTCCATCCGGTGGTTGAACCCAGATGTGACCTGAATGTCCGTCGAGTCGGGTTGACACTGCCGCCCCTCTTGCGGTCTCCTTGCCCACATGTCAGAGTTCGCCGCCCACCGCAGCCGCCGCCAGGCGTCGCTCCGCCGTGCCGCGAACTCGCTCTGCTGTCGCCTCTGTTCCTGCTGTATCTAGGCGCACGCGTCCCACCGCGCGCCGCCCAGCAAGCCAGAGGCCGCCCGCGCGACGAAGTCCCCTCGAACTCCGCGGACCCGGCTGATCCCGTAGCACCAGCCGACGCCAAGGACTCTCGACCGTGCGAATGCCCCGAATCCGCAACCGCAACCGGGACCGCGCCAAGCTCGCCCGCCGGGCCCTCCCCCAGCAGGCCCCCGCCACCACCCCCGCCGTCACCCGCTGGGCCGACGGCCTGAGCGACGTCTCCATCGCCGGCGACCCGCTGGCCTTCCCGCACCTGACCCGGACCGACCTGCCCGCCCACCCGACCACCGTCGCCGGGTACGCCCGGCTGGTCCGGGAGATCGCCGCCGACCGCGACCGGTGGGCCCCGCTGGTCCGCTACGACGCCCTCACCCGCTGGTACGCCCGGCTGGAGACCGGCCCCGGCTACGAGGTCTGGCTGCTCAGCTGGCTGCCCGGGCAGAGCAGCGGCTTCCACGACCACGGCAGCTCCGCCGGCGTGATGACGGTGGTCGAGGGCGAGCTGGTCGAGCGCTCGCTGACCGGCTCCGGCGAGGGCACCCGGGTGCTCACCCCCGGCCGCCGGCGGGTCTTCTCCGCCGGGTACCTGCACGAGGTGGTCAACGGCGCGCTGGAGCCCGCCGTCTCCATCCACCTCTACACGCCGGGCCTGGTGGAGATGAACCAGTACGCCACCGACGCCTCCGGCCACGACCGCGACCACGGGCACGACCACGGGCAGCAGGGCGCGCAGGCCGCCGACCGGCAGGCCCCGCGCCGGGCCTGACCGACCGCCACCGGCCCGCCTGGCAGGATGGGCGCATGCGCATCGTGGCACTGGCAGGCGGAATCGGTGGGGCGCGCTTCCTGCGCGGACTCAAGGAGGCCGTCGCCCCCGGGGACGAGATCACGGTCATCGGCAACACCGGTGACGACATCCACCTGTTCGGGCTGAAGGTCTGCCCCGACCTGGACACCGTGATGTACACCCTGGGCGGCGGCATCCACGAGGAGCAGGGGTGGGGCCGGGCCGACGAGACCTGGTCGGTCAAGGAGGAGATGAAGGCGTACGGCGTCGGCCCCGAGTGGTTCGGGCTCGGCGACCGGGACTTCGCCACCCACATCGTCCGGACCCAGATGCTGGCCGCCGGCTACCCGCTGAGCGCCGTCACCGAGGCGCTCTGCGACCGGTGGCAGCCGGGGGTGCGGCTGATCCCGATGAGCGACGACCGGGTCGAGACCCACGTCCGGATCACCGACGGGGCCGGCACCCGCGCCGTGCACTTCCAGGAGTACTGGGTCCGGCTGCACGCCGCGGTGGCCGCCGAGGCGATCGTGCCGGTCGGCGCGGACACCGCGAAGCCCGCGCCGGGCGTCCTGGAGGCGCTGGCCGCGGCCGACGTGATCCTGCTGCCCCCGTCCAACCCGGTGGTCAGCATCGGGACCATCCTGGCCGTCCCCGGTCTGCGGCAGGCGGTCGCCTCGGCGCCGGCGCCGGTGGTCGGGCTCTCCCCGATCATCGGCGGCGCACCGGTGCGGGGCATGGCCGACAAGGTGCTGGCCGCGGTCGGCGTCGAGGCCACCGCCGAGGCGGTGGCCCGGCACTACGGCCCCGACCTGCTGGACGGCTGGCTGGTGGACACCGCCGACGCGGACGCGGTCGCCGGGGTCGAGCAGGCGGGGATCCGCTGCCGGGCCGTCCCGCTGCTGATGACCGACGTCGCGGCCAGCGCCGCGATGGCGCGGGAGGCGCTGGCCCTGGCCGCGGAGGTCCGGCCGTGATCGGGGTGCACCCGGTGCGCGGGCTGCCCGAGATCGAGCCCGGCGCGGACCTCGCCGAACTGATCGCCAAGGCCGGGGAGTTCGAGGACGGCGACATCCTGTTGGTCACCTCGAAGATCGTCAGCAAGGCCGAGGGGCGGCTGCTGCGGGCCGACGACCGGGAGGCCGCGATCGACGCCGAGACCGTCCGGGTGGTCGCCCGGCGCGGCGCCACCCGGATCGTGGAGAACCGCAACGGCCTGGTGATGGCCGCCGCCGGTGTCGACGCCTCCAACACCGCCCCCGGCACCGTGCTGCTGCTGCCCGAGGACCCGGACGCCTCGGCCCGCGCCCTGCGCGCCGGGCTCCGGCGGCTGACCGGACGCCGGCTCGCCGTCGTGATCACCGACACTTTCGGCCGGCCCTGGCGCAACGGCCTCACCGACGTCGCCATCGGCGCGGCCGGGCTGCCCGTGCTGGACGACCACCGCGGCCGCACCGACAGCCACGGCAACCGGCTGGCGATGACCGTCACCGCCACCGCCGACGAACTCGCCGCCGCGGCCGACCTGGTGAAGGGCAAGGCCAGCGGCACCCCGGTCGCGGTGGTCCGCGGCCTGGCCGGCCTGGTCACCGCGGAGGACGGCGAGGGCGCCCGCGCGCTGGTCCGCCCGGCCGCCGACGACATGTTCCGGCTCGGCACCTCGGAGGCCGTCCGCGAGGCGGTGACCCTCCGCCGGACGATCCGCTCCTTCACCGCCGAGCCGGTCGACCCGGAGGCCGTCCGCCGGGCGGTGGCCGCCGCGGTCACGGCGCCCGCACCGCACCACACCACGCCCTGGCGGTTCGTCCTGCTGGAGACCGCAGAGGTCCGCACCCGGCTGCTGGACGCGATGCTCGCCGCCTGGCAGCGCGACCTGCGCGAGCTCGACGGCTGGGACGAGGAGAAGGTCGCCCGCCGCACCGCCCGCGGCGACGTGCTTCGGGACGCGCCCTACCTGGTGGTGCCCTGCCTGGTGATGGACGGCTCGCACGACTACCCCGACGCGCGCCGGGGCGCGGCCGAGCGGGAGATGTTCACCGTCGCGATCGGGGCCGCCGTGCAGAACCTGCTGGTCACCCTGGCCGGCGAGGGCTACGGCTCGGCCTGGGTGTCCTCCACCATGTTCTGCCGCGACACCGTCCGGGCCGTCCTCGGGCTCCCGGCCGGCTGGGACCCGATGGGCGCCGTCGCCGTCGGCCGCCCGGCCGAGTCCCCCCGCCACCGCCAGCCCCGCCCGGCGGACGCCTTCATCGCCGTCCGCTGACCCCCGCCGCGCCGGGCCCCCGGTCATCGCCCCCGGTGGTCGTTGGGCGTCAGCCGGGGCCCGTACCGGGGTGCCCGGGCGCCGGTGAGCATGAGCAGGCGGCACACCCGGTACCGGTGCGGGCGGTACGGCTCCAGCAGGTCGAGCATCTGCGCGTCGTCGCTGCGCGGCCGCCCGGCCAGCGCCCAGCCGACCAGGTTCGGCAGGTGGAAGTCGCCGACCGACACCGCGTCCGGGTCGCCGTTGCTGCGCTGGAGGGTCTCGGCCGCCGTCCAGACCCCGATCCCGGGGACGGCGGTCAGCCGGGCGAAGGCCTGGTCGGACGCGAAGCCGGAGGCCTCCTCCAGCCGGGCGGCCAGCCGGGCCGCGCGGACCACGGTGGCGGACCGCTTCGGGTCGACCCCGGCCCGGTGCCACTCCCAGCTGGGGATCAGCGCCCACTCGCGGGCGGACGGCGCGACCCGCATCCCGTCCACCGGCCCGGCCGGCCCGGGCGCCGGGGTGCCGAAGTCCCGCAGCAGGATGCGCCAGGCGCGGTACGCCTCGTCGGTGGTGACCTTCTGTTCGAGGACCGCGGGGACCAGCGACTCCATCACCAGCCCGGTCCGGCCGAGCCGCAGGCCCGGGTGGGTGCGCTGGGCCTCGCGGAGCGGGCCGGGCGGCAGGACCAGCCCGGACGGGTCGTCGTCGGCGCCGAGCAGGGCGGGCAGTGCTTCCAGCAGCCAGTCGGCGCCGGGGCCCCAGGCCTGCGCGGTCACCTCGCCGCCGGCCGCCGCGATCCGTACGGTGCCGGGGCCGGCCGGGGTGCGGGAGGCCCGCCAGACGGCGCCGTCGCCGGTGGTGCGCAGCGCCGGGTCGCCGGGGCCGCGGCGCAGCGGGAACAGGATCCTGGGCAGGTCGAGCGGGAATCCCGGCTGCCACCGCCGTACCGTTCCCGGCATCGCCCGTCACCTCTTCCGCCGCCCGGGGGTTGGGCCACAGGAACCCTACGCCCTGCGGCCCGGCCCCCTCGGCGGGCGGTTCAGCGACCCTGCAGGTGGGCCGCGCGGGAACGGATGTCGGGCAGGAGGTTGTACAGCTGGTCGCCCGGGCACTCGGTGGCGAAGGCGTCCCGGTGGCCGGAGACGGTCTTGAAGCTGACCGAGGTGCCCTTCTTGTACCGGCTGCCGTCGGAGGCGGAGACCAGCGTGGTCGAGCCGGCGGCGTCCACGTCGGTGAGGCCGAGCTTCCAGGCGGCGATCTTGACGATGCCGTCCTGCTGGGCCTGCGGGACGCCGTCGGAGCCGTAGGTGCCGATCGCGGCGACGCCCGAGGTGTTGCTGTTGAAGCCCAGGGTGTGGGCGCCGAGCACCGGCTGGATGACGCCGCCGGCCCGGCCCTCGTAGATGGTGCCGCAGCGGTCGACCAGGAAGTTGTAGCCGATGTCCCGCCAGCCGTTGGTCTTCACGTGGTACTGGTAGATGCTCCGGATGATCGCGGGCGCGTCGGAGCAGGCGTAGTTGTTGGCGGTGTCGGTGTGGTGGACGAAGACCGCCTTGACGGCGCCGGTGTAGACGTAGCCGGGTTCGCGCAGGGACTCGTCCGCGCCCCAGCCCGAACGGATGACGATGCCGGGCCGCGGCCCGGGGTGCTCGACGCGGGGCAGGGCCCGTTCGGCGGCGGCGCCGCCGGCGGGGCCGGTGTCCCCGGGCGCGGTGGCGGCGGGTCCGGTCACGGCGGGCCCGGTGCCGGGGTCGACCAGTTCGGCCCGCAGGCCGGCCGGCAGCTGGTGGCCCGAGGCGTGCACCCGGACGGCGAGGCCGTTGCTGGGGCCGACCCAGAGCGGGGCGGTCGAGCCCCGTCCGGTGGGCTCGTCGGGGCGGTCCTCGTCGGCGCTGTCCAGGTCGAGCCAGTCGCTCCAGCGGCCGGTCGCGGCGTCCCTGGTGCGGACCTGGACGGTGCCGTCCAAGGTGGCGGCCGGGTCGTCCCAGCTGACGCCGACCATCGAGAAGGAGCCGGTGGTCCGCTGCGGGAGGGTGCGTTCGGCACCGTCCGCGCCCACGGAGCGCCGGCTGTCGGTCAGGGGAAGGGTCGTCACGCCGCCGGCCACGGACCGGCTCTCCCGGGGTGCCGCGGCCGCACCGGCGGTCACGGGCTGGAGGAGGAGCAGGGCGGTGGACCCGGCGGCGAGAGCAGCAAAGTGAGTAAAGCGCATAAAACGGATATTGACGGCAAATCACTCCCGCTGCCATGTCGGCCCACGCCGCTGATCACTCTCCCGGCCGACCACCCGAAGGCCGTAGGCTGGACCGCACCATGACTGCGCCTTTCGCTGCCGACGCCCGTACCCCCGCCGAGCTGCTGAACGCCTATCTGCGCCCCGGGGCCACCGATGCCGACTCCTCCCGCCCCTTGGTCACCTTCTACGACGACTCGACCGGCGAACGGGTCGAGCTCTCCGCGAAGACCTTCGACAACTGGGTGGCCAAGACCGCCAACCTGATCCAGGACGAGCTGAACGCCGGCCCCGAGGACCGGGCCGCGCTGCTGCTGCCCGCCCACTGGCAGAGCGCGGTCTGGCTGCTGGCCTGCTGGTCCGTCGGGGTCACCGTGATCCCCGGCGGCGACCCGGCCGACGCCGACCTGGTGGTGAGCGGCCCGGACGGGCTCGCCGCCGCCGAGGCCTGCACCGGCGAACGGGTGGCACTGGCCCTGCGGCCGCTCGGCGGCCGGTTCCCGCAGCGCCCCGACGGCTTCCTCGACTACGCCGCCGAGGTGCCGGGGCAGGGCGACCGCTTCGCGCCCTACTCCCCCGTCGACCCGCAGGCCCCGGCGCTGGAGACCAGCACCGACGGGCTGCCGCTGAAGCTGACCGGCGAGCAGACCGTCGAGCTGGCCAGGGCCGGCGCCGCGCGGCTCGGCCTCGGCCCGGGCGACCGGGTGCTCAGCACCCTGTCCTACGACGACTGGACCGGGCTGGAGGCGGGCCTGCTGGCGCCGCTGGCGGCCGGCGCCTCGGTGGTGCTGTGCCGCAACTCGGAGCAGCTGACGGCCGATCAGTGGGAGAAGCGGATCGAATCCGAACGGGTGACTCTGCGTCTGAGCTGATGCAGCCCGCGCCACCGGGGTACGGATCCCCCGATGGCAGTGGAGCAGGAGGACGGCGAGCGCCCCCCGACCCGCGAGGGAGGGGGGCGCCGCTCGTTCCTGCGGCGCCACTGGCTGGCCCTGGCCGCCGGGCTGCTGTCCCTGGTGCTGCTGGTCGGCGGCACGCTGGCGTGGCTCGCCTACCGCAAGCTGAACGGGAACATCAGGACCGACACCGCCACCGGCGAACTGCTCGGCCGGGAGTCGGACCGGCCCTCCCCGGTCGCCGGCGACGCCGAGAACATCCTGCTGATCGGCAGCGACGACCGCAGCGGGGCCAACTCCGCGTACGGCTCGACCGGCGGGCAGCGCTCCGACACCGTGATCCTGCTGCACCTGGCCGCGGGCGGGCGGCGGGCCACCGCGGTCTCCATCCCGCGCGACGTGATGGTCACCGTGCCGCCCTGCGACCTGCCGGACGGCAGCCGCTCGCGCGGCGGGCTCGGCCAGTTCAACCTGGCCTTCGAGACCGGCGGCCCGGCCTGCACCATCCGGACGGTGGAGCAGATCAGCGGGATCCGGGTCGACCACCACGTGATCCTCGACTTCACCGGCTTCAAGCGGATGGTCGACGCGGTCGGCGGCGTCGAGGTGTGCGTCCCGGCGCCGATCCACGACCGGGACGCCGGGCTGGACCTGGACGCCGGCCGCCAGGTGCTGCACGGCGAGCAGGCACTCGGCTACGTACGGGCCCGGGAGAGCCTCGGCAACGGCAGCGACACCGACCGGATGGGCCGCCAGCAGCAGTTCCTGGCGGCCCTGGTGCGCAAGGTGCAGTCCCAGGGCGTGCTGCTCAACCCCACCAAGCTGTGGCCGCTGCTGGACGCGGCGACCTCCTCGATCACCGCCGATCCGGGACTGAGCCGGCTGGGCGCGCTGTACGACCTGGCGCAGCGGCTGCGCTCGATGCCGCCGAACGAGATCACCTTCCTCACCACCCCGCGCCGGCCGTACCGCTACAACGCCAACCGGGACGAGTTCGTCCAGCCGGACACCGACCGGCTGTTCGCGGCGCTGCGGGCGGACCAGCAGGTCACGGTACGGCCGAGCGCCTCGCCGGGCCCGGCGACCGGGACCGCGCCGGACGGATCCCCCGACCCGTCACCGGACGCCTCGCCCGACGCCTCCCCCGACGCCTCGCCGCAGGCCGGTGCCGCACCCGGCGCATCGCAGGCCCCGTCGGCCCCCGGGACGGCGGCGGCCAGCCCGTCGCTGGAGGGCCGGACCGCCGACCAGGACGTGTGCCCGGCCGACTGATCCGGGCGCGCCGGACCCGGCCCGGACCGCCGCGGCGGGCGCGGGAGAGTTGGGCACGAAATGTGAAGGCGGCTCGGGCTGTTTGGCCCGGTTCATTGGGAATTGGCAGTGTGGCAGCTGTCACACCGTGACCGAACCACCGGTGCGGCTCGTCTAGGGTGTCCGGGGTGAACAGCGGACACCGGCAGCCGAACCGCCTCGCGGTCCCGCTGCCCGAGGAGGTCGACCCGGCCGATCAGTGGGTCCTCGACCCGCAGACCGGCGAGTTCCGCCTGAACCTGGACGGGCCCCCGCCCGTCGTCCCGCCCCAGGCCGGACCGGGGCGCACCGCACCGGGCCGGACCCGGATGCCCGGACCCCGTTCGGAGCCCGCGGTCGCACCCCTCACACCGACCGGCCCCGGCGACGGCGGCCGCGCCGCCCGCCGCAAGGGCGGCCGCTCCAAGCCGCGCAGGCGCCGGGCGCTCAAGTGGACCGCCGGGGTGGCGGCGCTGGTGCTGGTGGCCGGCTGCGGCGGCGCGTACTACGCGTACCAGCACTTCAACAACAACATCAGCTCGGTCGAGGTCCAGGTCGGCAGCGAGGCCGAGCGGCCGCAGGCGGCCGGTGACGCGCTCAACATCCTGGTGATCGGCACCGACAGCCGGGAGGGCCTCGGCCGCGAGTACGGCGACGAGGGCAGCACCGGGCACGCCGACACCACCCTGCTGTTCCACGTCGCCAAGGACCGCAGCAACGCGACGGTGATGAGCATCCCCCGTGACCTGATGCTGCCGATCCCGGAGTGCCAGAGCGGCACCAAGAAGATCCCGGGCAGCGCACGGGCGATGTTCAACACCAGTCTCGGCCAGGACGGCCGCGACCCCGGCTGCACCTGGAAGACCGTGGAGAAGGCCACCGGGATCCGGATCGACCACTTCATGATGGTCAACTTCGAGGCGGTGAAGACGCTGTCCACCGCCGTCGGCGGGGTGGAGGTCTGCGCGGCCAAGGACATCAACGACCCCGACTCGCACCTGAAGATGTCCAAGGGCAAGCACGTGGTGCAGGGCGAGGAGGCGCTGGCCTTCGTCCGGACCCGGCACGCGGTGGGCTTCGGCGGCGACCTGACCCGGATCCCGCTGCAGCAGCAGTTCATCAGCTCGATGATCCGCAAGATCAAGAGCGGCGACACCCTGACCAGCCCGACCAAGCTGTGGAGCCTCGCGGACGCCGCCACCAAGGCGCTCACCGTCGACTCCGGCATCGGCAGCGTCGACAAGCTCAAGGACCTGGCGCTGGACCTGAGCAAGGTCGACACCAAGAACATCACCTTCACCACCGTGCCGGTGCTGGACGATCCCAAGGACAACGACCGGCTGATCCTCAAGCCGGGCGACTCCGAGCAGCTCTTCTCGATGATCGCCAACGACCGTTCGCTGACCGAGGTACAGAAGGCCGCCGACGCGGCCGCCGCGGCGCCCGCCGCCCCGAGCGCGCCCGCCGCCCCGGCCGCCCCCGACGTGGACGGCGCGACCATCCGGGCCACCGTCCGCAACGGCACCGGCACGCCGCAGCAGGCCACGAAGGCGGTGGCCACCCTGCAGGGCAAGGGCTTCACCAAGGCGGCGACCGGCAGCAACGCGGAGGCCGCGGAGGCCAGCAGCGTCTCGTACCCGGCCGGGAAGGCCGACCAGGCCGCCGCACTGGCGGCGGCGCTCGGCCTGCCGGCCACCGCCGTCCAGCAGAGTTCCCAACTCGGCGCCAAGGACGCCCTGGTGGTGGTGCTCGGCAAGGACTTCCTCGGGGCCGCCCCGGGCACCGCCGCGGCCGCTCCGGCCGAGGCGCCGAAGGACCTCCAGCGGGTGCAGGCCGACGACACCAACGTCTGTGCGAAATAACTCACGCCCACCGCGCACCTTTTGACGCCCCCGGCGCGTATGGAAGGGCGGAGGACCGGCCCTTCGGGCACGCCGGGTGACGGCGCGCTCGACGGAGCGTCAGGCGGCCCGCCCCGCGCGTGGACCGGCGCTGTGATCAAGCTGCAACCGAGGCGTGCCCTCAGGTAGCTTGTCCGTTCGAACACTCACGGGGTATCGAACGGACGGGCGGGGGAACGGGCATGGACGAGGGCACGGAACCAGGGGGCGGCCGCGCCGCGGAACGCCGTCCGGCCGGCGGGACCGGCCGGGGCCGCCGACGCGCCCGGAGGTCCGGCATACGCCGCTGGATCAAGCCGGTCGCCCTGACCACCGGCGCCCTGGTGGTGGCCGGCTGCGGCGGCGGCTACCTCTACCTCAGGCACCTGGACGCCAACCTCCAGCACGCCCCGCTCGGCGCGGGCAACGCACCGCCGCCGCCCGGACAGGCCGACGCCCAGGGCCGGGTGGCGATGAACATCCTGATCATCGGCACCGACAGCCGCAAGGGCCTCGGCGGCGGCTACGGCGACCGGGACAACGTCGGGGCGGGCAACAACGACGTCAACATCGTGCTGCACGTCTACCCCGACAAGCGCGCCGCCGTCGCGCTCGACCTGCCCCGGGACACCCTGATCGACCACCCCAAGTGCGTGGTCAACGGCGAGACGCACGCGCCGATGAAGCACCGGCCGCTCAACGAGGCGCTGGGGCACGGCGGTCCGGGGTGCGTCCAGGACACCGTCCAGTCGATCACCCATCTGAAGATCGACCACTACGTGCTGGTCAACTTCCAGGGCGTCAAGGACATCACCGACGCGGTCGGCGGGGTCGAGGTCAACCTCTGCCAGCCGATCAAGGACAAGGACTCCGAACTCGACCTCCCCGCCGGGGTCACCAAGCTCAACGGCGAGCAGGGCCTGCAGTTCGTCCGCACCCGCAAGCAGGTCCAGGACGGCACCGCGATCGGCCGCTTCGCCATGCAGCGGGCCTTCCTCGCCTCGCTGTTGAAGAAGGTCACCGACCAGGGCACGCTGCTCGACCCGACCAAGGCCTTCCCGGTGGTGGAGGCCGCCACCAGGTCCATCACCGTGGACGACCCGATCGCCGGCACCCTCAAGCTGGCCGAACTGGCCTCCGGCCTGCACAACATCAAGCCCGCCGAGATCAGCTTCGTCCAGCCCCCGACCGAGTACACCCACGACGACCCGGACAGGTCGCTGCGGGAGAAGGACCGGCTGGTCCAGCCCGGCGCGGACGCGCTGTTCGCGCTGATCCTGGCCGACCGGACGCTGAGCGGCACCGAGGACCACTCCGGCGGCGCCGACCCCGCCGCCCCGCCGGCCGCCGACCCGCAGCCCGCCGCACCGTCCTCGCCCGCCGCACCGCCGGTGGACCCGGGCACTGTCACCGTCCAGGTCCTCAACGGCACCCCGCAGCCCAACCTGGCCGCCGAGACCGGCAAGAAGCTCAGCGGCCTCGGCTACCACGCCTCGCCCGGCACCGGAGCCGGGACCGGCGTACGGACCAGCAGCGTGCACTACGCCCAGGCCGACCAGCGGTCCGGCGCGCTCGCCGTGGCCGCCGCACTCGGGCTGCCGGAGTCGGCCGTCTCGGCGGGCGGCAGCGGCCGCGCCGTGGTGGTCACCCTCGGCGCGGACTACCAGCCGGGCGGCGGGGCCGCCGCGGCGCCCGCACCGGTGCCCACCGCGGTGCCCTCGGACGTCGCCGTGCACCAGGGCGACGAGGGCGGCTGCGTCCAGGGCCGCACCGGCACCCACTGACGGCAGGCCGCCCGCTGCCGTCAGGGGGCCTCGGAGAGCACGCCGCCGGCCTCGACGTACTCCTCGCCGGTGCGCGGGCAGCGCCAGCGCCCGCCACCGGCGTCCGCCAGCGGCTCGCCGGCCCGGCCCACCCACTTGATCCGGCGCGCCGGGACCCCGGCCACCAGCGCGAAGTCGGGGACGTCCCGGTGCACCACCGCGCCGGCCGCGACCAGCGCCCAGCGGCCCACCGTCACCCCCGCCACCAGCACCGCCCGGCCGCCGATCGAACAGCCCTGGCGGAGCGTCACCCCGCGGGCGTGCCAGTCGTCGCCGCGCTTGAGCCTGCCGTCCACGTCGACCGAGCGCGGGTACAGGTCGTTGGTCAGCACCGCGGCCGGGCCGACGAACACACCGTCCTCCAGCACCGCGGGCTCGTACACCAGCGCGTGGTTCTGCAGCTTGACCCGGTCGCCGATCCGTACGCCGGGGCCCACGTAGGCGCCCCGGCCGACGATGCAGTCGGCCCCGATCTCGGCGTCCTCGCGCACCTGCGCGAGGTGCCAGACCGTGCTCCCCGGACCGATCACGGCCCGCTCGTCGACGTCCGCGGTCGGCTCGACCCGTACACCGGTCCGGGCCGGCGCCCCCTCAGCAATCCCCATGGCGGGGACGATAGCGCCCGGGGCGGGCCGGCCGGAGGGTTATGGCGCAGTCGGCCGCAGCCGGGCCGCCTGCTCGTCGCCGCCCGGGAGGATCGGGGCCGGTGCGGTGCTCGCGATCACCCGGCGGGCCAGCGAGCGCGGGGAGGTGAGGAAGCCGAAACCCCAGCTCATGTGCATGGTGACCAGGGCGACGGGCAGTTGGAGACGGGCCTTGGCGGACAGGCCGCGGCCCTCCAGCGCGGAACCGCCGAGGATGGCCGCCAGGTAGCCGAGCGGCACGGCGAGGAACGCCGGGTGCACCAGCGCGCCGAGCGCCAGGCCCGCGGTGATCGCGGCCAGCGCGGCGGGCGGGGCGAGGTAGCGCAGGTTGACCGAGCCGCGGTGGTAGCGGGTGACGACCCGGCGCCAACGGCCGTAGTCCTTGTACTGCTTGGCCAGCGCGCGGACGTTCGGGCGGGGGCGGTAGGTGACCCGCAGCTGCGGGCTGAACCAGACCAGGCCGCCGTCCTGGCGGATGCGGTAGTTCAGCTCCCAGTCCTGGGCGCGGATGAACTCCTCGTTGTAGCCGCCCTGCTTCTCCAGCACCTCGCGGCGGAACACCCCCAGGTAGACGGTGTCGGCCGGGCCGGCCAGGCCGCCGGTGTGGAAGGCCGCGTTGCCGACGCCGATCTTCGAGGTCATGGCGGCCGCGACGGCCTTCTCCCACTCGCTCTCGCCCTCGGCGTGCATGATGCCGCCGACGTTGGCCGCGTCCATCTCGCCGAGCAGCCGCACCGCGGTGGCGATGTAGCCGTCGGTGAGCAGGCCGTGGCCGTCCACCCGGACCACTATCGGGTGGCTCGAGCCGCGGATCGCGGCGTTCAGGCCGGCGGGGGTGCGGCCGGTGGGGTTCGGCACGGTCCGCACCCGCGGGTCCGCGGCGACCAGTTCGGCGGCGATCTCGTCGGTCCGGTCGGTGGACGGACCGAGCGCGATCACCACCTCGATCGCGCCGGGGTAGTCCTGTTCCAGGATCCGGCGGACAGCGGTGCGCAGGTGACGTTCCTCGTTGAGCACCGGCATGATCACGGAGACCGCCGGCAGCTCCTCAGCAGCCTTGGTGTTCATCGGGCCCCACCGTACCGGCGCATGCCCGCCCTTGTCAGATGCGGGTACCCACCAGGTTCGACGCCGTGATCAGGAGGCTTCCGACGGAACGTCCCTGCTCGCCCGGATGCCCGGCGCGCCGCGCGCCGGGCCGCCCGGACCGCGCCCCTACCATCCAGAGGATGCCCCCGTCCCGCCCGCGCCGCCCCGCTCGCCCGCCCCGCCGACGCTGGGCGCAGTGGGCGGCGGGCGCCCTGTCCCTGGCCGTGCTGGCGGCCTCCTGCGGCGGCTGGGCGATAGTGAACGGCGTCAGCGACGCGATCGACCGGGTGGACGCCTTCAGCGGAGACCACGACCGCCCCGCCGACGACGGCGTCACGACCTTCCTGGTGGTCGGCACCGACGACCGCGAGGGCATCCCCGAGACCACCTTGAAGCAGGTCCTGCACGCCGGTGGCGAGTCCTGCCACTGCACCGACACCATGATGATCGTCCAGCTCGCCGACACCGGCCGCCGGGCCAGCGTGGTCTCCATCCCCCGCGACTCGTACGTGGACATCCCCGAGCACCAGGACCCGGCCACCCACCGGCAGGTGCCGGCCGCCAAGGGCCGGATCAACGCGGCGTACGGCATGGGCGGCGCCCCGCTCACCGTCCGCACCGTCGAGCAGAACACCGGCGTGCGGATCGACCACTACCTCCAGGTCGACTTCCTCAGCTTCGTCGCCGCCGTGGACGCCGTGGGCGGGGTGGAGGTGTGCACCAGCAAGCCGCTCAAGGACGACTACTCCGGCCTGGACCTGCCGGCCGGCACCACCCGGCTGGACGGCGCCGGCGCCCTCAAGTACGTCCGGGCCCGGCACGTCGACGGCAGCTCCGACCTCGGCCGGATGCACCGCCAGCACCGCTTCCTCGCCCAGCTGCTCCGGCAGGCCGCCACCGCCGGCACCCTGCTCGACCCGGCCCGGCTGGACCGGATCACCCGGACGGTGCTGGGCTCGGTCAAGGCCGACCAGCAGCTGACCGGCGACGACCTGCTCCAGCTGGTCTCCCGGCTGAAGGAGCTGTCCGCCGCCGACGCCGACTTCGCCACCGTGCCGCTGGCCGCGCTCGACCACCAGGTCAGCGGCTGGGGTTCGACCGTGCTGTGGGACCAGCCCCGCGCCAAGGCGCTGTTCGACGCACTGCGGCACGGCCGGCCGCTGACCGACCGGCCCGCCCCCGTGCCGTCCGGCTCCCCGGTGCCCGCCGGGACCGTGCCGCCCGGACAGATCCGGGTCCAGGTGCTCAACGGCTCCGCCGTCCAGGGCCTGGCCGCCCGGGTCGACGCCGACCTGCGCGGCGCCGGGTTCGCCACCACCGGTACGCCCGGCAACACCGGCGACACGACCGCCGTGCGCACCACCGTCCGCTACGACCCGCACTGGGACGAGTCGGCCCGTACGGTGGCGGCGGCGCTGCCCGGTGCCGAGCTGGCCGAGGCACCCGGTCTCGGCGCCACCGTGCAGGTGGTGGCCGGTACCGACTACCGGGGTGTGGCGGGGGTGCCGTCGAGCGGCCCGCCGCCGGCCCGGCCCGCCGCGGGCGGCTCGGCGGCGGCCGCGGGCGGGACGCCGGGCCCGGCCGACCCGGCCGCCGGGACCGGGGCCGAGGTCGGCTGCCCGTGACCGGGCGCCCCCGGGCGGGGGCATGCCGCGGGGGCCGGGCATGGTGCCCGGCCCCCGCGTCCCCCCGTGGTGGTGCGGTCAGTCGGTGGCGATGGCCGCCAGGACGTTCATCCGGCCGGCCCGGAAGGCCGGGACGAGTGCGGCCAGCAGACCGATCACGGCCGACGCCACCAGGATGAAGACGATCGTCCCGGTCGGGACGGTCAGCACGTCCAGGCCCTGGTCGGCCAGCACCTTGCGGGCGGTGACGCCCCAGGAGAGGCCGAGCCCGCAGCCGAGCAGGGCGCCGAAGACCGCGATCACCACCGACTCCAGCCGGATCATGCGGCGCAGCTGGCGGCGGGAGAGGCCGATCGCGCGCAGCAGGCCGATCTCACGGGTCCGCTCGACCACCGACAGGGCCAGGGTGTTGACGACCCCGAG
The DNA here is from genome assembly GCF_057220535.1 of Kitasatospora sp. NEAU-CNBT7. Classification (NCBI taxonomy): domain Bacteria; kingdom Bacillati; phylum Actinomycetota; class Actinomycetes; order Kitasatosporales; family Streptomycetaceae; genus Kitasatospora; species Kitasatospora sp. NEAU-CNBT7. Next base: position 7,454 of record NZ_JBXQQB010000044.1, on the reverse strand, counting down.
GACCGCGACGGCGATGGCGAGGCCGAGCAGGCCGTAGACCATGTAGAGCAGCTGGTTGATCTGGCTCTGCACCAGGTCCTTGAGGCCGGCCTGGTCCTGCACCTTGACCTGCGGGTAGGCGTCCAGCGACTTCTGCAGGGCGGTCAGCGTCGAGGCCTTGTCCGCGCCGTCCGCCGCGGTGGCGAACATGACCACGTCCAGGGGCAGTTCGTCGGTGGGCAGGACCTTCGCGACGGTGTCCACGGAGGTGTAGAACTGCTTGTCGAACAGCGAGTTGCCGAGCTGGGTGACGATCCCGACCGGCAGGCTCTGGGTACGGCCCTGGCCGTAGTCCACGGTGACCGGGTCGCCGACCGCGAGGCCGTGCTCCTTGGCGAAGTTCTCGTCCACCGAGATCCCGCCGGTGAAGGCGGCCTCCGGGCGGCCGGCGGCGACCGGCATGTGGAAGCCCTCGGTGAAGTTCGCGGTGGCGGCGGAGAGGTCCGCCTTGGTGTGCTTGCCGTCCGGGGTGGTGAAGGTGACCGGCAGCGACTTCTGCTCGATCAGCGCCTTCAGGCCGGGGGTGCTGCGGGCGGCGTCGGCCATCGCCGGGCTGAGGGCGCCGTTGGCGGAGACGATGTAGTCCGCGCCGACCGACTTGTCGATCTGGGCGGTGACCGAGCTGACCATCGAGTTGGTGACCACCGAGGCGCCGGTCACCACGGCCAGGCCGATCATCAGGGCCGCCGCGGTGGCGCCGGTGCGGCGCGGGTTGCGCATCGCGTTGCGCTGGGCCAGCTTGCCGGACGGGCCGAACAGGGCCGGCAGCGCGGCGCCGAGCACCCGGACCACCCCGGTGGACAGCAGCGGGCCGAGGACCACGAAGCCCACCAGGCTCAGGAAGATCCCGGCGGCCAGCGGCAGCCCGCCGTCGGCGGCCTTGTGCGCCAGCGCGGCCATGACCAGGCCGGCGGCGCCGAGACCGGTGAGGACCAGCCCGATGACGGTGCGGATCCGGTTGGCGGAGGCCTCGGCCGGGGTGCCGTGGTCGCGCAGCGCGGCCATCGGCGAGATCCGGCTCGCCCGGCGGGCCGGGACCCAGGCCGCCAGCACGGTGATCAGGATGCCGACCGCGTACGAGGCGACCGGGACGGTCCAGGTGATCTCCAGCGAGGAGGCGTCCAGGTTCATCCCGAGCAGCTTCATCAGCTGGATCAGCAGCACCGCCAGGCCGAGGCCGGCGGCCAGGCCCAGGGTGGAGCCGAGCAGGCCGAGGATCAGCGCCTCGGCCAGCACCGAGCGGTTGACCTGCTTGCGGCTGCCGCCGAGGGCGCGCAGCAGGCCGATCTCGCGGGTGCGCTGGGCGACCAGCATGGAGAAGGTGTTGATGATCAGGAAGCCGCCGACCAGCAGCGAGATCCCGGCGAAGCCGAGCATCACGTACTTCATGAAGTCGAGGAAGGAGCCGACGCCCTTGGCGCCGTCGGCCTTCTGCTCCGCGGCGGTCTTGCCCTGGAAGCCGCTGCCGAGCGCGGCCAGCGCGTCCGCCTTGAGCTGCTCGTCGGTACGGCTGCCGTCGCCGAACAGTTCGACCGAGGTGTACGCCTGCTGGCCGATCAGGTCGCGCTGGGCGGTGGCGGTGTCCAGGAAGGCGAGCGCCGCACCGGGGTTGGTGGTCCGGAAGGTGGCGATGCCGGAGATGGTGAAGTCGTAGCTGCCGCCGGGGCTGATGATCCGGACCGCGCTGCCGAGGCCGAGGTGGGCCTTCTTGGCAGTGTCGGCGTCCAGCACCAGGTCGGCGGCGCCCTGCGGGGCGCGGCCCGCGGTGATGTCGACCGACTGACGCGGGGTCTCGGTCCAGTTACCGGTGAGGGTGGGCGCGCCCTGGGTCGGGCCGATCGCCTTGTTGGCGACCGGGTCGACCAGGGTGGAGGACTGGGTGAACACCTGGCCGACGGCGCTCTTCACACCCGGCAGGGCGGCCAGCTTGGTGACGGTGTCCAGCGGCACGGTCAGCGCCTTGGCGCCCTGGCCCGGGCCGCCGTCGGAGTCGTCGGACGGCCGCTGGACCGACAGGTCGGAGGCGGTGGAGGCGAACAGCTTGTCGAAGGTGCTGGTCGCGGTGTTGGCGAAGACCAGGGTGCCGGACACGAAGGCGACCGAGAGCACCACGGCGATCAGCGAGAGGATCATCCGCCCCTTGTGGGCGAGGAAGCTCCGTAGCGAGGTCTTGAGCAGCATGGGGGTTTCCGGCTCCGAATCAGCTGGTGCGCTTGCCGTCGAAACGGCGCATGCGCTCGAGGACGGAGTCGGCGGTCGGGGCGGTCATGTCGTCGACCAGGGCGCCGTCGGCGAGGAACAGCACGCGGTCCGCGTAGCCGGCGGCGACCGGGTCGTGGGTCACCATGACGATGGTCTGGCCGAGCTCGTCGACCGAGCGGCGCAGGAAGGTGAGCACCTCGGCGCCGGAGCGGGAGTCCAGGTTGCCGGTGGGCTCGTCACCGAAGATGATCTCCGGGCGGGCCGCCAGGGCGCGGGCCACCGCGACGCGCTGCTGCTGGCCGCCGGACAGCTGGGTCGGGCGGTGCTTGAGGCGCTCGGACAGGCCGACGGTGTCGATCACCTGCTGCAGCCAGGCGGCGTCGGGCTTGCGGCCGGCGATGTCCATCGGCAGCGTGATGTTCTCCAGCGCGTTCAGCGTGGGGAGCAGGTTGAAGGCCTGGAAGATGAAGCCGATCTTGTCCCGGCGGAGCTGGGTGAGCTGCTTGTCCTTCAGCCCGGTGATCTCCGTGTCGCCGATCCAGATCCGGCCCTCGGTGACCGTGTCCAGCCCGGCCAGGCAGTGCATCAGGGTCGACTTGCCGGACCCCGAGGGGCCCATGATCGCGGTGAACCGGCCCCGCTCGATGTCCACGTCGACGGCGTCGAGTGCCGTCACCCGGGTCTCCCCGGCACCGTACGCCTTGGTCACCTGGCGGGCGCTCGCCGCGCTTGCGGCCCGCCCGCCGGACTGCTGGGCGCTGTGTACGGCGTTGGCTGCCGTCGTCACTGGATTCTCCTCGTTGTCCTGGTTCCACCCGTTGGCCCCCCGAGCCTGGCGGTCGCGGGGGTGCTGCGGCCATGGGGCCCGCACCCCTTTCCGGCCGGGGGCCGGCACCACCACCGGGTGGCGAGGGGGGATAAGGACCACGTTAGGAGAGCCGTGGGGACGGCACCTCATCCGCCGGGAGGAAGCCGACCGACCGGGAGATGTACGGGGTGTGCGGCGCCTCCCCCTAGGGGACCAGGGGACCGGGGTGAGGGTCGGTCCGGTCGTCCGCCCCGGGACCGGCCCTCCGTACCGCCGCGCCGCCCTGCGGCTCAGCCGGCCAGCGCCGGCTCCGGCCTGCGCTCCAGGGCCGCCGCGAAGGCCTCCACCACCGGCGTGAGCAGCACGTCCGTCTCCCGCTCCAGTTCGGTGGAGCCGTCCTCGCGGACCGTGATGTGCCGGTCCAGCACGAACCAGCCCTGGGTGATGTGCCCGGCCCCCATCGCGCTGAGCACCGGGCGCAGCGCGTAGTCCACCGCCAGCACGTGCGCGGTGGAGCCGCCGGTCGCCAGCGGGAGCACGGTGCGGCCGCGCAGCGCGTACTGCGGGAGCACGTCCAGCAGGGCCTTCAGCAGGCCGGAGTAGGCCGCCTTGTAGACGGGGGTGCCGATCACCACGCCGTCGGCCTCCGCGAACAGCTCGACGGCGCGGGCCAGTTCGGGGTGCGAGAGGTCGCCGGCCAGCAGTGCCCCGGCGGGCAGGGCGCGCACCTCGAACGGGACCACCCGGTGGCCGCGGGCGGTCAGGCGGGCGTCGACGTGGCGGAGCAGGCGGGTGGTGCGGGAGGTCGCGGACGGGGAGCCGGACACGGACAGGACGGTGGCCATGGGGATCACCTCGGGGCAGGACGGTGCCGGTGGTCGGCGGGCACCGTGAAGGAAGGCGGGACGGGCCGGCGCGGGCAGCGGACGCGGGGCGCGGCAACGCGGGGCGCGGGCGCGGCGGGAGCGGGTGCGGCGGCGCCGGTACGGCGGGCGCGGCGGGTTCGGGCAGCAGGGCGGCGAGCGGTCAGCCGCGACACAGCGCGCCGGACACCCGCACCAGGTCGACGTGGAGCCGACGCGTGAGAGTCCATCGCTGTTCCATGCCCGCCATGCAAACACGGGCGTTTCCGGGGGGTCAAGATTGGTTCCAGCCCCTGAACATTTCCCGCTGAACGATCCGGGCCCTGCATCAGCTCTGTTACAAGCGGCCCCGCAGCCGACCCGGCAGCACTGCGGGCTGCCGCTTTCGGGCATCCTTCCCCACATGAACACGTGGCAGGAGGACCGCCCGGGCGGCGGCGGGTACGGGTCGTACGGTCAGGGCCGGCGCGGCCCCGGCCAGGGTGGTCAGGGCCACGGCGGACAGGGTTACGGCGACGGGGACCAGGGCCGGGGCTACGGCGCCCCGGGCGCCCAGGGCCAGGGCTACGGCGCGCCCGGCCACGGCGAGGCCCCGGGGTACGGCGGGCCGGCCGCGGAGCCGCCGCTGCCGCCCGAGCTCAACCCGCGCGGCGCCGGCATCCCGGCGCCCGCCGGGCCGGCCGCGCCGTCGGCGGTGCCGGCCGCGCCGCCCGGCAGACCGGTGCCGCGCCAGCACCCCGGGCGCCCGGGCCCCGGCGGTCCGGGGGCTCCCGGTGGTCCGGGCGGGCCGGGTACGCCGGGGGCGCCCGCCGCCGGCCGGTCCCGCTGGCCGCGCCGCCGCAAGATCAAGGTGGCCGCGCTGGCCGTCGTCACGACGCTGCTGGTGACCGGTGTCGGCACCTACTTCTGGGCCGACTCCCAGCTCAACCACGAGAACGTGCTGGCCGGCTACGCCGGGCGGCCCGCCGAGGGCAAGGGCACCAACTGGCTGATCGTGGGGTCCGACAGCCGCGCCGGGCTCTCCGACGCGGAGGAGGACTCGCTGCACACCGGCTCCGCCGAGGGCAAGCGCAGCGACTCGATGATGATCCTGCACATCGGGGACCACGGGAACACCCTGATGTCGATCCCCCGCGACTCCTGGGTGCAGATCCCGGCGCACCCCGACACCAGCGGCAACGGCAAGACCGTGCCGGCCGCCACCTCCAAGATCAATGCGGCCTTCGCCCGCGGCGGCGGCCGGCTGCTGGTGCAGACCGTGGAGTCCAACACCGGCATCCACATCGACCACTACGCCGAGATCGGCTTCGCCGGCTTCGTCGGCATCGTGGACTCGGTGGGCGGTGTCGACATGTGCATCGACCAGGCCGTCTCCGACAAGGACTCCGGGCTGAACCTCAAGGCCGGCTGCCAGACCCTGACCGGCGCCCAGTCGCTGGCCTTCGTCCGGCAGCGCCACCAGATGGCCGACCAGGACCTCGGCCGGATGCGCAACCAGCAGAAGTTCCTGGGCGCACTGGCCAAGCAGGCCGCCTCCCCGGCCACCCTGCTCAACCCGTTCACCTTCTACCCCATGGTCAGCTCCGGCCTCGGCACGCTGATCGTCGACGACGACGCCGGCCTGACCGACCTCGGCTCGCTGTTCCTCGCCATGAAGGGCGTCTCCAGCGGCGACGGCAAGAGCATCACCGTGCCGATCGGCAACCCCGACTTCCACACCCCGACCGGCGAGTCCGCCGTCAAGTGGGACCCGGCCAAGTCGAAGCTGGTCTTCGACGCCATGAAGAACGACACCGCGATGCCCGACGTCAAGTAGCCGTACGGAGGTTGACGCCTTCGCGGCGTGTCGCGGCGGACCGGCCGACGGTCCGCCGCGGCGCCGCCACACTGGTGGCCATGCCGCTGGTGACCGCCCTGATCCGACACCGCCGCCACCGCCTGCTCGGGCGGCTGGTCCAGGAGGCGCTCGCGCTGTACGGGATGGAGGTCCCGGCCGCGGTGGAGATCGGCCCGGGGCTGACCGTCTTCCACCGCGGCTTCGGCACCGTGCTGCACCCGTACACCACGCTCGGTGCGGACGTCACGCTCTACAACGGCGTCACCATCGGGCGGGCGGATCCGTGGGTGCCGCAGGAACTCAGCCCGATGCGGCGGGTGGTGCTGGAGGACGGCGTGGTGGTCTGCGCCGGGGCGAAGATCGTCTGCAAGTCGGGCGTCCTCACCGTCGGCGCCGGCACCATCGTCGGCGCCAACGCCGTCCTGACCCGCTCCACCGGCCCGAACGAGATCTGGGCCGGCGCCCCGGCCCGCCGCCTGGGCTTGCGCCCGGCGGCGACCGGCGGCGCGAGGAGCCTGGCGTAGGCCGCGCGGCAGCCCCGCGCGGCCGGCCCGGTGCGTGCTACGGCAGGTTGCGGGCCATCACGATGCGCTGGACCTGGTTGGTGCCCTCGTAGATCTGGGTGATCTTCGCGTCCCGCATCATCCGCTCCACCGGATAATCCCGCGTGTACCCGTACCCACCCAGCAACTGCACCGCATCCGTGGTGATCTCCATCGCCACATCCGACGCGAAACACTTCGCCGCCGCCCCGAAGAACGTCAGATCACCATCCGTGCGCTGCGACTTCGCCGCCGCCGCATACGTCAACTGCCGCGCCGCCTCCAGCTTCATCGCCATGTCCGCCAGCATGAACTGCACACCCTGGAACTCCGCGATCGCCTTCCCGAACTGCTTGCGCTCCTTCACATACCCCGCCGCGAAGTCCAACGCCCCCTGCGCAATACCGATCGCCTGCGCCGCGATCGTCACCCGCGTGTGGTCCAACGTCCGCATCGCCGTCGCGAACCCCGTCCCCTCCGCACCGATCATCCGGTCCGCCGGAATCCGCACCCCGTCGAAATACACCTCACGCGTCGGCGACCCCTTGATCCCCAACTTCTTCTCCGGAGCCCCGAACGACACCCCCGCATCGCCCTTCTCCACCACGAACGCCGAAATCCCCTTCGACCGCAACGACGGATCCGTCACCGCCATCACCGTGTAGAACTCCGACACCCCCGCATTCGTGATCCACCGCTTCACCCCGTCCAGGACCCAGAAATCCCCGTCCCGCACCGCCCGCGTCCGCATCCCCGCCGCATCCGAACCCGCCTCCGGCTCCGACAGGCAGTACGAGAACATCCCCTCACCCCGCGCCAGCGCCCCCAGGTACTTCGCCTTCAACTCCGGCGAACCCGACAACTGCACCGGCAGCGAACCCAGCTTGTTGACCGCCGGGATCAGCGACGACGAGGCACACACCCGCGCCACCTCCTCGATCACGATCACCGTCGCCAGCGCATCCGCCCCCGCACCACCGAACTCCTCCGGCACGTGCACCGCATGCAGATCACTGCCCTGCAACGCGTCCAACGCCTCCTGCGGGAACCGCCCCTGCTCGTCCACCTCCGCCGCGAACGGAGCGATCTTCGCCTCCGACAGCGCACGCACCGTCTCCCGGAGCATCTCGTGCTCCTCACTGAGCCGGAAGAGGTCGAAGTCC